>DATMUG010000259.1:0-5323 GCA_035563915.1 Pseudomonas sp. | reverse complement strand
GGAGCAAGAAGCTCAGCGCCAGGAAGAGCACATTGAGCTGATCGCTTCGGAAAACTACACCAGCCCTGCGGTGATGGAAGCTCAAGGCTCGGTACTGACCAACAAGTACGCCGAAGGCTACCCGGGCAAGCGCTACTACGGCGGTTGCGAATACGTCGACATCGTCGAGCAGCTTGCAATCGATCGAGCCAAAGAACTGTTCGGCGCCGATTACGCCAACGTCCAGCCGCACGCCGGTTCCCAAGCCAACAGCGCCGTTTACCTGGCCCTGCTGTCGGCTGGCGACACCATCCTGGGCATGAGCCTGGCCCACGGCGGTCACCTGACCCACGGCGCCAGCGTTTCGTCCTCGGGCAAGCTGTACAACGCCATCCAGTACGGTATCGACGCCAACGGTCTGATCGACTACGACGAAGTCGAGCGCCTGGCGGTCGAGCACAAGCCGAAAATGATCGTGGCCGGTTTCTCTGCCTACTCGCAGGTTCTGGACTTCCCACGCTTCCGCGCTATCGCTGACAAGGTCGGCGCCTACCTGTTCGTCGACATGGCCCACGTGGCCGGTCTGGTTGCCGCGGGCGTCTACCCGAACCCGGTTCCATTCGCCGACGTCGTGACCACCACCACTCACAAGACCCTGCGCGGTCCACGTGGCGGCCTGATCCTGGCTCGCGCCAACGCCGACATCGAGAAGAAGCTGAACTCCGCGGTATTCCCTGGCGCCCAGGGTGGTCCGCTGGAGCACGTGATCGCTGCCAAGGCGATCTGCTTCAAGGAAGCACTGCAACCTGAGTTCAAGGCCTACCAGCAACAAGTGGTGAAAAACGCCCAGGCCATGGCCAGCGTGTTCATCGAGCGTGGTTTCGACGTGGTTTCCGGTGGTACTCAGAACCACCTGTTCCTGCTCTCGCTGATCAAGCAGGAGATCTCCGGTAAGGACGCTGACGCCGCGCTGGGCAAAGCCTTCATCACCGTGAACAAGAACTCCGTGCCAAACGACCCACGCTCCCCGTTCGTCACTTCCGGCCTGCGCTTCGGGACTCCGGCGGTGACCACTCGTGGCTTCAAGGAAGCCGAGTGCAAGGAACTGGCAGGCTGGATCTGCGACATCCTGGCTGACCTGAACAACGAAGCGGTGATTGACGCCGTTCGTGAGAAAGTCAAAGCCATCTGCAAGAAATTGCCGGTATACGGTGCTTAATCAGCCCCGCTAAACCGCAGCAATAAAAAACCGGCCAGAGATGGCCGGTTTTTTTATTGCGACACGTCCAGTTCCTGCCCTGTTTGACGCTACTCGGCCGCCACCCTTGAAAAACCTTCACGGATTTTCTCTTCCGGCAAATCGTCGGCGATGAACACGATCACGCTTTCGCGCGGCTCATCTTCAGCCCATTCGGTATCCCAATCGAACCCGTAGAGCTTCAGCACCCCCTGAAACACCATGCGTCGCGGTTCGCCCAGGATGTTCAACACGCCTTTGTAGCGCAGCAACTGCTTGCCATGGTCTTCGAGCAACTCATTCATGAACGCGCTGAGCTTGTCGATATCCAGCGGCTTGTCGGTGCGCAGTACCAGACTGGAAATGCGATCGACGGAGGGGACGCTGCTCACCGGACGCAGACTGACCCCGCCACCCAGGTCGGCGTTGAGATTGAAGCCCCGGACATCAAGCAATTCGGCGAGATCGATCTTGCCGTGATCGACGACCCGGATGGGCGCGCGACGGTTGATGCGGGTCAAACGCTCACTTAATGCGATGAACGTCGACTCATCCACCAGGTCGCGCTTGCTGACCAACAAGCGGTCAGCGAAACCTATCTGTGCCTGGGCGATGGTTTGGGTCAGGTGAGTATCGGCATGCGCCGCATCCACCAGGGTGATGATGCCGTCGAGGATATACCGCTCGCGCAGTTCTTCGTCGATGAAGAAGGTCTGCGCAACCGGGGCCGGATCGGCCAGGCCGGTGCACTCGATCACCAGACGGTCAAAGGCGATGTCGCCGCTGTCCAGGCGTTCGAGCAGCAGGTACAGCGCTTTGGTCAGATCGGTGTGGATGGTGCAGCAGACGCAGCCGTTGGACAGCGTCATCACTTGCACCGGCTCATCACCCAACAGTTGGGTGTCGATGCCGGCGTCACTGAATTCGTTCTCGATTACGGCAATTTTCAGGCCGTGCTCGGCTTTGAGCAGGTGGCGCAACAAGGTCGTTTTACCTGCGCCGAGGAAGCCGCTGAGGATCGTGACCGGGATGGGAGAGGACACAATGAAACTCCTGTCGCATGAAATTTAAAGACAAATACAAAACAAATGTGGGAGCGGGCTTGCTCGCGAAAGCGGTGGATCAGTCGACATAAATGTTGAATGACACACCGCCATCGCGAGCAAGCCCGCTCCCACAGGGTATTGCGTCAACCTGGCTGTCGAATCAACAGCACTTCGGCCCACCCTTGCCACCGTAACGGGCTTCCTGGCGTTCCCGAAAGAACGCCTCGTAGCTCATCACCGGTTTGTCCGGATGCTTTGTTTGCATGTGCTCGACGTAGTTGTCGTAGTCGGGCATGCCGACCATCAGGCGTGCGGCCTGACCGAGGTATTTACCGAGGCGACTGAGGTCATTGAACATGCTGCAATCCTCGATTACGCATCCGGCAGCGCCTGGAAGGGCGATTCTTTATCCGTACGTTCTTTTTTACCCCAGGAGGCAATGCCGACCTTGAGTGCATAGAACAGGATGCTGAACACCACGAACAGGAACAGCGCGGTCAGCGTAGCGTTGGTGTAGGCGTTGAAAATCACGTGCTGCATCTGCGTGATGTCCTTGGCCGGGGCGAGGATCTGACCATTGGCCAGCGCATCGCTGTACTTTTTGGCCAGCGACAGGAAGCCGATCGCCGGGTTGGCGTCGAACAGCTTGATGAAGCCGGCGGTGGTGGTGCAGATCAGCAGCCACATCGCTGGCAGCAAGGTCACCCAGATGTAGCGCTGGCGCTTCATTTTGATCAGTACCACGGTGCCGAGCATCAGCGCGATGCCCGCCAGCATCTGATTGGAGATACCGAACAGTGGCCACAAGGTGTTGATACCACCCAGCGGATCGATCACACCTTGATACAGCAACCAGCCCCACATCGCCACGCAACCGGCAGTGGCGATGAAGTTGGCAGCCCAGGATTCGGTGCGCTTGAGCGATGGCACGAAGGAGCCGAGCAAATCCTGCAACATGAACCGCCCGGCACGGGTACCCGCATCGACTGCGGTCAGGATGAACAACGCTTCGAACAGGATCGCAAAGTGGTACCAGAACGCCATGGTGTTTTCACCCGGCAGGACACTGTGCAGGATCTGCGCGATACCCACCGCCAGGGTTGGTGCACCGCCAGCACGGGCCAGGATGGTGGTTTCGCCAATGTCATGGGCCACCGCTTGCAGCGCTTCCGGGGTGATTGCAAAGCCCCAGTTGCTGACGGCGGTCGCCACCGCCACCACATCACCGCCGACCACCGCCGCCGGGCTGTTCATGGCGAAGTACACGCCTGGCTCGATCACCGAGGCGGCAACCATGGCCATGATCGCCACGAAGGACTCCATCAGCATGCCGCCGTAACCGATGTATCGGGCGTTGACCTCGTTATCGAGCAGTTTCGGTGTGGTGCCGGAGGAAATCAGTGCATGGAAACCCGACACCGCGCCGCAGGCAATAGTGATGAACAGGAACGGGAACAGACCGCCCTTCCACACCGGGCCCGTGCCGTCGATGAACTGGGTCAGGGCCGGCATTTTCAGCTCGGGCATGGTAATCAGGATGCCGATCGCCAAGGCGACGATGGTGCCGATTTTCAGGAAGGTCGAGAGGTAGTCACGGGGTGCCAGAATCAGCCAGACCGGCAACGAGGCCGCCACGAAACCGTAACCGATCAGCATCCACGTAATCTGCACACCGTTAAAGGTGAAAGCCTTGGACCACACCGGATCAGCGGCAATCTGCCCGCCCAGCCAGATCGAACCCAGCAACAGCAGCACGCCAACCACTGAAATTTCACCGATGCGACCCGGGCGGATGTAGCGCATGTAAATGCCCATGAACATCGCGATCGGGATCGTCGCCATCACCGTGAAAATCCCCCACGGGCTTTCGGCCAGGGCCTTGACCACGATCAGCGCCAGCACCGCGAGGATGATGATCATGATCAGGAAGCAGCCGAACAGTGCGATGGTGCCGGGGATGCGGCCCATTTCCTCGCGAACCATGTCGCCCAGGGAGCGGCCATTACGGCGGGTGGACATGAACAGAACCATGAAGTCCTGCACGGCCCCTGCCAGCACCACGCCGGCGATCAGCCAGAGCGTGCCGGGCAGGTAGCCCATCTGCGCCGCCAGCACCGGGCCGACCAACGGGCCCGCGCCAGCGATGGCCGCGAAGTGGTGACCGAAGAGGATGTGTTTGTTGGTCGGAACGTAATCCAGACCGTCATTGTTGAGCACGGCGGGGGTGGCCCGTCGCGGGTCGAGTTGCATTACGTTGTTAGCGATGAACAGACTGTAGTAGCGATACGCAACCAGATAAATGGCCACGGCAGCGACCACAATCCACAAGGCGTTGATCGCCTCGCCTCGGCGCAATGCCACAACACCGAGGGCGCACGCTCCCAGGATTGCCAGCACCAGCCAGGGTAAGTGGCGTAGCGGGCTATTATTATTTTTCATTTTATTATTCCAGCCAGGGTGGACAGAAAGACAACCACTGCGAGTTTAGCTCTCCTGACGGCAAAGGCCATACCCCAACATTGGTCTAGAGCCCTGCCCTGGCTGGCAGGTTCTAACAAGGCGGGTCTATAGTCAGCGAACATCTAGAGGATTGCGCCATGAGCGAGCAGCCTGCCGATCGCCGTCGCTTCAAACGTATTGCGTTCGATGCCAGAACCGAGCTGAGCCAGGGGGAATTCGTCTGGCCGGTCAAGCTGATCGATCTGTCACTCAAGGGTTTGCTGATCGAGCGACCTGAGCCTTGGCTTGGGGACCCGCAGCAGGATTTTTTTGTCGACATTCATCTGAGCGAAGACGTTGACATCGAAATGGACGTGCATCTGACTCACGAAGAAAATGGCCAGCTCGGGTTTGTCTGCCGGCACATCAGCCTGGAGTCCATCGAGCGTTTGCGGCGATTGATTGAGCTCAACCTTGCTGATCCGCAGGAACTGGAGCGGGAGCTGGGTGCTCTGATCGAAGTCTGACGACCGACTCCGTCCAAATGTGGGAGATTCTATGGTTGAGGGGAAGCCCTCAACCTGCTTTTGGTTGGTATTCGCTTTGCCCTTTCAGCAGGGCG
>DATMUG010000258.1:0-3917 GCA_035563915.1 Pseudomonas sp. | reverse complement strand
GTGGGAGCGGGCTTGCTCGCGAAAGCAATCTGTCAGGCACCGCAGACTTCAGCGCCTTGATCGCAGCCTTCGGCAGCTCGTACAGGGATGCGTGGTCTCTGTGGGAACTGCCGTAGCCTGCGATTTTTTAAGCCTTGTCGAGGGTCCGCAGCTTCTGCGGCAGTCCCCACATCAGCAGCGCGACGGCGATCAGCGCACAGACCCCAATGACATACAGCGCCGGTGTGGTGCTGCCCGTCATGTCCTTGATCCGCCCGACCATGACCGGGCTGACAATGCCGCCGAACTGGCCGAGGGTGTTGATCACCGCAATCCCGCCCGCGGCCCCTGCACCGGCTCCGGCGAGGAGTTTTGGCGGCAAGGTCCAGAAGCTCGGGATCGAGGCGATGATCCCGGCACCGAGCAGGCCCAGCGCCACGATCAGGAACGTCGTGTGGCTGGCGAAGATCCCCGCACTGAAGAAGCCCAACGCGCCCACCGCCACCAGGCCGGCGACAAACTTGCGTCGCTCGCCCGAGGCATCGGACAAACGCCCGATCACCACCATGCTGATGGCGCCACAGATATACGGGATGGCGGTCAGCAGTCCGATCATCACCGGGCTCTCGGTACCTGCGCTGCGGATCAGTTGCGGTGCCCAGAAGTTCAGGCCGTAGGACGCCACCTGGATAAGGAAGTAGATCAGGCCCAGGGTGAGGAAACCGGGAATCTTCAGGGCCGCGAGCAACGAGCCGCCGGATTTGTGCGGTTCATGGTGCGCGATGCGGCTGGCCAGCAGGGTCTTCTCCGACGGTGTGAGCCAATGAGCGTCCTCGATGCGATCCTTGAGCAGGGTCAGCACCAGCAAACCGAGGCCGATGCACGGCACGCCGCCGAGCAGGAACAACCAGTGCCAGCCGCGCATTTGCAGCACGCCATCAAGGTGTTGCAACACCAGCCCGGAGAACGGCGCGCCCACCAGCCCGGCGAAGGCCGAAGACAGGAACAGCATCGAAGTGATACGCCCGCGATAGTGCTGCGGGAACCACAGCGTCAGGTAATACAGGACGCCCGGCGCAAATCCGGCCTCCATCGCACCGATCACGAAGCGCAGCGCGTAGAACTGCCATTCGCTGTTGACGAACACCATCAAGGCGGTGGCCAGGCCCCAGGACATCATGATCCGGGCGATCCAGCGCCGGGCACCGACCTTGTACAGCATCATGTTGCTGGGCACTTCGAAGATCACGTAACCGACCACGAACAACCCGGCACCCAGGCCGTAGGCGGTGTCGCTCAGGCTCAGGTCCGTCTGCAGCTGGAACTTGGCGAAGCTGATGTTGATGCGATCGAAGAACGCGAACAGGTAGCAGATCATGATCAGCGGCATCAACCGCCAGGCGACCTTGCTGACCAGGGCTTTTTCTTCGTCGTGGCTGACGACCGGGCTCGCCCCGGCCTCCATTGCATTAAGGCTCATCGTGTTTCTCCAGGCGGACTTCCCGTGGGGTGTCCGATTGTTTTTGTTGTCTGGTTAAAAAAACTGGTGCGCTTTTACTGTGGGAGCGGGCTTGCTCGCGAAGACGGAGTGTCAGTCGACGTCTTTACTGAATGCCAGGCCGCATTCGCGAGCAAGCCCGCTCCCACAGGGAGGTTGGGTGGGTCAGGTGGGAATCGGGTGCAGGTCGCAATTGCGCCCGGCCTTGGCCAGTTGCCCGGGGACCTCATGACCGAGCAGCGCCGGTAATCCTCGCGACAGTTTCAACAACAGCGGCAGATCGATGCCGGTAGCAATACCGACCTCATCGCACAAATTGACCAGGTCCTCTGTGCAAATGTTGCCCGAAGCCCCCGGCGCGAACGGGCAACCGCCGAGCCCGCCGAGTGCCGCGTCGAAACGGCGGGCGCCAGCTTCGTAGGCGGCCAGCACGTTGCACAGGCCCAGGCCGCGGGTGTTGTGAAAGTGCAAGGTCAGGTCCGCCGGCGATACCCGCTGCAAGACCCGACGCACCAGGCGATCCACCTGGCGCGGGTTGGCCATGCCGGTGGTGTCGGCCAGGGTGATGCCCTCGATGCCCAGCTCCTGGTAGGCCTCGACGATTTGCAGCACCCGATCCTCATCGATCCGGCCTTCGAACGGGCAGCCAAAGGTGGTGGCGATACTGGCGTTGAGTCGCACGGGCGAGCCCTCCACGAACCGCACGATTTCGCCGAACGCAGCCAGCGAGTCCTCACAGCGCATGCGCATGTTGGCCAGGTTGTGGGTCTGGCTGGCGGACATCACCAGGTTCAGCTCATCGGCGTGGCAGGCCAGTGCCCGCTGTGCGCCCTTGAGGTTGGGGATCAGCGCCACGTAGATCACCCCCGGTTGGCGGGTGATGCCCTTGAACACCAGCTCGCCATCGCGCAGCGCGGGAATGGCCTTGGGCGACACGAACGAACCGCCTTCGATGCGGCTGAACCCGGCCAGGGACAACTGATCGATCAAGGCAATCTTGTCGACGGTTTCCACCCAGGTCGGCTCGATCTGCAAGCCGTCGCGCGGCGAGACTTCCTGAACGATCAGGCGCTCGGAATAATCAGTGATCATTGCACCACTCCTTCGACTTTCAGGCGCTCGATGTCGGCAACCGTCAGGCCCAGTTGCCTGAGAATTCCATCGGTGTGTTGACCCAGGCCGGGGCCTGACCAGTTCACGCCACCGGGGGTTTGCGAGAGTTTGGGCACGATGCCCGGCATCTTCACCGTGGCGCCACCCGGCAGTTCGGCGGTGAGCAGCATGTCCCGTGCCTGATAGTGCGGATCGGCCACGATGTCGGCCACCGAATAGATGCGCCCGGCCGGGACTTCTGCCGCCTCCAATGCCGCCAGCACATCATCGATCGGCAGGCTGCTGGTCCAGTGGGTGATTGCAGCATCGAGCAGGTTGCTCTTGGCGGCACGCCCGTCGTTGTGGGCGAACTCGGGATCTTCGGCCAGATCCGCACGACCGATGGTGTGCATCAGGCGACGATAAATCGGGTCGCTGTTGCCGGCGATGACCACGTAGGCACCGTCTGCCGTGAGGTAAGTGTTGGACGGTGCGATGCCCGGCAAGGCACCACCGCTGCGCTCGCGGACATGGCCGAGCATGTCGTATTCCGGCACCAGGCTTTCCATGACGTTGAACACGCTTTCGGCCAGCGACACATCGACGATCTGCCCGACGCCCTGCCCGGTCTTGACCCGCAGCAGCGACATCAGCGCACCGATCACCGCATGCAACGACGCCAGCGAATCGCCAAGGCTGACGCCCACCCGTGCCGGCGGCGAACCCGGGGTGCCGGTGGTGTAGCGGATGCCACCCATGGCTTCGCCTATGGCGCCGAACCCCGGACGATCACGGTAGGGGCCAGTCTGGCCGTAGCCAGAGATGCGCACCAGGGTCAGGTTGGGATTGAGCGCGTGCAGTACATCCCAGCCCAGGCCCAGCTTTTCCAGCGCGCCGGGGCGCAGGTTTTCGATGAGCACGTCGGCGCTGCTCGCCAGTTGCTTGACCAGTTCGATGCCTTCGGCGGATTTGAGGTTCAGTGCCAGGGACTTCTTGTTGCGCGATTGCAGGTACCACCACAACGAGGTGCCTTCGTGCAGCTTGCGCCATTTACGCAAGGGATCGCCCTGGCCCATGGCTTCGATCTTGATCACCTCGGCGCCGAATTCGGCGAGCATGCGGGCAGCGAACGGCGCGGCGATCAGCGTGCCGATTTCGATCACTTTGATTGCACTCAAGGGGGCAGTCATCGCGGGGTACCTCTTGTTCTTGGAATATGGAGCCAAGGCTAGAGGACGACGGGGAATGGAATCCAACCTTCAGTTGGCAACGAGCGTTCGCCAAACGCGAACGCCCTGGGAAATCACCGCAACCTCAAGGCCGCCTTCGCGAGCAAGCCCGCTCCCAC
>DATMUG010000257.1:0-12050 GCA_035563915.1 Pseudomonas sp. | reverse complement strand
GCCGCCGCGCCGGCGATCGACCCGCGCGTGTTCGATTCGATGCGATCGGAGCTCAATGGCCTGCGCGAATTGCTGGAAGTCCAGTTGGGCTCTTTGGCGTGGAATCAGCTTCAAGGCCGTCGTCCCGATCAGGCGAACCTTTGGCGCCGCCTGCAGCGCATCGGCTTGTCCGGTCCGTTGTCGCGGGACCTGCTGGCGATGATTACCGATATCGAAGAGCCTCGTCAGGCCTGGCGCATGCTGCTGGCGCACCTGGCGCGAATGATTGCCACACCGGAGATCGAGCCGCTGGAAGAGGGCGGGGTGATTGCCATGGTCGGTCCTGCCGGCATGGGCAAGACCACCACCCTGGCCAAGCTGGCGGCCCGATACGTGCTCAAGTACGGCGCGCAGAATATCGCGTTGGTGAGCATGGACAGTTATCGCATCGGTGCCCAGGAGCAACTCAAGACCCTCGGTCGGATTCTCAACGTGTCGGTAACCCACGTTGATCCAGGGCAATCGCTGGTCCAGGCGCTGGATCCACTGTTGCGCAAACGTGTTGTGCTGATCGACACCGCAGGCCTTCAGGCCAGCGATCCAGCGCTGCGCATGCAGCTCGAAAGCCTGGCCGGGCGCGGCATTCGGTCAAAAAATTATCTGGTCCTGGCAACCACCAGCCAGAAGCAGGTTCTAACGGCTGCCTATCATAGCTACAAGCGCTGCGGGCTCGCGGGCTGCATCCTGACTAAACTGGATGAAACTGCAAGCTTGGGCGAGGTGTTGAGCCTGGCCATCAGCCATGAATTACCGGTGGCCTACCTGACCGATGGCCCGCGGATTCCGGATGATTTGCATCTGCCGCGCCGTCATCAACTGGTCAGTCGCGCCGTCAGCGTGCAAATGCAGGAAGAGCCCAGCGAAGAAGCCATGGCCGACATGTTCGCTGATATCTACCACAGCCCGACCAAGCAGGTAGGCTGAGGTAAAAATGAATCGTTTTTGTACCTACATCGATGGTCTGCCACGCATTGTTCCGGTTGTGAACGCGCAGCCAGTAATGTGGCCTCCGTCTATGCAAGACAAGGTAAAGAAATAACATGGGCAGCATGCATCCCGTACAGGTGATCGCGGTGACCGGCGGCAAAGGTGGCGTCGGGAAAACTAACGTGTCAGTGAACTTGTCCCTGGCTTTAGCCGAGCTTGGCCGTCGCGTCATGCTGCTGGACGCCGACCTGGGACTGGCGAACGTCGACGTTCTGCTGGGCCTGACCCCCAAACGTACCCTGGCCGACGTGATCGAAGGCCGCTGCGAGCTGCGCGACGTGCTGCTGCAGGGGCCAGGCGGCATCCGCATCGTTCCGGCCGCGTCCGGCACCCAGAGCATGGTTCATTTGAGCCCGGCGCAGCACGCCGGCCTGATCCAGGCCTTCAGCGATATCGGCGACAATCTCGACGTGCTGGTGATCGACACCGCTGCGGGTATCGGTGACTCGGTAGTCAGTTTCGTGCGCGCGGCGCAAGAAGTGTTGCTGGTGGTCTGCGACGAGCCGACGTCGATCACCGATGCCTACGCCTTGATCAAGCTGCTGAACCGCGATTACGGCATGAACCGTTTCCGCGTGCTGGCCAACATGGCCCAGAGCCCGCAGGAAGGTCGCAACCTGTTTGCCAAACTGACCAAGGTCACCGACCGTTTCCTCGACGTCGCCCTGCAATACGTTGGCGCCGTGCCGTACGACGAAAGCGTGCGCAAGGCCGTGCAGAAGCAGCGTGCGGTGTACGAAGCCTTCCCGCGTTCCAAGTGCTCGCTGGCCTTCAAGGCCATCGCGCAGAAGGTCGACACCTGGCCGCTGCCTGCCAACCCGCGTGGGCACCTGGAGTTTTTCGTTGAGCGCCTCGTGCAACAAACGGCAGGACCCGTGCTATGACAGCCAGCGGTTACAACCTCTACAAAAATTCGGCGCGTGACGCGCAGTACGAGCTGATCGAGCGTTACGCGCCACTGGTCAAACGCATTGCCTACCACCTGCTGGCGCGTCTGCCGGCCAGCGTCCAGGTCGAAGACCTGATCCAGGCCGGGATGATCGGCCTGCTGGAAGTCTCGACCAAATACGACGCCAGCAAGGGCGCGAGTTTCGAGACCTACGCGGGCATCCGCATCCGCGGCGCCATGCTCGATGAGGTGCGCAAAGGGGACTGGGCGCCACGTTCGGTCCATCGCAATACCCGGATGGTCAGCGACGCCATTCGTGCGATTGAAGCGAAAACCGGCCGTGACGCTAAAGATCACGAGGTTGCGGCCGAACTCCAATTGAGCCTCGATGATTACTACGCAATTTTGAACGACACCCTGGGTAGCCGTTTATTCAGTTTCGACGACCTGTTGCAGGACGGCGAACACGAAGGGCTGCACGAGGATGGCGCCAGCGCTCATCTCGAGCCGTCACGCGATCTGGAGGATGAACGCTTCCAGGCGGCGCTGGCGGATGCGATTGCCAATTTGCCGGAGCGTGAGCGACTGGTGTTGGCGCTGTACTACGACGAAGAGTTGAATCTCAAGGAAATCGGTGAGGTCCTGGGAGTCAGCGAGTCTCGGGTCAGCCAGTTACACAGTCAGTGCGCGGCCCGTTTGCGGGGGCGTTTGGGAGAGTGGCGAGCGCGCTGAAGGCAGTGTGGGGGCACTGCGACGTGGCTGGCGGGGTGAACAACCGCGCCGGTCTCGATCCGTTGTATCCCGGACAGTCATCGAGTGTTTGCCAGATTGATTGAAATGGCGCGTCCAGGTGCTGGGCGCGTTTTAGTCTGCTTGGAGGTCGAATTGGACAAGAACATGAAAATCCTCATCGTTGATGACTTCTCAACGATGCGGCGGATCATAAAAAACCTGTTGCGTGACCTTGGGTTCACCAACACGGTCGAGGCCGACGATGGCACTACCGCCATTCCGGTACTCAACAGCGGGAGCATCGACTTTCTGGTAACGGACTGGAACATGCCTGGCATGACCGGTATCGATCTGCTGCGCCACGTGCGTGCCGATGAAAAACTCAAGCACCTGCCGGTACTGATGGTGACTGCCGAGGCCAAGCGCGAGCAGATCATCGAAGCGGCACAGGCCGGTGTGAACGGCTATGTCGTCAAACCCTTCACGGCCCAGGCGTTGAAAGAAAAAATCGAGAAGATTTTCGAACGCATTGGTTGAACTGCGCCACGGGGGAGCTATGGGGCATAACGAATCTTCGCAGGGCGATTTCGAATCGACCCTGAAAAAACACGCCGTCGAGCTGGTCGCGAGCCTTGAAAAGGGCAGGTTCGGCGATGCTGTGCAATTGATCCATGAGCTCAATCAGACCCGTGACCGCGGCCTGTATCAGGAAGTGGGCAAGCTCACCCGCGAGCTGCATAGCGCGATCGTCAACTTCCAGATTGACCCGCACATGCCGCAGGCCGAGGAAGTGTCACAGATCACCGACGCCACCGAGCGTCTGGGGTATGTGGTCAAGCTGACCGAGGCCGCGGCGAACCGCACCATGGACCTGGTGGAAAGCGCCACGCCCGTGGTCAACCGCCTGAGTGAGGATGCCCAGGCGCTGAGCACGGACTGGGGGCGTTTCATGCGCCGCGAAGTCGGGGCTGAAGAGTTCCGCGAGCTGGCCCGTCGTGTCGACGCTTTCCTGACACGCAGCAGCGAAGACGGTCGAGCGGTGTCGAGCAATCTCAACGACATCCTGCTGGCCCAGGATTACCAGGACCTCACAGGTCAAGTGATCAAGCGTGTGACCCAACTGGTCACCGAAGTTGAAAGCAACCTGCTCAAGCTTGTGCTCATGGCCAGTCAGGTAGACCGCTTCGCGGGTATCGAACATGACCGTGCGGCGATGCTTGCCGAAAAAGATCCACAAAAACATCTCTCTCAGGGTGAAGGTCCGCAGATTCATGCCGATAAAAGAGAAGACGTTGTATCCGGTCAGGATGATGTGGACGACTTGCTATCCAGCCTGGGTTTTTAGAATTCAGGCTTTTTAGGTTTTTAGACCTGTTCTGTTAGGAGCACACCATTAATGAGCTTCGGCGCCGATGAAGAGATCCTTCAGGATTTCCTGGTTGAGGCCGGCGAGATTCTAGAGCAACTGTCCGAGCAACTGGTCGAGCTGGAAAGCCGGCCAGACGATGCGGACTTGCTCAATGCAATTTTTCGCGGTTTTCACACTGTAAAAGGGGGCGCCGGCTTCCTTCAGCTCAACGAGCTGGTGGAGTGCTGTCACATCGCCGAGAACGTGTTCGACATCCTGCGCAAGGGTGAACGTCGCGTTGACTCGGAACTGATGGACGTGGTTCTCGAAGCACTGGACGCGGTGAACAGCATGTTCGGTGAAGTCCGTGACCGCAGTCCGATCACGGCTGCCACGCCCGAATTGCTCGCGGCCCTGTCCCGTCTGGCTGAACCGCAATCGGCTGACGAAGTGGCTGCTGCGCCCGTGGTGGAAGTGGCTGTGGAACCCGTCGCCGACAGTGAAGCGGCTGACATTACCGACAGTGAGTTCGAACAGCTGCTGGACTCGCTCAATGCCGTCAAGGCTCAGGCCGAAGCGCCAGCGGCTCCTGCTGCTCCTGCTGCTGGCAATGAAGCGGCCAGCGACGAAATCACCGATGCAGAGTTCGAGTCCTTGCTCGATCAACTGCACGGCAAGGGCCAGTTTGCCGTCGATTCGCTTTCCGCTGCGCCAGCCGCAACCCAGGAACCCAAGCCTGAGGGTGATAGCTCCGACATTACCGACGACGAATTCGAAGCACTGCTCGACCAGTTGCACGGCAAGGGCAACTTTGCCGTCGAAGCGCTCGAGTCGGCCATCGCTTCGGTGCCGGTGCCAGCGGCGCCCAACGCCGCGGCAGCCGGTAGCGACCTGATCACCGATCACGAATTTGAATCGCTGCTCGATGAATTGCACGGCAAGGGCAAATTCACCGACGTCGCAGCGAAAGCCGGAACCGCTTCCGTGTCCAGTGCTCCCGCCGCTACGCCGGTGGCCAAGGCCGCTGCCCCTGTCCCTGCACCTGCGACCAGGAAACCCGAGCCGAAGGCCGAAACCCCAGCGGCCGCTGCCGCACCGGCTCCAGCCCGTGCCCCGGCTGCACCACCTGCCGAAAAACCGGCCAGCGAAGCCGAGACCACCGTGCGGGTCGATACCGCGCGTCTGGACGAGATCATGAACATGGTCGGTGAGCTGGTACTGGTGCGTAACCGCCTGGTCCGTCTGGGCCTCAACAGCGGCGACGAAGCCATGTCCAAGGCCGTGTCGAACCTCGACGTGGTTACCGCCGACCTGCAAACCGCGGTCATGAAGACCCGGATGCAACCGATCAAGAAGGTCTTCGGACGCTTCCCGCGTCTGGTTCGCGACCTGGCTCGCCAGCTCAAGAAAGAAATCAACCTGGAGCTGGTGGGCGAAGAGACCGACCTCGACAAGAACCTGGTCGAGGCCCTGGCCGACCCGCTGGTGCACTTGGTGCGCAACGCGGTCGACCACGGCATCGAGTCGCCGGAAGAACGCGAAGCCTCGGGCAAGGCCCGGGGCGGCAAGGTGATCCTCGCCGCGGAGCAGGAAGGTGACCACATCCTGTTGTCGATCTCCGATGACGGCAAGGGCATGGACCCGAACGTTCTGCGTTCCATCGCGGTGAAACGCGGTGTGATGGATAAGGACGCCGCCGATCGCCTGAGCGATACCGAGTGCTACAACCTGATTTTCGCCCCGGGCTTCTCGACCAAGACCGAGATCTCCGACGTGTCCGGCCGTGGCGTGGGCATGGACGTGGTGAAAACCAAGATTTCCCAGCTCAACGGCTCGATCAACATCTACTCGGCCAAGGGCCAGGGATCGAAGATCGTCATCAAGGTGCCGTTGACCCTGGCCATCATGCCGACCCTGATGGTCATGCTCGGCAACCAGGCGTTCGCGTTCCCGCTGGTGAACGTCAACGAGATCTTCCACCTCGACCTGTCGACCACCAACGTGGTGGATGGTCAGGAAGTGGTGATCGTGCGGGACAAGGCGCTGCCATTGTTCTACCTCAAGCGCTGGCTGGTCAGCTCCGCCGCTCACGAAGAGCAGCGTGAAGGCCATGTGGTGATCCTTTCGGTGGGCACCCAGCGGATCGGCTTCGTCGTCGATCAGTTGGTGGGCCAGGAAGAAGTGGTCATCAAGCCATTGGGCAAAATGCTCCAGGGAACCCCGGGCATGTCGGGCGCCACCATCACCGGTGACGGTCGCATTGCGCTGATTCTCGATGTACCGAGCATGCTCAAGCGTTACGCCACGCGGCGTATTTGATTCTGGTGGAGCGGGGCGACTGAGCCTCGCCCCGTCTAACGGAGTGTTTATGGCAGTTAAAGTCCTGGTGGTGGATGATTCGGGGTTTTTCCGCCGCCGCGTCTCGGAAATCCTTTCGGCAGATTCCAACATCCAGGTCGTCGGTACGGCGACCAACGGAAAGGAGGCGATCGATCAGGCGCTGGCCCTCAAGCCCGACGTGATCACCATGGACTACGAGATGCCGATGATGGACGGCATCACGGCGGTACGGCACATCATGCAGCGCTGCCCGACCCCGGTCTTGATGTTCTCCTCGCTGACCCACGAAGGCGCCCGGGTGACCCTCGATGCGCTGGACGCCGGCGCGGTGGACTTCCTGCCGAAGAATTTCGAAGACATCTCGCGCAACCCCGAGAAGGTCAAGCAACTGCTGTGCGAGAAGATTCACAGCATCTCGCGCAGTAATCGTCGTCTCGGTTCCTACAGTGCGCCGGCTTCCGTCGCCGCGCCTGCACCGGCACCTGCGCCTTCCAGTCTCGGCGGCTTTGGCAGCAGCGCGCCTGCGCGTCCTGCACCGGCACCGATCCCGGCGCGTACCCATGCAGCCGCTGCGCCGTCGTCGCCAGCGCCGAAACGCAAGGCCTACAAATTGGTGGCCATCGGTACCTCCACCGGCGGCCCGGTTGCGCTGCAGCGGGTATTGACGCAATTGCCGGCCGGTTTCCCGGCGCCGATCGTGTTGATCCAGCACATGCCCGCAGCCTTCACCAAAGCGTTCGCCGAACGTCTGGACAAGCTCTGCCGGATTTCCGTGAAGGAAGCCGAGGACGGCGACATCCTGCGCCCGGGCCTGGCGTTGCTGGCGCCCGGCGGCAAGCAAATGATGATCGACGGCCGTGGCGCGGTGAAAATCCTCCCGGGCGACGAGCGTCTGAACTACAAGCCGTGCGTGGACATCACCTTCGGTTCGGCGGCCAAATCCTACGGCGACAAAGTTCTGGCGGTCGTGTTGACCGGCATGGGTGCCGACGGTCGTGAAGGCGCGCGCCTGCTCAAGCAGGGCGGCAGTTCTATCTGGGCCCAGGATGAGGCCAGTTGCGTGATCTACGGCATGCCGATGGCCATCGTCAAAGCCGAGCTCGCCGACGCGGTGTACAGCCTGGACGACATCGGCAAGCACCTGGTCGAGGCCTGTATCTGATGGATGTTCTCAGCCTGATCGGCATCATCATGGCCTTTGTCGCCATCATCGGCGGCAATTACCTCGAAGGCGGCCATCTGGGCGCACTGGCCAACGGCCCGGCCGCCTTGATCGTACTGGGCGGGACCATCGGCGCGGCGCTGCTGCAATCGCCGATGAGTGCCTTCAAGCGGGCCATGCAGATCCTGGCGTGGATTCTGTTCCCGCCGCGCGTCGACCTGGCCGGCGGTATCGACCGCGTCGTCAACTGGAGCCTGACCGCGCGCAAGGAAGGCTTGCTCGGTCTGGAAGGTGTTGCCGATACCGAACCGGACAGCTACTCGCGCAAGGGCCTGCAACTGCTGGTGGACGGCGCCGAACCGGAAGCGATCCGCAGCATTCTGGAAGTGGATTTCTACACCCAGGAAAGTCGCGACATCGAGGCGGCCAAGGTCTTCGAGAGCATGGGCGGCTATGCGCCGACCATCGGCATCATCGGCGCGGTAATGGGTTTGATTCATGTCATGGGCAACCTCGGCGATCCGTCGCAACTGGGTAACGGCATTGCCGTGGCTTTCGTTGCCACCATCTACGGTGTGGCCAGTGCCAACCTCGTGCTGCTGCCGATTGCCGCCAAACTCAAATCCATCGCATTGCGCCAGTCGCGATATCGCGAAATGTTGCTCGAAGGGATCCTGTCGATCGCCGAAGGTGAAAACCCTCGTTCCATTGAGTTGAAGCTTCAGGGCTTCATGGATTAAGGGAAGAAGCTCATGGCCCGTCGTCGCCAGCATGAAGAGCATGTAAACCATGAGCGTTGGCTGGTTTCCTATGCCGACTTCATCACCTTGCTGTTCGCGTTTTTCGTGGTGATGTACTCCATCTCTTCGGTCAACGAAGGCAAATACAAGATCATTTCCGAAGCGCTGATCGGGGTCTTTACCGACACCGATCGCGCCCTCAAGCCGATCCCCATCGGCGACGAGCGGCCCAAGACCGTGACCCCGGCCAAGCCGCTGGTCAAGGACAGCGATCAGGTCGATGCCGGGGTCGCCGGCGCGAGCGATCCGCTCAAAAGCATCGCCGATGACATCAGCGCGGCGTTCGGCGACCTGATCAGCTCCAACCAGATGACCGTGCGCGGCAACGAGTTGTGGGTGGAAATCGAGCTTAACTCCAGCCTGTTGTTCGGCAGTGGCGATGCCATGCCCAGCGACATCGCGTTCAACATCATCGACAAGGTCGCGGCGATTCTGAAGCCGTTCGACAACCCGATTCACGTCGAAGGTTTTACCGACGATCAGCCGATTCGTACCGCGCAGTACCCGACTAACTGGGAGCTGTCGTCGGCCCGTTCGGCGAGCATTGTGCGCATGCTGGCGATGCAGGGGGTCAATCCCGGTCGACTGGCGTCGGTGGGTTACGGTGAGTTCCAGCCGGTGGCCAATAACGCCACGGCCGAGGGACGGGCGCGTAACCGGCGCGTGGTGCTGGTGGTGTCGCGCAACCTCGATGTGCGTCGCAGCCTGACCGGCACCGGTACCGCTAATACCACACCGGATGCGGCATTGAAGCGGGCTGGCACACAAACTGCACCGACCCCGGTCAAGTCGCCGGTACGCGAGAGCTCCGTCAATTCTCCGTCACCCGCATTAACACGTTGAGCTAATTCCCGGTCGACCCGGCCGGGAGGAACAATTCGAATGAGAGTCTGGGCAGTCGCCAATCAAAAGGGTGGTGTCGGTAAAACCACTTCCTCCATCGCTCTGGCCGGTTTATTGGCCGAGGCGGGCAAGCGCGTGGTCGTGGTCGACCTCGACCCCCACGGCTCCATGACCAGCTATTTCGGTTACGACCCCGACAGCCTGGAACACAGCAACTACGACCTGTTCCTGCACAAGGGCAGTGTGCCCCAGGGCCTGCCCGGGCAGTTGCTGCTGTCCACCAGCGATGAACGTATTTCCCTGCTGCCATCGAGCACCGCATTGGCCACCCTCGAGCGCCAATCGCCGGGCCAGAGTGGCCTGGGCCTGGTGATCGCCAAGAGCCTGGCGCAGCTGTGGCAGGACTTCGATTACGCGATCATCGACAGCCCGCCGCTGCTTGGCGTGCTGATGGTCAACGCCTTGGCGGCGAGCCAGCAACTGGTGATTCCGGTGCAGACTGAACACCTGGCCGTCAAAGGCCTGGAGCGCATGGTCAATACGCTGACGATGGTCAACCGCTCGCGCAAGCAGTCCTTGCCGTTCACCATCGTGCCGACCCTGTTCGACCGTCGCACCCAAGCGTCCCTGGGCACGCTGCGGGTGCTGCGCGACAAGTTCCCCGAGGAAATCTGGCAGGGCTACATCCCGGTGGACACGCGCTTGCGCGATGCCAGCCGCGCCGGCCTGACGCCTTCGCAATTCGACGGCAAGAGCCGTGGCGTGCTGGCCTACCGTGCACTGCTCAAGCAGCTGCTGGCGGCACAACTCGTTCCGCAGGTGGCCTGACATGACCGCGATCCCTGTAGGAGCGAGCCTGCTCGCGATGCTCGTCAACGATGACGCGGGAAACCTGACACCCCGAGGCGCTCTCAGGTTCATCGCGAGCAGGCTCGCTCCTGCAGGTGAGCGCGCATGAATCACCCGTTGAAGACCACAACGCGCCCGCAACTGGCTTTGCAGTCGTACCTGGACAGCTTGCTGCAAGACGTCACTGACGAGTTCGAGGCGTCCATCGAAGCGCTTCCCGAGGTGGTGGAAGTTGAAGCAGCGCTGGACGAATTCCAGGCAGCGGTGCTCGAAGAGCAAGTTCGCGATGCGCGGACAGTCAGTGCTGCGACTTCGGTGCAAGCACCGGTTGTGAAGACGCCGGTTGCCCTGGTCGAAGCGCCGACACCCGTTCTGGCGCCCATATCGACCATCGCACCCTTGTTGCAGGTGTTGGTACCGCCAGCGGTCGAGGAGCCGCCAGAGCCGGAGTCAGAGACCCCGGTTGCCGACGTGCCTCAGGCCCTGGTGCCGCCAGTGGTGGAAGTTCACCTGCCGCCGAGCAACACGCCACCACCGGTGGAGTCCGACGGACGCCCGAGCTGGGCGGCCGAGCCGTTCGAATGCCTGCTGTTCGATGTCGCCGGCTTGACCCTGGCGGTTCCGCTGGTGTGCCTGGGGTCGATTTACCCCCTGGCCGGTCACGAGTTGACGCCCCTGTTCGGTCAGCCGGAGTGGTTCCTGGGCATCCTGCCGAGCCAGGCCGGCAACCTGAAGGTGCTGGATACTGCGCGTTGGGTCATGCCTGACCGCTATCGCGACGATTTCAAGCAGGGCTTGCAATACGTGATCTCGGTCCAGGGCTACGAGTGGGGGCTGGCGGTGCATCAGGTCAGCCGCTCGTTGCGCCTGGACCCGAACGAAATCAAATGGAGAAGTCATCGCGGTCAGCGGCCATGGCTCGCCGGCACGGTGATTGAACACATGTGCGCCTTGCTCGATGTGGCCTCCCTGGCCGAGTTGATCGCCAGCGGCGGGGCAAAGCACATGGTCGGCAGTAAGCCGAACCACAAATCGACATAACAAACACGCATCGGCATCAAATGCCGGTGCACGAAACACACACCGCTAGGGCGGTTTCTTGAGGGGACAGGCTATGAATGACAAGGCGACGGCGGCAAAGGGTTCCGAAGATCCGATCCTGCAATGGGTGACCTTCAAGCTGGACAATGAAACCTACGGCATCAACGTGATGCGCGTTCAGGAAGTCCTGCGCTACACCGAAATCGCTCCGGTTCCGGGTGCGCCAAGCTATGTGCTGGGCATCATTAACCTGCGCGGCAACGTGGTCACTGTGATCGACACCCGCCAGCGCTTCGGCCTGATGAATGCCGAAATCAGCGACAACACCCGTATCGTCATCATCGAAGCCGACAAGCAAGTGGTCGGGATCATGGTCGACAGCGTGGCCGAAGTGGTTTACCTGCGTCAGTCGGAAATCGAGACCGCACCGAACGTCGGTAACGAAGAATCCGCCAAGTTCATCCAGGGCGTGTGCAACAAGAACAACGAACTGCTGATCCTTGTCGAACTGGACAAGATGATGAGCGAAGAAGAATGGTCGGAACTGGAGAGCATCTGATTGATCCTCGAGGTCGCGGTCATTGTCCTGTTCCTTTTCTGGGCAGGCACACTGGCGATGTTTCTGGCGTACATCCGCAGCCAGAAACAGATCGCCGCGCAACAGGCCCAGGGCGATGCGCTGCGTGATCAGCGCATCAAGGACCTGGGCAAGCGCGTTGACGACTACCAGAACGGCAATGTCCGCATGGGCGAAGACCTGCACGAACTGCGTGCCATCGTCGCGCCCCTGCCGGACAAACTCGCCCAAATGGAACAACGCGACCCCACCAGCCTGTCGTTCGCCCAGGCGGCGCGACTGGTCGGCATGGGCGCCAGCGTCGACGAACTGACCCAGTCCTGCGGCTTGACCCAGGCTGAGGCGGAGTTGATGCGCAAGCTGCACAAGAACTGATTATTGCGTCGAGGCTAATGGCCTATTCGCGAGCAAGCCCGCTCCCGCATTCGACTGCATTCCTTCAA
>DATMUG010000256.1:0-1661 GCA_035563915.1 Pseudomonas sp. | reverse complement strand
CCGGGCGAGGGCGGGCAACTGCCGGGCGGCAAGGTCAACGGGCTGATCGCCAAGCTGCGTTACGCAGTGCCGGGCGTGACCCTGATTTCGCCACCGCCGCACCACGACATCTACTCGATCGAAGACTTGTCGCAACTGATCTTCGACCTGAAACAGGTCAACCCGAAGGCGCTGGTTTCGGTGAAGCTGGTAGCGGAAGCGGGCGTCGGCACCATCGCCGCCGGTGTAGCCAAGGCCTATGCGGACTTGATCACCATCTCCGGCTACGACGGTGGCACCGGTGCTTCGCCGCTGACCTCGATCAAATACGCGGGCGCTCCGTGGGAACTCGGCCTCGCTGAAACCCACCAGACCCTGCGCGGCAACGACCTGCGCGGCAAAGTCCGGGTGCAGACCGACGGCGGCCTGAAAACCGGCCTCGACGTGATCAAGGCTGCGATCCTCGGCGCTGAAAGTTTCGGCTTCGGTACTGCGCCGATGATCGCCCTGGGCTGCAAATACCTGCGCATCTGCCACCTGAACAACTGCGCCACCGGCGTTGCGACGCAGAACGAGAAGCTGCGCAAGGATCACTACATCGGTACCGTCGACATGGTGGTGAACTTCTTCACCTACGTCGCCGAAGAAACCCGTGAGTGGCTGGCCAAGCTCGGCGTGCGTTCCCTCGAAGAGCTGATCGGTCGTACCGATCTGCTGGAAATCCTCGAAGGCCAGACCGCCAAGCAACACCATCTGGATCTGACCCCGCTGCTGGGCAGCGATCACATCCCGGCGGACAAACCGCAATTCTGCGGCGTTGAGCGCAACCCGCCGTTTGACCAAGGCCTGCTGGCCGAGAAAATGGTCGACATGGCGACGTCGGCGATCAACGACCTCAGCGGCGCCGAGTTCGAACTGGACATCTGCAACTGCGACCGTTCGATCGGTGCGCGGATCTCCGGCGAAATCGCACGCAAGCACGGCAATCAGGGCATGGCCAACGCGCCGATCACCTTCCGCTTCAAAGGCACGGCCGGTCAGAGCTTCGGCGTGTGGAACGCCGGCGGTCTGCACATGTACCTGGAAGGCGACGCCAACGACTACGTCGGCAAAGGCATGACTGGCGGCAAACTGGTCATCGTGCCGCCGAAGGGCAGCGTCTATCAGACTCAGAACAGCGCCATCATCGGCAACACCTGCCTGTACGGCGCCACCGGCGGCAAGTTGTTCGCCGCCGGCACCGCGGGCGAGCGTTTTGCCGTGCGTAACTCCGGTGCCCACACGGTCGTGGAAGGCACTGGCGATCACTGCTGCGAGTACATGACCGGTGGTTTCGTCTGCGTCCTGGGCAAGACCGGTTACAACTTCGGCTCTGGCATGACCGGTGGTTTCGCCTACGTGCTCGATCAGGACAACACCTTCGTTGACCGGGTCAACCACGAACTGGTGGAAATCCAGCGGATCAGCGGCGAGGCGATGGAAGCCTACCGCAGCCACCTGCAGAACGTGCTGAACGAGTACGTCAAGGAAACCGAGAGCGAGTGGGGTCGTGAACTCGCCGAGAACCTTGATGACTACCTGCGTCGTTTCTGGCTGGTCAAGCCTAAGGCTGCCAACCTGAAATCGTTGCTTTCCAGCACTCGTGCCAACCCGCAGTGATATGCGCCTGAAGAGTTTGATGA
>DATMUG010000255.1:0-5551 GCA_035563915.1 Pseudomonas sp. | reverse complement strand
CTTTTGATCTTGAATCTGGGCGGCATCGACATGCCGAAGATCAAAAGATCGCAGCCTTCGGCAGCTCCTACAGAAATCGCTTTGTATACAATAATTGTGCACATATGAAACATCCTGTTAATGTGGCTGCCCGACACACGTTGGAGACCTACCCGTGCTGATCCTCAAACTGCTGGTCATTCCAGGCTTTCTGCTGCTGATTTCCCTGGCGGGCAAACGCTGGGGGCCGAGTGTGGCAGGTTGGTTGTCGGGGTTGCCGGTGGTGGTCGGGCCGATTCTGTTCTTCCTCGCCATCGAACAGGGCGAACTGTTTGCGGCACAATCGGCAATGGCTGCGCTGTCGGCCATGTTCGCAATGATTTCTTTCTGCGTGACCTATGCCCAGGTCGCGCAACGCACAGGATGGCCGCTGGCGTTGAGCGTTTCGCTGTCGGTGTGGGCTCTGGTCGCCATCGTGTTGTCGCTGATCCCGCCATCGCTACCGGTCTCGGTGATCGCCGCCGCCACCGCCCTTCTGGCCTCGCCCTACCTGTTTCCCTCGGTACAACCCGTCGTCTCAAGCCCCGCGCCGAAGTCCGACAAACTGCTGCTGCGCATGTTTGCCGGTGCCCTGCTGACCCTGGCGGTGACCCTGCTCGCCAGCACGGTTGGCGACCGCTGGAGCGGACTGCTTGCCGTATTCCCGGTGCTGGGCAGCGTCATGGCGGTGTTCTCCCAACAAACCCGCGGCCCGGCATTCACCGCCGCGTTGTTGCGGGCAACCGCCACTGGCATGTATTCGTTCTCGGCATTCTGCCTGGTGGTGGCGCTGACGTTGCCCAGCATGGGGATGAGCGCATTCGTCCTGGGCGTGGCGGTATCGGTGGCGATGCTCGGCGTGACCAAGCGCCTGCTCAAAAGCACGGCCGGGAGCCGCGCAACACGTTCGATACATTCGCACGAGTAGCCCAACAACTCCGTACGTCAATCGAACAGGTTCACCTCAACATCAGCCTCAGTTCACAACCACTCCCGACTGAGGCCTTCACCATGAAATTCTTTTTCCACCCTTCGCCCAACCCGATGAAAGTTGCCCTGCTGCTCGAAGAACTGCAAACGTCCTACGAGCTGATTGGCGTCGACACCTTCAAGGGCGAGCAGCACCTGCCAGCCTTCCTGGCCATCAATCCGAATGCCAAGGTGCCGGCGCTGGTCGATGGCGACGCCACGGTCTTCGACTCCCAGGCGATCCTGTTGCACCTGGCGCAAAAGCATCAGCGCTTTCTCCCGACCAGCGCCGCCGGCAACGCCGAGCTGCTGTCGTGGCTGATGTTCATCGCCACCGGTCTTTCGCCGTTCTCCGGCCAGGCCGTGCACTTTTTGCATCACGCCCCCGAAGACCTGCCGTACGCGAAGAACCGTTACTTCAAGGAGGTTGAACGTCACTACCGCGTGCTCGACCAACGTCTGGCCGATCATCGCTACCTGGCCGGCGACACCTACAGCATCGCCGACATGGCCCTCTGGGGCTGGGCCAACTACGCACCGTACATCCTCGGCGAGAACGGTCTGGCGGCCTACCCTCACGTCAAGCGCCTGTTCGATGAGATCAGCGCCCGGCCGGCCGCCCAGCGCGCGTTGGGTCTGAAAGAGAAGCTTGTGCTGAAGGCCGAATTCGACGAAGAAACCCGTCGCAACCTGTTCCCGCAAAACCAGGCGTAACCGCCGATTGCAGCCCTGCGAGGTGATGAAATGAGTGATCAAGTCGCGTTTATCGTTTACCTGCCGTCCAGACCGGAACGGTTCGCCGAAACCAGAGAACGCCTGCTGGAGGTCGTGCACCAAATGTCGGCCGAGCCGGACTTCGTCAACACTTGGGTACACCAACGTCAGGATGAACCAAACACCTTGGTGATGTACGAAACCTGGAATTGCAGCAAGGAAGATTTCATCACCCGTCACCTGAACAAGCCGTATCGCCAGGAATACGAACGGTTGCTGCCGGAGTTGTTGGCCAGCGAACGCCGGATCGAGTTTCTGGAGGTGATCAAGAGCTATCCGGGGCGGCGGGAGGTGTGAATGCACGAGCGCCTGTGGCGAGGGACACCCTTCGCCACGAGGGCTGTGTGTTGTTTGAGGTCCTACAAGGGCTGACGCGCATCGAAAAATCGAGGATTTGTCCCACGGGATTTTCAGGTTGGTCGTCGCAAGCGAGCTGTTTACGATTCGATCCGTTGTTCGCTCCGGGTGCGCTTCATCCCCCGGAGGCGACAGCTGGCCATATCCTCATTAGACTGATGCACATTGATCCTGGAGATCACCATGAGCCCCGAACTGTCCCCCATCGTTTCCGAGTTTGAAACCGAAGAGCAGGCCGCCAGCTATGATCGCTGGTTCCGCGCCAAGGTGCAGGCTTCGCTGGATGACCCACGTCCGAGCATTCCGCACGATCAGGTGATGGCTGAAATGCAAACCCTTCTTGAGGCCAAGCGCAAACAGCGCAATGCTGGTTGAGTGGCGGCCCGAGGCGCGGGCCGAACTCCGGCAAATCCTGATTTATATCGCTGATCGTAATCTGGCAGCAGCGGATGAGCTCCAACAGGCCATTGAGATTGCGACATCGGCCCTTCCTGAACATCCCTATCTGTACCGATTTGGCCGACTATCTGGCACTCGCGAGATTGTTGTGCATCCTAACTATCTGGTGGTTTATCAAATAACGGATCGAATCGAGATCGTCAGCGTTTTGCATGCCAGACAGCAATACCCCTGACACCAGCGCATCAATGACCGCCCGTTAGCCCACGCTGGAACAAGCCACAACCTCCATGGGATGATCGCCCCCCCACCGCGCGACCCCCTGGAGATGCACCCATGTCACTGTTGAGTAAAAAAGCCGTTGTCCTGTTGCTGGCGGCGGCCGCCGCGTTGGGGGCCTTGAATGCGCAGGCCGCCAAGGCCACGGCCAAGGAGACGGGGTCGGCTCAGAAGGTCTCGATGCTCGACGGCAAGTTCACCTTCACCCTGCCCAAGGGCTTCGTAGCCAATGCGCTGCCGAGCAACAATGGTGCGAGCGGCACCATGTACGCCAACGAGACCACCAAGACGGTGGTCATCGCCGCGCAGAACAGCCTGCCGGAGGGCACCACGGTCAAGGACAATGACGGCGCATTCCTTGATGGCACCGCGGCCGACTTCGACGCGGCACAACGCAAGGCACTGCCGGACTACAACAAGCTCAGCGAAAAGAGCCTGACCCTGAAAAGCACCGGCCTGGGGGTGCGTCAGGTCGACAGCACCGCCACCCAGGGTGGCGGCATGACCCTCAACACCACCTTGATGGCCGCGTCTGGCAGCCACATGACGGTGATTCAGGTCATTTCCCGTCCCGGCGACATGGCGGCCCACGAAACCCTGATCAAACAGATCGTCAGCGGCAAATAAGCGTCAGGGATTGAGGCGCTGCAACCAAGCGCCGAGGTCCTGCAATTCTTCGGCGCTGATGTTATGGCCGACACCCTGATAGCCGTGAAACTCCGGCTCCAGTGACACGCTCTGCAACAGGCTGTTGGCCTCGGTGCCGTCGCTATACGGCAGGCGTTTGTCCGCCGTGCCATGACCGATGAAAATCGCCAGCGACTGGCGTTTTTCATCCGGTTTCAGTTCGGCCTTGAGCACCGGAAGAATCCTCCCGCTCAAGGCTGCGATTCCGCCCACCGCCTCGGGATGGCGCAGGGCGACTTCATAGGACATGATCGCGCCCTGACTGAACCCCACCAGATACACCTTGTCCGGTACGGTGTGATATTTGCGCGCGGCCTTGGCGATGAAATCCAGCAGCAGCTGGCCGCTGGCCTTCAGGTCATCGGTTTCACCGTTGTAGGCGCCTTCGCCCTTCTTGCGAAACCACTGATAACTGCCCTCCTCCATCACCATCGGCGCGCGCACCGACAGGTAGGTGTATGACGCCGGCAGCTCATCCTTCATGCCGAACAGATCCTGCTCGTTACTGCCGTAACCGTGGAGAAATATCACCAGGGGCTGGTCGCGGGAATCGGCGGTGGTCTGTTCCAGGTACTTGAGGGGAAGATCGGTTTGCAGCGGGGTTTGAGCGTGGACAGCAGCGGATGCCAGCAACGTGAGCAGAGCAAGAATTTTCAGCATGAGCCTTCCTTCACAGAGTGCAGGTTTCGGAGTTGAGCCTAACACTGTGAGCTCGGCAGGGAAATTTCAGGTGGCATTGCTGCCGCCATCGCGGGCAAGCCCGCTCCCACAGGTTTCGCGCAATCCTGTGGGAGCGGGCTTGCCCGCGATGAGCTCGAAGCAAACAGCGAAAATCTCTGGGTCAGTCGTTGATGAGCTTGCCCGCCCGAATCGGCTCGCGCCCCGCCACCTTGGCCTGCCAGGTTCCCGGCTGCGTATAACGCCCGCGATCAATGGCAAACAACACGCCGCTGGTCCCGGCGCCCACGGTGGTGACTTTGTCGCTGAGCGGGTCGACCACCTCAAACAGTGCATCGCCCTTCTCCACCCACTCTCCGGCCTCGCGCAGGAAACTGACCACGCCATGATGAGGTGCGAACAGATACTGAGTGCCTTCGAACGGCATGCCCTCACAGCATTCATCCGGCGCTGCCGGCCAGTTGCCATTGATGAAGCCTTGCTCGGCGAGAAAGCCCAGAATCGCCTCGCAATTGGCTTGCGCCTGATCGACCCGGGTGTCGCCCATGCTCCCCAGCTCCAGAGTGGTCGCCAGGTTGGCCGGTGGAATCGCCGCATCCGGGAATGCCCTGGCCAGACGCAACCAGGGCGAGGAACAGGATTCGTCGAAAGAACTGCCACCGGAATCCTCACACAGCAAGGCCACGCCGGCCTTCAAACGTGCCGCCAGGGACTTCCATTGCGACCAGTGCTGGGGCAAGGCGTAGATATGAATCGCTGCATCGAAGTCACAATGCAGATCGAGGGTGATATCGGCATCGCAGGCGTGGCGCAGCAGCAGGCGATGCATGGCTTCGAGCTGCGAAGCCGGAGTCGGCAAATCGTCGAGTACCTGGCCCATGGTCTGGCGAATGAGTGCGATGTTGGCCTCGGCATCGCTGCCCAGGCGATCACCGATCAACTGCGCCACCGGCGCGCTGAGTTCGACGAATGAGCGGTTGAAATTCTTGCCACTGCCGAGTTCGAAACGGCCCATGTGGCTGCCTTGCAGGTGCTGATCCAGACCAATGGGATTGGCCACCGGCACCAATTCGATCACGCCTTGCAACTGGCCATGCTGTTCCAGCTCGGCCAGACGTTTTTTCAGTTCCCAGGCGGTACGCATGCCCGGCAGTTCATCGGCGTGCAGGCTGGCCTGGATGTAGACCTTGCGGGTGCCTTCGCCGTAGCGAAACACACTCAGGGTGCGCTCGGTGCCGAGGTGACTCCAGGGTAGTGGGTGGTCGATGCGTTGCATGGAAAAAACTCCAATGTAAGGGACACTGAGATCACCTGTGGGAGCGGGCTTGCTCGCGAAGACGGTGTGTCATTCAACACTTTCGGCGACTGACACTACGCCTTCGCGAGCAAG
>DATMUG010000254.1:0-13394 GCA_035563915.1 Pseudomonas sp. | reverse complement strand
TGATGACGGGATCGAACCGCCGACATTCTGCTTGTAAGGCAGACGCTCTCCCAGCTGAGCTAATCACCCGTTTGCATCTCCGAGGCCGCGAAATTTACGCAGGTAGCGAACCTAAGTCAATAGCAGGATTGAAGTTTTTCTAAAAAAGACAAAAATCTTTCATTCGCCGCAACAACGACAACAGTCAGACCACCTTCGCGAGCAAGCCCGTTCCCAGGGTAGAGCGAGGTCGTAAAACACGACACGATCCAATGTGGGAGCGGGCTTGCTCGCGAAGGCGGCGGCATCCAATACAGATGGCGCCAATGCCGGCTTACTCGCTGTAAATCATCTTCTTGGTCATGCCGCCGTCCACCACGAACTCCTGGCCCGTGACGAACCCGGCATTCTTCGACAGCAGCCAGGCGACCATCGACGCCACGTCCTCGACCGTCCCTACCCTGCCCGCCGGATGCTGGGCGTGATCGGCATCGGTCAGAGGCTCGGCACGTCGCACCGAAGGGTCACGAGTATCGATCCAGCCGGGACTGACGGCATTGACGCGGATCTCCGGCCCCAGACTGATGGCCAGCGCATGGGTCAGGGCCAGCAGGCCGCCCTTGCTCGCCGCATACGCCTCGGTGTCCGGTTCCGACTGCCCGGCGCGGGTCGAGGCCAGATTGACGATCGCCCCGCTGTGGGCACGCAGGTACGGCGCACAGTGCTTGGCCAACAGCATCGGCCCACTGAGATTGACCGCCAGCACCCGATTCCAGTAATCCAGATCGAGGCTTTCCAGCGTGATGTTGTGCGGGTCTGCCACAGCCGCGTTGCACACCAATGCATCCAGGCGCCCGAACTGCCCCAGCACCTCGGCAACCCCCAATGCCACCTGCCCTTCGTTGGCGACGTCCATGGCAATGAACCAGGCATTTTCGCCCAGCACCTTGGCCACTTTCGAACCACGGGCTCGATCCAGATCCGTCAACACGACCTGCCAGCCTTCGCTGATCAGCCATGCGGCGATACCCAGGCCGATACCTCGCGCAGCACCGGTCACCAGTGCTACGCGTCCGTTGGAGCCAGTCGACGCAGACAGCTCGATCACAAAGCCGCCAGGCCGCGCGACAGGTCAGCTTGGAGATCCGCCACGTCTTCCAGGCCGACCGCGATACGGATCAGGCTGTCACGAATGCCCGCAGCCTCACGCTCTTGTGGCGCAAGACGGCCATGGGAGGTGGTGCTCGGATGGGTGATGGTGGTCTTGCTGTCGCCCAGGTTGGCGGTGATCGAAATCAGGCGAGTGGCATCGATGAAGCGCCAGGCGCCCTCTTTGCCACCCTTGACTTCGAAACTCACGACCGCACCAAAACCTTTCTGCTGACGCAGTGCCAATTCGTGCTGCGGATGGCTCTTGAGGCCGGCATAGTGGACCTTTTCGATGCCGTCCTGCTGTTCCAGCCACTCGGCCAGTTGCTGGGCGTTGGCACAATGGGCCTTCATCCGCAGGTTCAGGGTTTCCAGCCCCTTGAGGAAGATCCAGGCATTGAACGGACTCAGGGTCGGACCGGCGGTACGCAGGAAACCGACCACTTCCTTCATTTGCTCGCTGCGCCCCGCCACCACACCGCCCATGCAACGGCCCTGGCCGTCGATGAACTTGGTCGCCGAGTGCACGACGATGTCCGCACCCAGTTTCAACGGCTGCTGCAGTGCCGGGGTGCAGAAGCAGTTGTCGACCACCAGCATCGCGCCTTTGGCGTGAGCTATTTTCGCCAGTTCAGCGATGTCCACCAACTCCGCCAGCGGGTTGGAGGGCGACTCGACGAAAAGCAGCTTGGTGTTGGCCTTGATCGCCTTGTCCCAACCGGACAAGTCCGCCAGAGCCACGTAATCGACTTCGACGCCAAAGCGCTTGAAGTACTTCTCGAACAGGCTGATGGTCGAGCCGAACACGCTACGCGAGACCAGAACGTGGTCGCCGGCACTGCACAGGCTCATCACCACAGCCATGATCGCGGCCATGCCAGTTGCCGTAGCCACCGCCTGCTCGGCGCCTTCCAGAGCGGCGATGCGCTCTTCGAACGCACGCACGGTCGGGTTGGTGTAGCGCGAATAGACGTTACCCGGCACTTCTCCGGCAAAACGCGCAGCAGCGTCGGCGGCGGTGCGGAATACATAGCTGGAAGTGAAGAACATCGGGTCGCCGTGTTCGCCTTCCGGTGTACGGTGCTGACCGGCACGTACGGCCAGGGTATCGAACGCTACGCCTTCGAGGTCGCTGTCCAACCGACCGGCATCCCAATCCTGACTCATGCTGTGACTCCTTTCCCTATTCTCGTAAATTAAAAGCCGGACACAAAACCGGCCCCTCAGGGCCGGTAGTTACTCAATTGTTGTACAGGTCGATGATCGCGCTGACTGCCTGGGTCTTGACCTTGGAGGCATCATTACGTGCCTGTTCGATCTTGTTCAGGTAAGCCTCGTCGACGTCACCGGTCACGTACTGGCCGTCAAACACCGCGCAATCGAACTTGTCGATCTTGATCTTGCCGCCACCGACCGCTTCGATCAAGTCAGGCAGGTCCTGATAGATCAGCCAGTCAGCGCCAATCAGATCCGCCACGTCCTGGGTCGAACGGTTGTGGGCGATCAGTTCATGGGCGCTCGGCATGTCGATGCCGTAGACGTTAGGGAAACGTACGGCAGGCGCTGCGGAGCAGAAGTAAACGTTCTTCGCGCCAGCTTCACGTGCCATCTGGATAATCTGCTTGCAGGTGGTGCCGCGAACGATGGAGTCGTCCACCAGCATCACGTTCTTGCCGCGGAATTCCAGTTCGATCGCGTTGAGCTTCTGGCGTACGGATTTTTTCCGTGCAGCCTGACCCGGCATGATGAAGGTCCGGCCGATGTAGCGGTTCTTCACGAAACCTTCGCGGAATTTCACGCCCAGGTGGTTCGCCAGCTCCAGGGCCGCGGTGCGACTGGTGTCCGGGATCGGGATGACCACGTCGATGTCGTGATCAGGACGCTCGCGCAGGATCTTCTCGGCGAGCTTCTCGCCCATGCGCAGGCGGGCCTTGTACACCGACACGCCGTCGATGATCGAATCCGGACGCGCCAGGTAGACGTGTTCGAAGATGCACGGGGTCAGGGACGGGTTGGTCGCGCACTGACGGGTATGCAGCTTGCCGTCTTCAGTAATGTAGACAGCTTCGCCCGGTGCCAGGTCGCGAATCAGGGTGAAACCGAGCACGTCCAGGGAGACGCTTTCGGAAGCGATCATGTACTCGACGCCTTCGTCAGTGTGACGCTGGCCGAACACGATCGGACGAATGCCGTGCGGGTCGCGGAAGCCGACGATCCCGTAGCCGGTGATCATCGCTACAACCGCATAACCACCGACGCAACGGTTGTGCACGTCGGTCACGGCGGCAAACACGTCTTCTTCGGTTGGCTGCAACTTGCCGCGCTGGGCCAGTTCGTGCGCAAACACGTTGAGCAGGACTTCCGAGTCGGAACTGGTGTTGACGTGGCGCAGGTCGGATTCGTAAATCTCCTTGGCCAGTTGTTCAACGTTGGTCAGGTTACCGTTATGCGCCAGGGTGATGCCGTAAGGCGAGTTGACGTAAAACGGTTGAGCTTCGGCTGAAGTCGAGCTGCCCGCGGTCGGGTAGCGCACATGGCCGATACCCATATGGCCGACCAGACGCTGCATGTGACGTTGCTGGAACACGTCACGCACCAGGCCATTGTCCTTGCGCAGGAATAACCGGCCATCATGGCTGGTCACGATACCGGCAGCGTCCTGGCCGCGGTGCTGGAGGACGGTTAGCGCGTCATACAGCGCCTGATTGACGTTCGACTTACCGACGATACCGACGATGCCACACATGCGACGCAACCCCTACTTAATGGATCTGAACTGAGCACCACTTACTGAGGCGTTTTGGCCGTCGGCAAGAGTTGCTCCTTGAACGGAATATCAGCGGGTACGCTGATTCCGCTGGCAAGCCACTGACTGCTCCACCCGAGAATCAGGTTTTTGGACCAGTCTGCGACCAATAGAAATTTTGGCACGAGCTGCGACTGTTTCCACCACTCGTCCTGTTGTACCGGCCCCAGGCTCAATAACCCGACCGCCACGACCACCAGCAGTACGCCACGCGCGGCGCCGAAGGCCATGCCGAGGAATCGATCGGTCCCGGACAGCCCGGTGACGCGTACCAATTCGCCGATGAGATAATTGATCATTGCGCCCACGATCAGCGTGGCGACAAACATGATGGCACAGCCCGCAATCACGCGAGCCGAAGGTGTTTGGATATACGCGCCGAGGTACTCGGACAATGAGCCACCGAACATCCAGGCAACGGCTCCTGCGATGATCCAGGTCACCAGCGACAGCGCCTCTTTGACGAAGCCGCGGCTCAGACTGATCAATGCGGAGATGGCGACGATTGCAATGATCGCCCAGTCAACCCAGGTAAATGGCACAGTGCAGCCTACAGACGGATAAGGCGGCGCATTTTAGCAGAGCCCATGCTGATCGGTAAGCTGCGATTGTCAGTGCATTTCAAATCGGGTCGATAGATTTCAGCCACGTTCCGGCTGAAAGCGCACGACAAAACCCTTGAGGTTCTGCTGGCGGTTCAACAGGTCACGCAGACGATCAGCCTCGGCACGCTCGATCAGCGGCCCCACGAACACCCGGTTCTTGCCGTCGGCAGAGCGGATATAGGCGTTGTAACCCTGGCTGCGCAGGGTTTTCTGCAACTTTTCCGCACTTTCACGATTGGCCAGGCTGGCCAGTTGCACCGACCAGCTGACCGACAGGCCGTTGGCATCTACCCGGCTTTGCGTGGTGTCCGGCTTGCCCGGCGCTGCCGTGATTGGCTGGGCAGGCGCTGTTGCAGGTTTGGCAGCCAAGGCCGGGACCGGTGCCGGAGCAGGCGGCGTAACAGGCTTGGCGGCAGGAGCCGGTGTTGGGACTGGAGTCGTTGGCACAGCCGCAGTGGCAGGCACCGCCGGAACCTCCTGAGCAATCTCTTCATCGCTCGGAACCGGTTCCTGGGGCAAGGCTTGCGGCTCAGGCACCACCACGGGCTGAACCTGCACTTGTGCCATGGCAGGCGCTTGCGGCGCAGCGGGAGCTTCAACTGTCACCTGACGCTGCTCATCCTGACGGGAAAACAGCATCGGCAGGAAAATCACGGCCAGCGCCACCAGAACCAGGGCGCCAACCATGCGCTGTTTGTAGGCTTTATCCAGCAATGCCATTTGCCGCTTCCTCCGTGGAGCGCCGAGTCAGCCAATCCAGGGCCTCGGCGACACAATAAAATGATCCGAACAACAGAATTTCGTCGTCGCTCGTCGCCTGCGCGCACTGCCCTTCCAGGGCGGCGGCCACGCTGTCATAGGACGTTACCGAAGCACCGCGCCGACGCAACGCCTCGTGCAACTCAACCACCGGCCGCGCCCGTGGCGAATCCAGCGGTGCAACAGCCCAGTGCTCGACACTAGCACTCAACTGATCAATAACACCATCCAGATCCTTGTCCGCCAGCAATCCGAACACGGCAAGACGCTTGCCAGCCGGTGGATGGCTGGCCAGACGCCGGGCCAGGTACTCCGCCGCATGGGGGTTATGCCCCACATCGAGCAACAGATTCAGGCGCTTGCCCTGCCAGTCGAACTGCCGGCGATCGAGACGGCCGACCACTCGCGTCGCCTGCAAGGCCTGGATGATCTGCACATCGACCCAAGGCAACCCGAGCAGCAGATAAGCCTGCAGCGCCAACGCCGCGTTTTCCATCGGCAAATCGAGCAAAGGCAGATCGCGCAGCTCGACCACACCGCCCTGGGCATCAACACCGCGCCATTGCCAATTGTGATCGGTGATGCCGAGGTCGAAATCGCGCCCACGCAGGAAAAACGGGCAATTGAGCTCGCGCGCTTTATCCAGCAGGGGTTGTGGAGGATTCAGGTCGCCACAGAGCGCAGGCGCGCCCTGGCGGAAGATGCCGGCTTTCTCGAAGGCCACGGATTCACGGGTATCGCCCAGATAATCGGCATGATCGACGCCAATGCTGGTGACCAACGCCATGTCGGCGTCCACCACGTTGACGGTATCCAGACGCCCGCCCAGGCCTACTTCCAGCACCACGGCATCGAGCCCCGACTGTTGAAACAGCCAGAACGCCGCCAGGGTGCCCATTTCGAAATAGGTCAGGGAAGTATCGCCGCGGCCCGTTTCCACCGCAGCGAAGGCCTGACACAGCTCGGCGTCAGTGGCTTCGACGCCATTGACCTGCACCCGCTCGTTGTAACGCAGCAGGTGCGGAGAACTGTAAACACCAACCTTCAGGCCCTGTGCACGCAGCAAGGACGCCACGAACGCACAGGTGGACCCCTTGCCGTTGGTGCCGGTGACCGTGATCACCCGTGGCGCCGGCTTGCCCAGTCCCATGCGGGACGCTACCTGTTGCGAGCGCTCAAGGCCCATGTCGATGGCCGAAGGGTGCAACTGCTCAAGGTAGGCGAGCCACTCGCCAAGGGTACGTTGGATCATAGGTTGGCAGGCACCGGAGGAACGACGATTTTTTCGACTGGCGCGGCGACGAATTTCGGCGTCGGCAAGCCCATCATTTGCGCCAGCAGGTTACCCAGGCGCGGACGCAGCTCTTGACGATCAATGATCATGTCGATAGCGCCGTGCTCCAGCAGGAATTCGCTGCGCTGGAAGCCTTCCGGCAGTTTTTCGCGCACGGTCTGCTCGATAACTCGCGGACCGGCAAAGCCGATCAGGGCCTTCGGCTCGCCGACGATCACGTCACCCAGCATCGCCAGACTGGCGGAAACACCACCGTAGACCGGGTCGGTCAACACGGAGATGAAAGGAATGCCTTCTTCACGAAGACGCGCCAGGACCGCGGAGGTCTTGGCCATTTGCATGAGGGAAATCAACGCTTCCTGCATCCGCGCACCACCGGAGGCGGAGAAGCAGACCATCGGGCAGCGCTTTTCCAGCGCATGGTTGGCCGCGCGTACGAAGCGCTCGCCGACGATGGCGCCCATGGAGCCGCCCATGAAGGAGAACTCGAATGCCGCAACCACCACTGGCATGCCCAGCAGGGTACCGCTCATGGAGACCAGCGCGTCTTTTTCACCGGTCTGCTTTTGCGCCGCGGTCAGGCGATCCTTGTACTTCTTGCCGTCGCGGAACTTCAGACGGTCCACCGGCTCCAGATCCGCACCCAGTTCGGTACGGCCTTCGGCGTCGAGGAAAATGTCGATACGGGCGCGAGCGCCGATACGCATGTGGTGATTGCACTTGGGGCAAACGTCCAGGGTCTTTTCAAGCTCCGGACGATACAGCACAGCCTCGCAGGACGGGCATTTGTGCCAAAGACCTTCAGGCACCGAGCTCTTCTTGACCTCGGAACGCATGATCGAAGGGATCAGTTTGTCTACTAACCAGTTGCTCATGCTTTCTTTCTCCAGTACCGGCGGCCCGAACGCTCTGGTTCGCAGCCCCGCGTATGCCCTTAGCTAAATTCATGTGTGCGGCGATGATCGATGGATTGCCGGATCAGGGAACGTGACCTGCGTACAACCCAAAAAAACTCTCAGCCATGCCTGCTTTGTGCAAGTGCTGTTATGGACGGCGGCAGACTGCCAGCCGTCACATCAACCACGTACCGCGTTGATGAATGCCCGAATCTTCTCGGGATCCTTGATGCCTTTGCTCGCCTCCACCCCGCCACTGACATCCACTGCGTAAGGCCGAACGCGCGCCACTGCCTCGGCGACGTTCTGCGGGGTCAGGCCGCCGGCCAGAATGATCGGCTTGCTCAGCCCCTGCGGTATCAGAGACCAGTCGAACGCTTCGCCGGTTCCGCCGGGAACCCCCTCGACGTACGCATCGAGCAGGATACCGCTGGCACTCGGGTAAGCCTGGCAAGCCGCGGCGATGTCATCACCCGCCTTGACCCGCAACGCCTTGATGTAGGGACGGTGCCAGCCTTCGCAGTCTTCGGCGCGTTCATCGCCGTGGAACTGCAACAAATCCAGTGGTACGGCGTCGAGAATTTCACCCAACTCGCCACGATTGGCATTGACGAACAAACCCACGGTGGTGACGAACGGCGGCAACGCCTTGATGATGGCCCGCGCCTGCTGGAACGTCACCGCCCGAGGACTCTTGGCGTAAAACACAAAACCAATGGCGTCGGCTCCGGCCTCGACCGCTGCCAACGCATCCTCTATGCGGGTAATCCCGCAAATTTTGCTGCGAACGGCTGACATGTCGATAAAACCCCACGGCAAATCCGAGAAAGTCCCGGATGGTAACAAAAGCGCCGGAGGGCGTCAGCCGTCAAGTTCGGAGAAACCGGTGAGGAAGTGCGGCCCGATAAAACGCTCAGGCAACTCGAACTCATCGCGGTACTCAACCTGCACCAGATACAGGCCGAATGGATGCGCTGTAACCCCGCCAGAGCGGCGGATGCGGCTGTCCAGCACCTCCTTCATCCATTCCACCGGACGCTCGCCGGCCCCGATGGTCATGAGCACGCCGGCAATGTTGCGCACCATATGATGCAGGAAGGCACTGGCACGGATATCCAGCACGATCATCTTGCCGTGGCGCGTGACGCGCAGGTGGTGCAGCTCCTTGATCGGTGACTTGGCCTGGCACTGACCGGCGCGAAAAGCACTGAAATCATGGGTGCCCACCAGGTATTGCGCCGCCTCGGCCATGCGTTCGACGTCCAGCGGACGGTGGTTCCAGGTGATTTCTTCGTTCAAGTGCGCCGGACGGATCTGATCGTTGTAGATCACGTAGCGGTAGCGACGGGCGATGGCCTTGAACCGGGCATGAAAATGCGCCGGCATCACCTTGGCCCAACTGACGCTGACATCGTGGGGCAAGTTGATGTTGGCGCCCATGACCCAGGCCTTCATCGACCGCTCGACCCTGGTATCGAAGTGCACCACTTGTCCGCAGGCATGAACGCCGGCATCGGTACGTCCGGCGCAAAGCAGCGAAACGGGTGAATCGGCGACTTTGGACAAGGCGTTTTCCAGGGTTTCCTGCACCGTGAGCACACCGGAAGCCTGACGTTGCCAGCCGCGATAGCGCGAGCCTTTGTATTCAACGCCCAACGCGATCCGGTAAAAGCCCTCGGCCGCCATTTCGGCTTCCGGGTTATCTATATTTGCCAAGGAGGACAGCCTGCTGAGGTACGCAAAGGCGGGCATTATAAAGCTGTGGGGCGGGGATGCCAGTGCAACAGTGGGTACGATGTTGATTGTCAGAGCCTCATCGCGGGCAAGCCCGCTCCCACAGGTTTTGTGAACGGCGCAAATCACTGTGGGAGCGGGCTTTCCCACGATGAAGCATCCACAAAACACAGCCTCACTGATGGCAGAAGCAAAAACGGCAGCCTTATTGGGCTGCCGCTTTGTTATTTACGAGCAAGCAATCACTTACGCCAGACGCGAAAGCATCTCCCTGGCTTCGCTCTTCTGACCGTCGTCACCCTCGCTCACCACTTCATTGAGGATGTCCCGGGCGCCATCGTTGTCCCCCATGTCGATGTAGGCCTGGGCCAGATCGAGCTTGGTGGCGACTTCGTCGGTGCCGGACAGGAAATCGAACTCCGGCTCTTCGTCCACGGTTGCCAGGGCATCATCTACCGTGAAGGTGGGTTCGCTGATGCTTTGAGATAGGCGATCCAGCTCGGCATTGACGTCATCCAGCTCGGCGGCAAACGCATCCGGCTCAACAGGCGCTTCCATCTCGTCCGCCAGGGACAAGTCGAAATCAGCCGGCAGATCCAGATCATCCAGGGCTGTTTCCGCAACTGCTGGCGCCTCGGCAACAGGCAGGTCCTTGACGTCGTCATCCAGGCTCAGCAGGAAATCGTCCTCGGCCAGAATGGCCGGCGAAGGCTCGCCACCGAGATCCATGTCCAGGTCGAATTCCGACAGATCGTCCAGATTCTCCCTGATTTCCGTCTGCTGCTGCAGGACCGAATCAAAGCTCAGATCGTCATCCAGCGGGAAGTCTTCCAGCTCGTCCAGGGCCACCTCTGGCTCTGGAGCGGGCACTGCTGCAACGGCTTGCGGAGCAACGACTTCAGGAGCAGCAGCGGCTGGAACGATGTTGTCCAGGTCGTCCAGGCTCAAGTCGAAGGCGCTATCAAAATCGTCATCGACCGGTGCCGGCGCTTGCGGTTCATCCAGCAACAGATCCTTGACGTATTGCGCGTCCAGTTCGGCAGCGGCGGCCGCTGCCGCGATACCACCGGCGGCGACCAGCGCCATGGCGGGAAAACGGCTCTTGAGTTTTTCGACCTGGGCAAAGTTATCGCCGTTGGCCACCAACTGGCGCTCCTGCGTCATGAATGCGTCGCGGTCGCCCTGCTGGCCGTAAACCTCCATCAGCTTAAGACGTACATCACTGCGCTGCGGCTCCAGCTTAACGCCCTCCTCCAGCAGCGCGGCGGCCTGATTCAGACGACCGGCATCGATGTGCGACTGAGCCTGACCCAATACATCACTGGAACGTTCGGCGGCCGGCGCCACCAGCGGGGCGGCGATGGGTGGCGTCACCACTACCGGGGCCACCACAGGTGCTGGAGCCGGAGTGGGTGCAGGTGCCGGCGCGGTGGCGAGCTTCACGCTTGGCGGCGGTACTTCCAGACCTTCGAAGCTGCTTTCCGGCAGATCGAGGTCCGCGGAAAACGCTTGCTCCTCAGCCAGTGCACGCGCCATGCGCAGATGTTTCTCCGCTTCCTGCTGAGCCTTGCGACGACGGGCGAGCAACAGCAGCAACAGCAGCGCCACTACGACCCCGCCACCGGCCAGACCCAACAGCCATGGGTTGGTCAGCAATTCCTGGAATGACTGCTCATCGGAGGCTGCCGGTGCCGGTTCGACCGACTGTTCGGCCGGAGCCGGCGCAACCTCGGCGGAAGCGGCTGGCGCTGGTGTTGCGGACGATGGCTCGGCAGGCGTTGGTGCAGGAGCAGCGGCCAGTTCAGCATTGATCGCCGGAGCGGTCGCACCAGCGGTGGCTGCCGGTGCACCTGAAGCGCCTTCGGCCTGCAACTTGGCCAGTTGGTTGTTCTTCAGCTCGATCAGGCGCTGCAGTTTGTCCATCTGGCTTTGCAGATCGGCCACGCGGCTTTTCAGTTCCTCGTTGTCACGACGGGTTGTGTCGAGGCTTTCCTGAGTGACCGCCAGCTTGTTGCTCAACGCCTTGGCATCACCAGCCGGCCCCTTGCCACGGGCGCCGGTCTGGGCAGAGACCAGGCTCAGGTTATCCCGGCCGGCCTGCGTCGACGGTGCTTCACCGCGGCCACGGTTGGTGGCATCGAGTTGCTGTTGCCCCGCACCCGGCTTGGCGACATAACGACGCCCCTGACGCCACGCCGTATTCTGCGCAGCCACCTCGGCGATCGCCTTGGGTTGCGGCAGGTTGGTGCTTTGCGCCTGATCCGGCAGGCGCAGAACCTGACCGGTTTTCAAGCGGTTGATGTTGCCATCGATGAAGGCATCCGGGTTCAGCGCCTGGATGGCCAGCATGGTTTGCTGGATCGACCCGCCATTACGCGCCTTCGCGGCGATTTCCCACAGGGTATCGCGCGGCGTGGTGGTGTATTGGGACGCTTTGGTCGCCCCGGTGACCGGCGTGGTGCCGGTCTGCGGAGCCGGTTGCGCAGCCGCCTCGGCGGTTTGCGGAGAGAATTTGGACGGATCGAGCAGTACGCTGTAATCGCGCAGCAGACGACCGTTAGGCCACATCACCTGAACCAGGAATTTCACCATCGGTTCGGAGAGCGGTTTGCTGGAGGTCACACGCAGGATGCTTTTGCCGCCGGGGTTCAGCACGGGGGTGAATGTCAGGTCATTGAGAAACGCCTGGCGGTCGACACCCGCCTTGGCGAAATCTTCAGGCGAGGCCAGGCTCGGCACCACTTCGGCTGCGGTGAGTTCCTTGACGTCGAGCAACTCGATTTCCGCCACCAGCGGCTGGTTCTGCGCCGATTTCAGGGTCAGTTCCCCGAGCCCGAGGGCATGCGCCATACCGGAGGACAGCGCCGAGGCGGCCGCTATTGCTAACACCAGTTTGCGAACTTGAACCATAGCTCATCCTTAGTTTGAACATTCCTCGGCCAGCGAGAAGGTATTGATTGCCGCTGCCGTAAGGCATTGCGCGCGGCGGCGAAAGATCGTCGCGCGCGATCGTTTGCTGCATGCCCCGGAAAGCCCCACAGGGTGGCTTGCCTTCAGCATTCCCGGCAAGCCTGTCACTCGCCCGGAACCATTCGAAAAATTGTTGCCAAGTATCTTTTACAGACCGTCTTTTATCAACAATTCGGCCAGCTGCACAGCATTGAGCGCAGCGCCCTTGCGTACGTTATCTGACGTCAGCCACAGGTTTAGTTCCGACAAGTCGTCGATACCATGACGCACCCGACCAACGTAGACCACATCCTGCCCTACCGCATCGCCGACCGGCGTCGGGTAATCGCCGGCTTCCACCAGCTCGACACCCGGGGCATCGTCCAGCGCGGCATTGACTTTGGCCAGATCGATCGCGCCTGCAGAATGCAGGGTCACGCTAAAGCTATCGCCAAAAAACACCGGGGCTTGAATGCAAGTGACAGAAATCTTCAACGAAGGCAGCGCCATGACCTGACGCAACTCACGCACCAGACGCTTTTCCAGCAGCGTGTGGCCTTGCTCGTCCGGCTTGCCGACTTCGGCCAGCAGGTTGAAAGCCATCTGCCGATCAAAGAACTTCGGTTCCAGCGGACGTATGTTGAGCAGTTCAGCGGTCTGGCGCGCCAATTCGGTCACGGCTTCACGACCCTGGGTCGACACGGCCAGGTTTGCCGTCAGGTTGATGCGCTGCAAGTCGAGCAATCCCTGCAGCGGTGCGAGAACCACCGCCAATGTGGTGGCCGACGGACTGGGGCTGCTGACCAGGAAAGGTTTTTTCAAACCCGCCAGCACCTGGGCATTGGCTTCGGGCACCACCTGAGGAGCCTGATCCGCCGGCAACGCGCCCGACAGGTCGATCACCGAGCAGCCGGCCTCCTTGGCACGGGAGACGAAACTCAGGGTTACCGCCGGGCCGGCGGCGAAAAACACCAGCTGCACCTTGTTGAAGTCGAACTCATCGACTTCCCGCACCCGCACGTTCTTGCTGCGAAACAGCACCGAACTGCCAGCGGACTCGCTGCTGGCCAGCAGGTGCAGGTTACCGATGGGAAAGTCACGCTCTTCGAGAATCTGTACCAGCGTTTCGCCGACAGTACCTGTGGCGCCGATCACGGCAATATCAATGGACTGGCTCATGGTTGACCTCTGGCGAAACGGGGGGAGCGGCACTTTACCGGGTG
>DATMUG010000253.1:0-13565 GCA_035563915.1 Pseudomonas sp. | reverse complement strand
GCGCTGGCCCAGGGCCTGCGGCGGGCGGTGGAGTTCGCCATCGTGCGCCCGGCGCGGGAGGTGCTGTGGACGGTGGTCAGCCGTGAAGAGAAGTACAAGGCCAAGAACGTGATCGAGACCCTGGTCTATCGCGGTGGTGACGCCGCCAGTGGCTGGTTGTCCGCCGGTTTGACGGCGCTGGGCGCAGGGTTCGGCCTGGTGGCGCTGGTGATCGTGCCATTCGCCGGGGTGTGGGGCTGGACCTGTCTGTGGCTGGCCAGGCAGCAGGCGCAACGGGCCGCGCCGCAACCACAGGAGAGGGAGATGTCATGAGCCATGCGGACGGTTTTACCCGCAGGGAAATACTCACGCTGGCTGCCGGTGTTTCGGCAGTCTTCACGTTCGCTCCAGCGATTGCGCAAACCGCGCTGGCGACGGGAACAGGAGGCAAGACCATGCAGACCCGCGCCATTCCTTCGAGCAACGAGCCACTGCCTGTGGTCGGGCTGGGCACCTACCGCGGTTTTGATGTCACGCCCCAGGAGCCGGCCTATAAACAGCTGCCCGGGGTGCTGCGTGCGTTGTTCGAGAAAGGCGGGACAGTGATCGACAGCTCGCCCATGTACGGTCGCGCGGAGGAAAATACCGGCCAATTGCTGTCGATCCACGAGCCGCGTTCGCCAGCCTTTCTGGCGACCAAGGTGTGGACCCGTGGCCGCGAGGAAGGCATTGCGCAGATGGAGCAATCCTTCAAATTGCTGCAGACCGACCGCATCGACCTGATGCAGATCCACAACCTGCTGGACTGGCAGATTCACCTGCCGACCCTGCGCCACTTGAAGGAGCAGGGGCGTATTCGATACATCGGCATCACCCATTACACGGCGTCGGCCTATGAGGAAGTGGAAGCCGTGCTCAAGGCCGAGCCGCTGGATTTTCTGCAAATCAACTACGCCCTGGATGATCGCGGTGTGGAGAAACGCCTCCTGCCGCTGTGTCGGGAGCGGGGCGTGGCGGTGATCTGCAACCGGCCGTTCGGTGGTGGCGGCCTGCTCGGCAGGCTCAAGGACAAACCACTGCCCGGTTGGGCCGCACAGGTCGGGGTCAAGACCTGGCCGCAACTGGCGCTCAAATTCCTGTTGTCGCATTCGGCGGTGACCTGCGTCATTCCCGGCACTGGCAACCCGCGCTACATGGCGGAGAATGCCGGGGCAGGCTTCGGTCCGGCACTCACCGATGCCCAGCGGCACCAGTTGATTGCGCTGGTGGAGTAGAGGCTGCCTGCGGTGAGGTACTCAGATACATCACTGTGGCGAGGGAGCTTGCTCCCGCTCGGCTGCGAAGCAGTCGCAAATCAATGCGGTTATCTGAAGAAACGCCAGAGCCTGATTTTGGGGCCGCTTCGCGACCCAGCGGGAGCAAGCTCCCTCGCCACAATGAAAGTGGCGAATCGATTTGACGATTATTCGGCTCACGCCCGCCCACAATCGTGATTCGCGCCGCCTTGTAGGAAGTATCCGATTGTTACCAGCCGGCTGACCGTCTAATCTTCGCGCCATGACCCGACAGTCGCGGGTCTTTCAGACGAAACGCAGGTTCCGCATCTGTAACGCGCCGAGGATCAGGCGCAAGGTTTCGTTCATGCATGGCAGGAGGCGTCACATGCGTTCATTTCTATTGCTGCTGATCGGGTGGGTCTGCTTGCCGGCCACGGCCGCGCCGGGGACCGAGTTGTCGGAGCCGGTGGGCGGCTGGCGCTTCAACGGGCTGCTGGACCGCACGGAAAACCCGCAAGTGGCCTATCCCACGCCGCCCATCGACCGGGGCGTGCAGCGCAATCGCACGATGATCCAGGGCCAGCTCAAGGCCCTCGGCACGCAACGCGGGCCCCATACCCTGGCGGTCAACGGCAATCCGCTGAATCTCTATACCGATGATCAAGGCCGGTTTGCCCGACCCTATGCCTTCGGTGCCGGCTCCAACAGCGTCGAAGTGCGCAGTGCCGAAGGCCAGTCGCTCAAGCGCGTTCAACTCTATGAAGCGAACAATTTGCGCACGCCGGCGCGGATTCGCGTGGTGCTGGGTTGGGACGACCCGAAAGCCGAACTCGACCTGCACATCATCACGCCTGACGGACAGCATGCCTTCTGGGCGCAACCGGCGATGAACAACGGCGGTGGCCTCGACCCGGATGGCGTCGATGGCCCGGGACCTGAAATGTTCACCATGACTGCGCCGCTGCATGGCACCTATCTGGTTTACGTGAACTATTGGGGCAACTTCGGCAGCGGCGGCTATAACTTCGATGAGGCCAGCAACCAGAACGAGGTCATCACCTCGCAGATCAACCTGGTGCTCAACGAAAACACCGTCGATGAGAAGCGCGAGACCTTCATCGTGCCCTTGCGCGCCATCGGCGACCTGCTGCTGGTCAAGACCTTCAACTATTAAGCATCCCGCACCACGGATGATTTGGGTTTGTATTCATGAGCGATCGCACTGATTTACCGTCAGCACCGCCTGCGGCCGAGACACCGGGCGTCAAACCGTCCCGTCGCTGGCCGGCCATTGTGGTTGGGCTTTGTCTGGTGGCGGGCGTAGCCGCTGGCATGGGTTGGTTGATGCATAAAAGCAAGGCCCCCGCACCGCAACTGGCGGCGGAAAAACTCGGCATGAGTCGCCCCGATGGCCTGCTGGAAACCCGGTCCCTGAGCCAGTTGCCCAAGGACTTGTTGGCGGTACCGTTCCTCAAGGAAACCCTGACCGAGGATTTTGTCTTCTATTACGAAACCCATGCCGATCGCCTCGGTTTGATCGGCAGTCTGCGGCGCATCATTTATGAGCATGACCTGAAGTTGCAGGACTCGCTGATCGAGCAACTGTTCGATCAACCGGCCGACATCGCGCTGTGGCGCGGGGCGGACGGGCGGCTGCGGGATTTCCTGCTGGTGATGGATCGCGGCGGCCTGGCCAAGGTGCTGGAGCCGCTGGCGAAAGTGGCGCTGGATGATTCACAGCTGAGCAAACTCGCCGACGTGAAAGTCGGCACCGATGATGTGGCGCTTTATCAGCTCACCTACAACGCGGGCCGGGCACTGCTGTTCGCTTCCCATGGCGACAAGCTGGTGGTGCTATCGAATCCGACCCGGTTCATTGATCCGCAAAGCGGAGCGACGTCGACGCCGGGCAGCGTTTCGCCAAAGGCCATCGCCGCGCTGCTGGGCGGTGAAAGGCTGTTCCCGGAAGCCTTCGGCCTGCAACCCCGTGCGCCAGAGGTCAAGCAGCGGCTGTCGGTCAATGCCAGTGTATTGGCCATGGGATACCAGCGCTTTATCCCGAATTTCGCCGGCCTGCGCTTCGACATGGACGACAAGGGTTGGCACAGCTTTCTGGCGATGGACGAGCTGGATAACCAGCCGGATTTCGATTTCAAGCCGATCTGGCAGGCCATGCCCATGGGCGCCAGCGCGTGCGTGGCCTTGCCCCTGGCCGCCGAGCAACACAAACCGCTGCTGGTCAAACTCGGTGCCGAAGAGTCCGCAGCCCAGGCGATGACCGAGCACATGGCAGGCGCGGCGGGGCTGTGCTGGTACGCCGATTCGCGGCTGTACACACCCTTGCTGGTGGCCAGCCTGAATGACAAGGACGGCGCGAAACTCGATGGTGACTTGGGCAAGCTGTTCGGTTCGATGGTGGGCGCGTACGAAGCCAACGTCGACGAGCATGTCTTCCCGGTGGTCGAGAAGCAGGAAGGTCAACGCCATCAGTGGCAGCGCCAGGTCAGTTCCAGTTTCGGTCCTTACAAGGCCGGGGATGCCGAGAACCCCGACGCGATCAGCGGCAAGGCGTTCATGCGCGTCAGCCTGGCGCGGCACGGCTCGACACTGCTGTTTTCCCTCGATGACAAGTTGGTGGACAAGGCGCTGGGCACCCTCGACAAACGCTTCCCGCCGATGGCCGATGTAGTGCCGAAAGACCTGCTGATGCCGATCTATTTCGGCCCTGATTCCATGGCGCAACTGATGCAACAGGAAACCCTCGACAGCCTGCCGCAAGACATGGAGCCGGTGTTCTACAACGCCGCGAAAACTTACCTGATCCCTAAATTGCGCACCCTCGGTGGCTACGGCAAGTACGCCCTGACCCTGCCTGAAGGCAGCGAGCCCGACGGCCACTGGCAATGGCTGCCGCTGACGTGGAAAGCGCTGTGACCCGATTTTTCAAAAGCCTTGGCCTGCTGGCATTGCTGCTCAGCGCGGGTGCGGGAGCCGTCGAAACCCCTGCACTGGATGTGCAGCAATCGCAGGTCTTCCGCGCCTGGTTCGTGCGCATCGCCCAGGAGCAGCTGAGCCAGGGCCCGAGCCCGCGCTGGTATCAGCAGGATTGCGCCGGACTGGTACGCTTCGCCGCCAACGAAGCGCTGAAGGTTCATGACGGCAAATGGCTGCGCAGCAATGGCCTGTCCAACCGCTACCTGCCGCCGGAGCTGCAACTGAGCGAGGCCCAACGCGGTCTCGCCCAGCAGTGGCAACAGGGCGGCGGCAAGGTCGGGCCGTACGTCAACGCGATCAAATTGATCCAGTTCAACAGCCATCTGGTCGGCCGTGACGTGGCCCAGGCGCGCCCCGGTGACCTGATGTTTTTCGACCAGGGCGATGACCAGCACCTGATGATCTGGATGGGTCGCTACATCGCCTATCACACCGGCACCACCACCCCCACTGACAACGGCATGCGTTCGGCAAGCCTGCAACAACTCATGACATGGAAGGACACCCGATGGATACCCGATGCAGCCAACCCCAACTTCATCGGCGTCTATCGATTGAATTTTCTCTCCCAATGATCGGTGCCCGCATGCTGCGTTTTCTGCCTCTGCTGTTGCTTCTGGCGCTGCCTTTTTCCGCCACCCAGGCCGAAGACACGGTCGAACCGAGCGGCTACACACCGGTGGCCGGTGAAAGTTTTTTCCTGCTGGCCGACAGCAGTTTCGCCAGTGACGAGCAAGCGATGGTGCGCCTCGAAGCCCCAGGCCGCGACTATCGCCGGTTCCGCATGGAGCCTTACGGCGGCGCGGACATCCGCGTGTATCGCATCGACAAGCCGCTGGATTTCCTCAAGCGCCAGAAGAACCTGCACCGCGTGGTCAGTGATGGCCAGTTCAAGGGCGAAGGCCTTTCCAATACCCTGGCGTACCTGTGGGACAACTGGTACCGCAAATCCCGTCGGGTGATGCAGCGGGCGTTTTCCTACGAGTCGCGTAAACAAGTCACCGAAGAAGTGCCGGAACTGAAGATGGGCAACGCCATGGCCGCGCCAACGCCCTACGACGCGCAGCCGCAATTCGCCTTGATTCCGGGCCTGCCGGTGGTCAGCCAGTTCCGCTATCCGTTGTGGGAAGCCAAGCCGATCCAGCCACCGCCAGGAGTGAACCTGGCCGGGTCTTCCAGCGAATTCGTCAGTGTCGCGCCGGGCAATGTCTACATTCCGTTGGGTCAGCTGAAGCCGGGCCTGTATCTGGTGGAAGCTTTGATTGGCAAGTACCGCGCGACCACCATGGTCTTCGTCTCCAACACCGTGGCCGTGAGCAAGATTGCCGGTGATGAATTGCTGGTATGGGCGGCGCGTAAGCACGAGGGCAGCTCGGTGCCGAAGGTCAATGTGCTGTGGACCGATGGCCTGGGCGTGATGAGCAGCGGCGCCACCGATAGCGATGGCTTGCTGCGCCTCAAACACGTCAGCCCGGAGCGCTCGTTCGTGATCGGCGAGGACGAAGAGGGCGGCGTCTTCGTCTCGGAAAACTTCTACTACGACAGCGAAATCTACGACACCAAACTCTATGCCTTCACCGACCGCCCGCTGTATCGCCCGGGGGATTGGGTGTCGCTGAAAATCGTCGGTCGCGAGTTCAAGAATGCCCGGGATTCGGTGCAGCCAGCGGCCGCCGACGTCAACCTGACCGTGGTGGATGCAACCGGTACCGCGCTGCAAAGCCTGGACTTGAAACTCGATTCGAAGGCCGGCACCCAAGCTCGTTTCCAGTTGCCGGACAATGCGGTGGCCGGTGGTTATGAGTTGCGTTTCAACTACAAGGACCAAACCTACAGCAGCGCCTTCCGCGTAGCCGAATACATCAAGCCGCACTTCGAGATTTCCCTGAATCTGGCCAAGCAGGATTACCGCACCGGCGAACCGGTGAAGGGCAACCTGGTGCTGCTGTACCCGGACGGCAAACCGGTAGCCAATGCCAAACTCAGCCTGAGCCTGCGCGCCCAGCAACTGTCGATGGTCGACAACGAACTGCAGTACCTGGGGCAATTCCCGGTGGAACTGACCAGCACCGAACTGACCACTGATGCCAAGGGCAATGCCACTCTCGACCTGCCGGCCGCCGAGAAACCCAGCCGCTACATGCTCACCGTGTTCGCCAGCGATGGCGCGGCGTATCGGGTCAAGACCACCAAGGAAATCCTGATCGATCGCGGCGCGGCGAATTTCCGCTTGAGCGCACCGCAACGTTTCAGCGCGGCGGGCGAAAAGGTTGCGTTCAGCTATGCCAATGAAAGCGAGCAAGCGCAGGCCGTCACGCCGAGCAGCTACGGCTGGGTCCGCCTGGAAGACCAGAGCACGGGCGAAGGCAAGCTGGCGCCGACCGATAAAGGTTTTGCGTTGGCTTTCGATCGGCCGGGCACTTACAACCTGACGCTCAGGGATGACCACGGCCGGACCGTCGGCGCGACCGGGCATTCCGTCACGGGCGATGGCGTCAAAGCCGTGCCCGGCACCGTGGAAATCGTCCTCGACAAACCCGAGTACAAGGCGGGCGATGAAGCGCTGGCGCTGATCACTTTCCCCGAGCCGGTCAGCGATGCGCTGCTGTCGCTTGAACGCGATAAGGTCGAGGCCACGGCGCTGCTGTCCAAGGGCGGCGACTGGTTGAAAATGGAGAAACTCAGCGATACCCAATACCGCGCACGCATTCCGGTGAAGGACAGCTTCACGCCGAACCTGACGTTCTCGGTCTTGTACACCAAAGGCGGCCAATACAGCTTCCAGAACGCCGGGATCAAGGTGATTACTGCGCAAATCGACATCGCCATCACCACCGACAAGGACGCCTATCAACCCGGTGACACCGTCACCGTGGACCTGACCACACAGTTCTCCGGCAAGCCGGTCCCCGCGCATCTGACGGTCAGCGTGGTCGACGAAATGGTCTACGCGTTGCAGCCGGAAGTGGCGCCGACCATCGACCAGTTTTTCTACCATCCAAGACGCAACAACGTGCGTACCAGCGCCAGCCTGTCATTTATCAGTTATGACGTTGCGCTGCCGGGCAGCCCCGGCGCACCGGGCAAGGCCAACCGCAGCGAGCGCGGGGTGAAGGTGCTGGAGCGGCCGCGTCGCGAAGACGTCGACACCGCCGCCTGGCAACCGGAGTTAGTGACCGATGCCAACGGCAAAACCCGTTTCACCTTCAAAATGCCGGACTCGCTGACCCGCTGGCGCATCACCGCGCGGGCCATCGCCGATGACGGTCAGGTCGGCCAGAAGAAGCAGTTTGTACGTTCGGAAAAACCGCTGTACCTGAAGTGGAGCGGGCCGAGCAAATTCCGCGCGGGGGATAAACCGGATCTGGGCGTGTTTGCGTTCAGTCAGGCGCAAAACCCGGTCAAGGCTGAGTTGGTGACGCATTACGCAGGCAGCGAACAGCGCATTCCTGTCACGCTCAACAGCGGTATCAATTACATCCCCTTGCCACCGTTTGCGCTGAGCAATGGCGAGTGGGCGGCCGAACTCGTGCAGGACGGCAAGTCCGCCGATAGCTTGGCGGTGCGCCTGATTGCAACCGGTGACGGCTGGCAGGTGACGCAGAGTCAAAGCCTGGACGTGGCCACGGGTGACACGCCGCTGGCTTTGCCGGCAGACGCCACGGACATCCGCCTGCGCCTGGATGACAGCCCGCAGGCGCTGTTCCGTTCGGCGCTGGATGACCTGCTGAGCTACCCCTATGGCGGGGTCGAACAGGCCGCCAGCCGCTTGCTGCCGCTGAGCATCGCTTATCCAGCGTTGTCGTCGAACCCACAGATCCGCGATCGCCTGCGCCTGATCATGCAGAACAGCCGCCTGCGCCTGGTGCAGATGGCCGGGCCTTCGGCGAGCTTTACCTGGTGGGGCATGGACGGCGAGCCGGACGCGTTCCTCACCGCCTACGCCTATTACGCCGACTGGCACGCCAGCAAGGTGCTGGAGTTGAGTCTGCCGCCGGAGCATTGGCAGCGAGTGCTGGAGGTCTACGCCAAACAGGCGAAAAACACACCGTTGTTGCAGCGCGCGCTGATCCTGTCGTTCGCCAGGCAGATGCAGATGCCGGTGAACACCTTGCTCAGCGGCTTGATGGAGGATCTGGCGAAAGCGGGTGAGGGCAGTGCCGCTAACATGCTGGAGACCGGGGGCGACAGCCTGGTGATGGGCGACCCGGATTCGGCCCTCGGTCTGGCCGCTGCACGCGTGCTGACCGCCTCCCTGGCACGGCAGGCCAAGGTGACCCTGCCGGATGCTTTCAATCGTCAATTGGAAGGCGCGCAACAGCGCCTTGCAGTCAGTTCTCAGCCGTTTGCCGAGGCCTTGAACCAGTCGCTGCAACCCTTCGATCAGGCCCGCGCGACGGCGTTGCTGCAACGGCTGCTGCCGCAACAATCGACGTTGGAACGTGCATTGGCACTGATCTGGTTGCAACGCAGCATCGAGCAGGCATCACCTACCATCGCACTGGCGCCGGGGGATGGCTGGAAGAAAAAGTACGGTGATACCGGTGAGGTGTATTGGGCGTGGCAGGGCGCTTCACCCGTGCCGGCGGTGCTGTCGTTGTCCGGGGCGCAAGAGCGTCCATTGCGTGCGGCGTTGAGTTACCAGACCCAGCAGCCGTCGGTCGAGCCGATGGCTGTCACCATCACCCGTCGTCTGTCGCGACTGGTGCCGGGCGATGAAGCCTTCACGTTCAAACTCGAGCCGGTCGGTACTGCGCCGCTGTCCAGTGACAGCCTGTATCTGGACGAAGTGATCCTCACCAGCAAAGCCGCGAAACCGTTGCGTTACGGGATGCTCGAAGTGCCGTTGCCACCGGGTGCCGATGTCGAGCGCACCACTTGGGGCATCAAGTTGATGGGCAAGGCCGGCACTGAACCCACGGCGCTGGAAAAGGCCCGTTTCGAGCCGGGACAGTTGGCCTATGCGGTGCCCGTGGATGCGCTGAGCGGTGAATTGCGCTTGCGGCATCTGGTGCGCTTTTCGCAAAAGGGCCAGTTCAACCTGCCGCCGGTGCGATTCACCCAGATGTATGCGCCACAGCATCAGGCCCAGGAACAGAAGCCGGCGCTCGGTCAGGTGACGGTTCACTGACATGTTCCGCACTCTGGTCGGCTGGTGGCTGTATTCGATGACTGCGTTGGCGATGGCGCAGGGCGAACCCCTGCACCTGGCGTTCAAGGGCGAGTTGTTGTCGTTGAGCCAGACACAGCTGCTGTCCCGAGAACCCTTGCCGGACACTTTGCAAACACCGCTGGGCAGTGTGTGGAAACTGTTCGTCTATGCCTGGCTGGTGGACACCGGAGCGCGCGAGCCGGCCTATGAATGTCGCGGGCAGTCGAAAGAGGAAGTGTATTGCTGCGCCGCGGGCGGCAAGGTCGAGCGCGATCAGGCGTTGGTGAAGTCCTGCGGTTTGTACTTTGAGCCGGCACGCCTGGGGATTTCCGCTGTGGATTGGCGAGCCTATTGGCAAGCGCGACAGGCACCGCCGTGGTTGCTGGATTTGTCGTCGTTGCAGCCAGCGACCCGTGTGCCGGTAGCGCAACTGATGCGCCTGTTGGCGGCGATGCCGGCACAGGATCAGGCCCGGCGCGTGCTGCTCGATGTGGTCTTGAGCGCTGCTGACGGTGACCTTGTGGGGGCGCTCGGCAGCCGGTTGCGGGTGAAAACCTGGAGCTGGCCGGGGGATCGGGACGCGGCTTCGCGTCAGGGCGGCTTCGCTGGCTGGATCGCGGATGGCACACCGATCTGGGCCGGTGGGCGCGGTACCAGTCAGCGGGTGCTGCGCGAATACGCCCAGGCACTGTCGGCGCTCGTGCCTGTTCAATGGCCCGTCGATGCGGGACGTTGTGTCGAAGTCAGCCTGTTCTCTCGCTATCCGCTCAAACGCGTGCTGGCGGGCAGCCGCGAAGTGACGTCGGGGTCGTTGCGTGGCGACTATCGGGTGGAGTTCGCCAACGGTAATCAGCTCGATATCCACAGTGACGGTGAGTTGTTTCTAGACAAGGACAAACTCGTCGCCCGCCTGGACCGCGAAGAGTACGTCGCCCGCGTCCTGCAGCGTGAAGCCACTCCCGAACCCGCCGAAGCGGCCAAAGCGCTGGCGGTGGCGATCCGCACCTATCTGCTGCAAAACGCCGCGCGCAACGGTGAATGCCTGAGCATCGACGACAGCAGCCAGCGCCAGCGCGTCGCCCCGCACCCGGCCAGTGTCGACGCGCGCAACGTCGCGGCATGGACCAGTGATCTGGTACTGGCTGGCAGCAGCGTCACCTACCACTCCGATGAACCTGGCCCGGACAAGCTGTCCTGGCAGCAAGCCGTCGAGCAGGCCAGTGCCGGCCAACGCTACGACGCCATCCTGCTGCACGCCTACCCGCGTGCCAGCCTGAGCCGTTGGGACAATCCGGTGGCCTCCTGCGAAGCGTTGCCCTCCGCACAGGCGTGGCTGCAAAAACAGCGGCGCAACTGGCGTCCCCGTCTTGAAAGCGAAACCGGCTACAACGAAGTCAGCACCTTCGCCGTCTGCCGCCTGGCGTTCGGCCGGCCCTATGTCGACCGAGAGCGTCAGCGCATCTATGTGCGTGGCGTGTTGTCGCTGCAGGACCGTCTTGACCTGACTCACGAATACCTGCACCTGGCGTTTGAGGCCCACCCCAATGGCCAGGATGAAACCTACATCGAAGGCCTCGCCCGCCACCTTTTGCTGGAATAGCCCATGACACTTCGTTTTCCACTGGTCTTGCTGTTGCTCTGCGGGCTCACGGCGTTATCGCCGGCGATGGCCGCCGACAGCGTCAAACTCGACACTCCCGTCGGAGGCTGGCGCACCGGAGCACCCGAGGGCGAGGGCGAAAGTTTTCGCCAGACCGTCAACTACCCGGCCTCGTCGGTCAATACCCCGGCGGGCCAGGCCAACACCGCCCGGATTGCCGGGCAAATCAAAGCCAAGCCTAAATCGAATGAGCCTGGCCGACTGATGGTCAACGGCGTCAGCATGCCCCTTAAGATCGACCCCGCCGGCCGCTTCGATCGCCCATTCTCCTTCCCCAACGGCAGCAACAGCGTCGAAGTGCGCAGCCCCGACGGTCTGCAACGCCGCCGCACGCAGTTCCTCAACGCCAGCGGCGGCGCAACCCCCGCCAAGCTGCGGGTGTTGCTGGCCTGGGACAGCGACGGCACCGACCTGGACCTGCACCTCATCACCCCCGACGGCGCCCATATCTGGTACGGCGACCGCATCGCCCCCAACGGCGCGGCTCTCGACGTCGACGTCACCACCGGCTACGGCCCGGAAATCTTCGCCATGCCCGCGCCGATCAAGGGGCAGTATCTGGTCTATGTGAATTATTTCGGGGGCGGGTATCGCAGTGATGAAGAGGGGCAGGAAGATGCGGTTCAGCCGCTGACTACGGCGCAGGTGACGGTGATTACGGAAGAGGGGACACCGAGCGAGAAGATGGAAACTTTTGTGGTGCCGATGCGGGCGGTGGGGGAACTGACGCTGGTCAAGGCGTTCGGTTATCCGTGAGGGACGTTGTCCAATGAGGAGTTGGACAACTCACAGATGCATCGTTGGGAAACAGGGCTCAGTTGCAGAACCAAGGCCCAGCGCACTTCGGGTCGGAATCAATAGTTTTATAGGCCAGGGTGTGGTTGGTCTATAACTGGCTCGGAAATTTCTTGCAGGCATCACTGCTGAGGTTTTTGCCCTACAGAACAACCCTGCTGATCGATTCGACCTTGTGCTTCTTGGTAGGCAGCCTCTCGTTCGCGTTTTCCAAGTGCAATCACAAACACAACGATCTCTTGATCAAGTACTTGATAGATCAACCGATAGCCCGCACTGCGCAGCTTCAGCTTGTAGCAATCTGGCAAGTTACGAAGCCGGTTGGCTTCGATCCGAGGATTCTCTAGCACTTCAATGAGCTTCTTTTTGAACTGCTGACGTAAGGTGTCGCCCAGCTTGTTCCACTCTTTCAACGCACGACGATCAAATTCAAGGCTATAGGTCATCCAGGCTGACCTTCACTCGCTGGGGGGCGGCAAGGCGTTCTGTGACTACTGCGATAAGTGCTTCATCCTCTTCGCTGAGTAACGCAGCTTTGAACGGCAATTTTCCCCGCTCTGCAACGTATTGAAGGGTTTGGCGCAGAAGCTCCGAGGGGGTAACCCCGAGTTTTTCCAGTTCGGCAAAGGACCGCTGTTTCAGTTCATCGTCGATGCGGATGTTGATGGAGGCCATGATGGAATACCTGTAATGACATTCGTCATTACGCTAGCAGTCGCTTCCGCGGCCGGCAATCCCCCAACAGCGTTTTCAGACGGTGGGTGAACTTTCTTCCAGGCATTAAAAAGCCGGCTTGTGGCCGGCTTCTTGGGGACTGGCTTGGTTCATTTTTGGTAAACCTCGCCAGCCTTTAAAACGTACATCCGGATCTTGCGTCCGGCTGTGGGACTCGGCGAGAAAGTCATCTGCCTTGTCGGTGCGATCAGAGCCGCCTGGCGGGTCGATGCGCAAATGTGGGGCGCATCATACTGATTTTTTGGAGGAATTCCCAGTTTGCTGTGCCGATGGAGTGACGTAGCAGGCATGAAACTACAGGAACGGCACCTCGGGTCTGCGTTTGTTCAGCGTCGACCACCAGAACACCCAACCCAACACCCTGATGTTCTGCTCTTCGATTTGTGCCGCCCTGAAGATTTCGTCCGGGTATTGTTCGCGATTATGGCTGCGCAATCGCAGCGCATTCCCCGGCATTCGGTGCAGGTATTTGATTCGCAGCATGCCATCGTGTTCGATGGCGTAGATCTCGCCATCAACAATCTGGGTCAGGCCGCGGTCGATGGCCAGGATTGAACCGTCTTCGATGCGTTCGGCCATGCTGTTGCCGATCATGTGGGCGCAGATGGCATCGGCCTGGTTGATTTCCAGCGAGTCGAGGTAGCTGCGGGGCAGTCGCACGGATTGGTCGGGGTCTTCGATGACGTGGGTTTTGCCGGAGCCTGGGGCTGTGGCGGTTTCCTTGTAGAGGGGGAGATCGATGTCGGTGGGCTCGATGACCGTATACACGCCGCGAATGGCCTGGGCATCGAAGGTATTGCCGGCTTCGTCGTGCAGGCGCAGGTGCCGGGCGTCTTTGGGACCTTCGCCGTTTTTCAGCCATTCACTGTTGACTGAGAGCTTTCTGGCGACTTCTTCCATGTAGTGAGCGGGTACACCACGGGTGTACCAGTTATGGACATTTTGCGGGGCCGTGTTCAGGAACTCGGCAAAC
>DATMUG010000252.1:0-4255 GCA_035563915.1 Pseudomonas sp. | reverse complement strand
CGGGATCGTGCTGGATTACGCATTGCGCTGAAAAACGAAAAGATCGCAGCCTTCGGCAGCTCCTGCATCGGGATCGTGTACATCCTGTAGGACCTGTCGAAGGCTGCGATCTTTTTTGCGATTTACATCACTTCTGCGATTCGTGAACCACGTGCCAGACGTCCTTCATTTTGTCGCCCGTCATGTCACCGGGTTTTTTGTCCTTCATGAAGGTGTAAAGCGGCTTGCCGTCATAGGCCCACTGCATCTTGCCGTCGTCACGCTTGATGGTGCTCCACTTGCCGTCGGCCTTGGCGTCCGCCGGCGCCATCATTGGCGGCCAGTATTCAGCGCACTCGCCGTTGCACATCGACTTGCCGCCCGAGTCTTTGTCATAGGTGTATACCGTCATACCCTTGTGATCGACCATCATCCCGTCTTTCATCATCGCCGGCTCGGCGGCGAAGGCCAGTGTCGGCAGCGTTAGCGCAGCAGTGACCAGCAGAGCCTTCCAGGATTGAGCAATGTGATTCATGGAAACCTTCCTTTTGTGGTTGTCAGGATTCGGACTTAGAGCTTAGTCCAGGTTTGTGACAATCGCCGGGCGACTAAAATACTGTCACACGACTGCAATAATTCCGTTATCTAATGCGGCGCAAGACAGTTAAATGACAAGAGGATTAAGGCATGGTTGGCAGGAGCATTCTGATCGTCGACGACGAAGCGCCTATTCGCGAAATGATCGCCGTTGCGTTGGAAATGGCCGGCTATGACTGCCTGGAGGCCGAGAACTCCCAGCAGGCCCACGCCATCATCGTTGACCGCAAACCAGACCTGATCCTGCTCGACTGGATGCTGCCCGGCACCTCCGGTATCGAACTGGCCCGCCGCCTCAAGCGCGATGAGCTGACCGGGGATATCCCGATCATCATGCTCACCGCCAAGGGCGAAGAGGACAACAAGATCCAGGGCCTGGAAGTCGGTGCCGACGATTACATCACCAAACCCTTTTCCCCTCGCGAGCTGGTTGCACGCCTCAAAGCCGTGCTGCGCCGCGCCGGCCCGAGCGATGGCGAAGCGCCGATTGAAGTCGGCGGCCTGCTGCTGGACCCGATCGGCCATCGCGTGACCATCGATGGCAAACCCGCTGAAATGGGCCCAACCGAATACCGCCTGCTGCAATTTTTCATGACCCACCAGGAACGCGCCTACACTCGCGGCCAGTTGCTGGATCAGGTCTGGGGCGGCAACGTGTATGTCGAGGAGCGCACCGTCGATGTGCACATCCGTCGCCTGCGCAAAGCCCTCGGCGATGCCTATGAAAATCTGGTACAAACCGTGCGCGGCACCGGTTACCGCTTTTCCACGAAAGCCTGAACCGAGCCTCTCCCGCTTCAGAAGTAGACAAGGACGCGCGTTCAAGTGAACCAAAACTGGCATGGCACCCTGATTCGCCACATGCTGCTACTGGTCACCGCCTGCCTGGTGATCGGTCTGATCACTGGCTACTACGGCTGGAGCCTCGCTGCCGGGCTGGGCATTTACCTGGCCTGGACTCTCAAGCAATTACTGCGTCTGCACGAATGGCTGCGCCTGCACAAACCCGATGAAGCTCCGCCCGATGGCTACGGTCTGTGGGGCGAGGTGTTCGACAGCATCTACCACCTGCAACGCCGCGACCAACGGGTGCGCGGGCGCCTGCAAGCGGTCATCGACCGGGTTCAGGAATCCACCGCGGCCTTGAAAGACGCCGTGGTCATGCTCGACACCGACGGCAACCTGGAATGGTGGAACCGCGCCGCTGAAACCCTGCTGGGCCTCAAGACACCCCAAGACAGCGGCCAGCCGGTGACCAACCTGGTGCGCCATCCGCGTTTCAAGGAATATTTCGAGCAGGACAACTACGCCGAACCCCTGGAAATCCCCTCGCCGACCAACGATCGGATGCGCATTCAGCTGTACATCACCCGCTACGGCAATAACGAGCACCTGATGCTGGTGCGCGATGTCACACGCATCCATCAGCTTGAACAAATGCGCAAAGACTTCATTGCCAACGTTTCCCATGAGCTGCGCACACCGCTGACGGTGATTTGCGGGTATCTGGAAACCCTGCTCGACAACGTCGAGGAAGTGAACCCGCGCTGGACCCGTGCCCTGCAGCAAATGCAGCAACAGGGCGGGCGCATGCAGACCCTGCTCAACGACTTGTTGCTGCTGGCCAAACTCGAAGCCACCGATTACCCGTCTGACAACCAACCGGTGGCTATCGACGGTCTGCTGCAATCGATCAAGAGCGATGCACAGCAGCTGTCAGGCCAGAAAAACCAGCGCATCAGCCTGGAAGCCGATCCGACCATCCTGCTCAAGGGCAGCGAAGCGGAACTGCGTAGCGCGTTTTCCAACCTGGTATTCAACGCGGTGAAATACACCCAGGCCGAAGGCAATATCCGCATCCGCTGGTGGGGTGACGAGCAAGGCGCGCACCTGAGCGTGCAGGATTCCGGGATTGGCATCGACAGCAAACACTTGCCGCGCCTCACCGAACGTTTCTACCGTGTCGACTCCAGCCGCAACTCCAATACCGGCGGCACCGGCCTGGGCCTGGCAATCGTCAAACACGTGCTGCTGCGCCATCGCGCACGCATGGAGATCAGCAGTGTGCCCGGCCATGGCAGTACCTTTACCTGCCATTTCGCCCCCGCCCAGGTCAGCAAATCCCGGGTGATCAGCACCGCCGACTGATACCGGCCAGCTCTGCCCACTAGGCAATCGCCCAGTCAGCCGCTACATTGGCTGACTTGCGCCTGCCATTTCAGGCGCATTTTTTTCTTTCCATTCGAATACACGGAACCCGCAAAACTCCATCATGGACCCTTCCCCTGGCTTGACCCTCGCAACAATATTCGCCGACTTCGGCATGATTCTTTTCGCTTTGATCCTGGTTTTGCTCAACGGCTTCTTCGTTGCGGCGGAATTTGCCATGGTCAAGCTGCGCTCCACTCGTGTCGAGGCCATCGCTGAGCAGCACGGCTGGCGCGGACACATCCTGCGCACCGTACACAGTCAGCTCGATGCCTACCTGTCGGCGTGCCAACTGGGTATCACCCTCGCCTCCCTGGGCCTGGGCTGGGTCGGTGAGCCGGCCTTCGCGCACCTGCTGGGGCCGGTGCTTGAAATGGCCGGCGTGCAATCGGCGGAGGTGGTCAAGGCGGTATCGTTCTTCACCGCATTCTTCATCATTTCGTACCTGCACATCGTGGTCGGCGAACTGGCCCCCAAATCCTGGGCCATCCGCAAGCCGGAGCTGCTGTCGCTGTGGACGGCGGTGCCGCTGTACCTGTTCTACTGGGCCATGTATCCGGCCATTTACCTGCTCAACGCCAGCGCCAACCAGATCCTGCGCATCGCAGGGCAAGGCGAACCCGGCCCGCACCATGAGCACCATTACAGCCGCGAAGAACTCAAGTTGATCCTGCACTCCAGTCGTGGTCAGGACCCAAGCGACCAGGGCATGCGCGTATTGGCCTCGGCGGTGGAAATGGGCGAACTGGAAGTGGTCGACTGGGCCAACTCCCGCGAAGACCTGGTGACCCTGGAGTTCAACGCACCGCTCAAGGAAATCCTGGCGATGTTCCGTCGCCACAAGTTCAGCCGTTACCCGGTGTACGACAGCGAGCGCCAGGAGTTCGTCGGCCTGCTGCACATCAAGGATCTGCTGCTGGAGTTGGCGGCGCTGGATCACATTCCCGAGTCGTTCAACCTGGCCGAACTGACCCGTCCGCTGGAGCGCGTGTCCCGGCACATGCCGCTGTCGCAGCTGCTGGAGCAATTCCGAAAAGGTGGTTCACACTTCGCTGTGGTTGAAGAGGCTGACGGCAACATCATCGGCTACCTGACCATGGAAGACGTGCTGGAAGTGCTGGTGGGCGACATTCAGGATGAACACCGCAAGGCCGAACGCGGCATCCTCGCCTACCAGCCGGGCAAACTGCTGGTGCGTGGCGACACGCCGCTGTTCAAGGTCGAGCGGTTGCTGGGAATTGACCTGGACCATGTCGAAGCCGAAACACTCGCGGGACTGGTCTACGAGAGCCTCAAGCGCGTGCCGGAAGAGGAAGAAGTGCTGGAAGTCGAAGGTTTGCGGATCATCATCAAGAAGATGAAAGGGCCGAAGATCATTCTGGCCAAGGTGTTGATGCTCGATTAAGTTTTCTGACTTTGAACCGAGTCGATCCCTTCGCGGGCGAGCCCGCTCCCACAAGGACACCACTGT
>DATMUG010000251.1:0-3419 GCA_035563915.1 Pseudomonas sp. | reverse complement strand
AAAGCGGTGGGTCAGGCAAAGATGATGTCGACTGACACTACGCCTTCGCGAGCAAGCCCGCTCCCACAGGGAATTTCACAGATTTCGAGGCTGTGAGTTATCACGAATAATTTAACTTTGCGTGAGGATTTGGCGATCTGCGCGCTCCCATACTCGGCCCCAACGAACAACAAACGGGAGCCGGACATGTCGCAGACAACTGCTTCACCCAAGTCCAGTCATCCACGCTGGCTACGCCTGACCCATTGGCTCAACGCCCTGGCTGTTTTGGTGATGGTCACCAGCGGCTGGCGCATCTACAACGCTTCGCCTCTTTACGATTTCAGTTTTTCCAATTCGATCACCCTGGGCGGCTGGCTCGGCGGCGCCTTGCAGTGGCACTTCGCGGCGATGTGGTTGCTGGCGATCAATGGCCTGGTCTACCTGCTCGTCAACGTATTCAGCGGACGCCTGAAACGACGTTTTTTCCCCGTCTCACCCAAAGGCGTGCTGCATGACCTGTGGTCAGCGCTGCGGGGAAAACTCGGCCACGCCGACCTCAGCCATTACAACCAGGTGCAACGGTTTGCCTACCTGTTCGTGGTGGTCGATATCACACTGCTGGTGATCTCCGGGCTGGTGTTGTGGAAGTCGGTGCAGTTCCCGTTGTTGCGTGAACTGCTGGGCGGTTACGACGCAGCGCGACATGTGCACTTCATTGCGATGGCGCTGCTGGTGGCGTTTGTGCTGGTGCATCTGGTCATGGTCGCACTGGTTCCCAAAACGCTGCTCGCCATGATCGTCGGTCGCAAGGAGTCCGTATGAAAAAGCGCATTCACCATCCGGATCTGGACGAGTCCTCGATCCTGACCGATGCCCGCAAGATCCTCGCGCCACAGATCGAAGACCGCTCACGCCGCTCGTTCCTGCTGCGTGGTTTGACCCTCGGCGGCGTCGCCATGTTGTCCGGCTGCAACCTCACCGACAACGAAAGCGTCGAGACCGCACTGTCGTCCATATCGCGCTTCAACGATCGGGTGCAGGGCTGGCTGTTCAACCCCAACGCGATGGCGCCGACTTATCCGGAGTCGATGATCACCCGGCCATTTCCGTTCAATGCCTTCTACGGCATCGACGAAGCACCGACGGTGGAGGAGGAGAGCTATCGCCTGGAAGTATCGGGGCTGGTCGCGGACAAGCGCAGTTGGCGCCTCGAAGAGTTGCGCGCCATGGCGCAGACCGATCAGATCACCCGGCACATTTGCGTTGAAGGCTGGAGCGCCATTGGCCGCTGGGGTGGTGTGCGCTTCAGCGATTTCCTCAAGCGCATCGGCGCCGATACCGACGCCAAATACGTCGGCTTCAAGTGTGCCGACGACTACTACACCAGCATCGACATGGCCACCGCGCTGCATGCGCAGACCCTGTTGACGCTGACCTATGACGGCGCGGTGCTGCCACGCGAATACGGCTTCCCGATGAAGCTGCGCATGCCCACCAAGCTTGGCTACAAGAACCCCAAACACATCCAGGCGATTTTCGTCAGCAACACCTACAGCGGCGGCTACTGGGAAGACCAGGGCTACAACTGGTTCGGTGGCAGCTGACGGACGCCGGGCAACTTCACCCCCAAAAACCAAGACTCAAGGAGTTTCATCATGAAAAAGTTGACCACCGTTGTACTGTCCATGTGCCTGGCCGTTGGCGCTGCCTCTGTGTTCGCTGCTGACACCATGAGCAACGACAGCATGAGCAACGACAGCATGAGCAAGGACTCGATGTCCAAGGACGCCATGAAAAAAGACACGATGAAAAAGGACGCCATGGCCAAGGACACGATGAAGAAAGACAGCATGTCCAAGGACGCAATGAGCAAGGACGGCATGAAAAAAGACGCCATGTCCAAGGATGCGATGAAGAAGGACAACATGTCCCAGTAACGCCGATCCCTGTGTAGGAGCTGCCGCAGGCTGCGATCTTTTGATCTTGTTCTTGAAAAGCAAAATCAAAAGATCGCAACCTGCGGCAGCTCCTACAAAGGGATCGACTGAAAAACGGGGGTATGAAGCAGGACGCCTGATTTACCCGTTTGCTGTATCAAAATGAATTTCCACCGGCGCCGCTGCTCATACCTGTAGGTAGCGGACGAGAAGCCGCGAAATCATTGAGACAGACAGGGAGCGGCAAGGTCATGAGTCGATTACCGACGGCGAGCGCAAACCCTCCGGGCGGATTGATCCTGGTGGTCGAGGACGACCCCCTGATCCTGGAATTTCTCTGTGAAATTCTTCAGGAAGAGGGCTATACGGTGCACTCCCAGACCAGTGCGGACGCCGCTTCGGTGTACTTGCAGCGCCACGCGCAAGAGGTCGGTTTACTGCTGACCGACATCACCATGCCCGGCACGCTCAACGGCGCGGACCTGGCCAACCTGTTCGGCGATCGCTGGCCGGACAAGCCGATCATGATCATGTCCGGCTTTGAAACCCCGCAAAGCTCCGGGGTGCGGCACGAGGTCTCGTTCATCAAGAAGCCCTGGGCGCTGGGGCAGTTGCTCGATTGTGTGGACGGTGCGCTCAAGTCACGCCGTACGCCACTGTAGGAGCGAGCCTGCTCGCGATGAACCCCAGAACAGCGCGGGGCATCAGGCACCCCGCGTTATCGTTGGCGACCATCGCGAGCAGGCTCGCTCCTACAGAGAAAGGGATCGTGTACAGTCGCCATTTGCCGCCAATTAGGACGACGCTTTTGGCCACTTCCGATACCGTCTTCAACGTCCCGTACCGTGCCTTCCTGTTCGACATGGACGGCACCGTCCTCACCTCCATCGCCGCCGCCGAGCGTGTCTGGACCACCTGGGCCCTGCGCCACGATGTCGATGTCGAGGCCTTCCTGCCCACCATCCACGGCGCGCGCGCCATCGATACCATCCGTCGCCTGAATTTGCCTGGTGTCGATGCCGAGGCAGAAGCGGCGTGGATCACCCAGGCGGAAATCGAGGATGTCGAAGGGGTGGAGGAGGTCGCGGGTGCAGCGGCTTTTCTCAAGGCGTTGCCGGCCCATCAATGGGCCATCGTCACCTCGGCGCCGAGGACGCTGGCGTTGCGGCGCATGGCGGCGGCCGGCATCCCGGAACCTGCGGTGATGGTCACAGCCGAAGACGTGACAGCGGGCAAGCCTGATCCGGCGGGTTATCGACTGGCCGCGCACCGGTTGGGGGTGCCGATCAGTGACTGCCTGGTGTTTGAAGACGCCACTGTGGGGATACTCGCGGCGCAAGCGGCGGGGGCGAATTTGCTGGTGGTTACGGCGGCGCATGAGCAGCCGCTTGAGAGCGGGTATGCGACGTTGGGCCGTTATGACTCGATTACCGCGAAGGTGGGTCCAGATGGCCTGATCCTGCTGCAACCCATTTAAAACTGTGGGAGCGGGCTTGCTCG
>DATMUG010000250.1:0-19814 GCA_035563915.1 Pseudomonas sp. | reverse complement strand
GATTTGTGGGGTTCACAAGATTTGCGCTCCATCCGCATAACCTGTGGGAGCTGGCTTGCCAGCGATAAGGGCGACGCGGTCTATCAGATTTTCGCCGGCGAACGCCCTGACTTTTTGGTCTGCAACAAATGCGAAAACACCGCATGCAAATCATCCGACGCACTTTCCTCGTCGAGATTGAGTTTGCTGTCGATGTGATCCATGTGATGCATCATCAGGTCCACCGCCAACTCGGCATTGCGCGCTTCGATCGCGTCGATCAGTTGGGTGTGCTCGTCGTAGGAGCAATGGGAACGGTTGCCGCTTTCGTACTGGGCGATGATCAGCGACGTCTGGGACACCAGGCTGCGCTGGAAGCTGATCAACGGCGCATTTTTCGCCGCTTCGGCCAGTTTCAGGTGAAATTCGCCCGACAGACGGATGCCGGCGCCACGATCGCCGCGGGAGAAACTGTCGCGCTCGTCGTTGACCATCTGGCGCAACTCGGCGATCTGCTCTGCCGTGGCGTGTTGAACCGCCAGCTCGGTGATCGCCCGCTCGACCAGACGCCGGGCCATGAACACCTGACGCGCCTCTTCGACACTGGGACTTGCAACCACGGCGCCACGATTGGGCCGCAGCAGCACCACGCTTTCATGGGCCAGGCGCGACAACGCGCGGCGAATGATGGTGCGACTGACCCCGAAAATCTCCCCCAGCGCTTCTTCGCTCAACTTGGTGCCGGGCGCCAGACGCTGTTCGAGGATGGCCTCGAAGATATGCGCGTAGACAATATCGTCCTGGGTACCGCTGCGGCCGGCTTTACCTGCCCGCGGTTGTTTCTTGAGGGGTTGCAACTGTTCGTTCATGGGCACTCGAGTCGGGAGAACTGCGGCGAATTGACCGTGACTGTAATACGGCACAGTGGGTCGCTGGCAAGTATCGCGTAAAAAACCCTGCGATTGTACACAATGGTTAGTGTCAAAACGACTGTACGGCTGTTTGTCGCCTCCGCTGTATGGCAATGCCTGCTTACATTTGAGTTTAGGCTTTAACACAAAATCCGCAGCGTTCCCCTGTAGAAGCTGCCGAAGGCTGCGATCTTTTGCTCTTGCTTTTAAAAACAACGTCAAAAGATCGCAGCCTTCGACAGCTCCTACAGGGAATATCTTCATCAGAACCAGGAAACCGCTGTCATGAACGACGCCACGCAGACCCAACTCCGCCCCCTGGCCGATACATCACCGTCGGCCATCGTCGCCGGTTTCATCGCAATGATGACCGGCTACACAAGCTCCCTGGTCCTGATGTTCCAGGCCGGCCAGGCCGCAGGGCTGACCAGCGGGCAGATTTCATCATGGATCTGGGCGATTTCCATTGGCATGGCCGTGTGTTCGATCGGCCTCTCGCTGCGCTATCGCACGCCGATCACCATCGCCTGGTCCACCCCCGGCGCGGCGCTGCTGATCACCAGCCTGGGTGGCGTCAGTTACGGCGAAGCCATCGGTGCCTACATCACTTGCGCGGTGCTGGTGACCCTATGCGGGCTGACCGGCAGCTTCGAACGCCTGGTGAAAAAAATCCCCGCCTCACTGGCCGCCGCACTGCTGGCGGGCATTTTGTTCAAGATCGGCAGCGAAATTTTCGTCGCTGCCCAGCATCGCACCGCACTGGTGCTGGGGATGTTTTTCACCTACCTGGTAATCAAACGCTTGTCGCCGCGTTATGCGGTACTGGGCGCACTGTTGATCGGCACCGCACTGGCAGGGTTGATGGGTCTGCTGGACTTCAGCGCCTTTCGCCTGGAGGTGGCCACACCGGTCTGGACCACGCCGCACTTTTCCCTGGCCGCAACCATCAGCATCGGCATTCCGTTGTTCGTGGTCGCGATGACCTCGCAAAACATGCCCGGCATCGCCGTGCTGCGCGCCGACGGCTACAACGTGCCGGCCTCGCCGCTGATCACCACCACCGGTATCGCCTCGTTGCTGCTGGCACCCTTCGGCTCCCACGGGATCAACCTCGCCGCCATCAGCGCGGCAATCTGCACCGGGCCGCATGCCCACGAAGACCGCAACAAGCGCTACACGGCGGCGGTCTGGTGCGGGATCTTCTACGGGATCGCCGGTGTCTTCGGCGCGACGCTGGCGGCGCTGTTTGCCGCCCTGCCCAAGGAACTGGTGCTGTCGATTGCCGCGCTGGCGTTGTTCGGTTCCATCATCAACGGCCTGAGCATTGCGATGAGCGAGGTCAAGGAGCGTGAAGCGGCGCTGATCACCTTCATGGTCACGGCCTCGGGGCTGACGCTGTTTTCCATCGGTTCCGCGTTCTGGGGGATTGTGGCGGGCGTACTGACCCTGCTTATCCTGAATTGGCGCAAGCGCTGAAGTTTTCAAACCGGCTGTCCGCAGGGGGTATTAATTGAAAAACTCGACCGGCAGGGAAGTGGCTTAGCTGATAAGATGCGCCGCGTTAATACTCAAGAGGATTGTTTCATGGCCACTAACCGCTCCCAGCGTCTGCGCAAAAAGCTCTGTGTAGACGAGTTCCAGGAATTGGGCTTCGAATTGAACCTGGACTTCAAGGAAGATCTGGCTGACGAGGCAATCGACGCATTCCTCGACGCGTTCCTCAAAGAAGCCATGGAAGCCAACGGCCTGGGCTATGTTGGCGGCGACGACTTCGGTCTGGTTTGCCTGCAAAAGCGCGGCTCGGTCACCGAAGAGCAGCGTGCTGCCGTTGAATCCTGGCTCAAGGGCCGCAGCGAACTGACCGAAGTCACCGTCAGCCCGCTGATCGACGTCTGGTACCCGGAAAAGCCGATCAATCCGGTAGCTTGATGTTCAAAAGGGTCATCCATCGCGATGGCCCTTTTTGTTTCTGGCCCCTTTATCCCGCACGCCTCATCCCGTCAAAAATCCCCTCTGCACAAGAAAAAAGCCAATAAGTAGGCCAAGGCACGGCACAAGCCCTAATACCTTGGGGCATAATGCCGACACTTTTGTGACCGCTGAGGGCTTTCATTTTCATGCCCTCGTCAATTCCCCCTCGAGTGCAGGGTCTTATTTCCCATGATCAAATCGTTGCGTCCATTGTTGCTGGCCAGCCTCCTTTTCCCTCTGGCCCTCCCCGCTTCTGCTGAGCCGATCAATACCTCCCTGTCGCCCAACGTCGAAAAAGCCCTCAAGGCCAGCAAGTTGCAGGACAACGCTCTGTCGCTGGTGATGATTCCCCTCACTGGCCCAGGCACTGCGACCATTTTCAACGCCGACGTGTCGGTCAACCCGGCCTCGACCATGAAACTGGTCACCACCTATGCGGCCCTGGAAATGCTCGGCCCGAACCACCAGTGGAAAACCGAGTTCTACACCGATGGCACCCTCAGTGGCGGCATTCTCAACGGCAACCTCTACCTCAAGGGTGGCGGCGATCCAAAGCTGAACATGGAAAAACTCTGGCTGTTGATGCGCGACCTGCGCGCCAACGGCGTAACCCAGGTCACCGGCAACCTGGTGCTGGATAAAAACTTCTTCGTGCAACCGCAACTGCCCGAATTCAACGACGACGGCAACGACGAGAACAAACCGTTCCTGGTCAAGCCCGATGCCCTGCTGGTCAACCTCAAGGCCCTGCGCTTCGTGGCCCGCAACGATGGTGGTCGCGTGCTGATTTCCGTGGAACCGCCGATTGCCAGCATCCGCATCGAGAATCAGGTCAAGGCCGTCAACTCCAAGCAATGCACCGGCGGTGTGCGTTACAACCCGGTGCCTCAGGCCGACGGCAGCGTGACCGTAACCGTGGGTGGCCAGCTGGGTGACGGCTGCAGCTCGCAGACTTACCTGTCGCTGCTCGACCATGCGACCTACACCGCCGGCGCCGTGCGCGCGATCTGGAAAGAACTGGGCGGCAGCATCCAGGGCAAGGACGTGCTGGCGCCAACACCCAAAGATGCCAAGGTCCTGGCCCGCGCGTTCTCTCCGGACCTGGCGGAAATCATTCGCGACATCAACAAGTACAGTAACAACACCATGGCCCAGCAGCTGTTCCTCAGCCTGGGGCAGAAGTTCCGTACCGATGCCGACGCCGACGATGCCAAGGCGGCCCAGCGTGTGGTGCGTCAGTGGCTGGCGAAGAAAGGCATCACCGCGCCGCACCTGGTGATGGAGAACGGCTCCGGCCTGTCCCGTTCCGAACGCGTCAGCGCCCGGGAAATGGCCTCGATGCTGCAAGCCGCCTGGCACAGCCCGTACGCCGCCGAGTACATCAGCTCGATGCCGATTGCCGGCACCGACGGCACCATGCGCAAACGCCTGAAGACCACCGCCATGCGCGGCGAAGCCCACGTCAAGACCGGCACCCTGAACACCGTGCGCGCCATTGCGGGTTTCAGCCGAGATATCAATGGCAACACGTGGGCCGTGGTGGCGATCCTCAACGACAAGGCCCCATTCGGCGCCTCGTCGGTGCTCGATCAGGTGCTGCTGGACCTGTACCGCCAGCCGAAACTGGCGCAGACAGCTTCGGTGTTGTAAAGCACCCACAGCTCCCATGTGCGAGCGGGCTTGCTCGCGAAAGCGGTGAGTCAGTCACATCGTTGTCGACTGACACTACGTATTCGCGAGCAAGCCCGCTCCCACAGGTAAAGCATGTAGCCTGACTAATTCATCTCCCCCTGCACCCGATCCCTGCCCGCCTGCTTCGCCGCATAGACCCCCGAATCCGCCCGCAACAGCAGCGCGTCCGCGCCCTCACCGAGCCGCCAACTGGCAATGCCGAAACTGGCGGTGACGACCCCGACCACATCGATTGGCGCACTGCGCAGGCTTTGCCACAACTCCAGGGCCAGCGTATGGGCCTGTTCGCCGCTGATGTCCGGGCAGAGCACCATGAACTCTTCGCCGCCCAGGCGGCAGAACACGTCCGTGCGCCGCAGCCGGTGGCCGATGCGCTCGCAAACCGCCTGCAACACCCGATCGCCCACGGCATGCCCATACTGGTCATTGATCCGTTTGAAGTGGTCGATGTCGAGCATGATCACCGACAGCTCGCCGCCCCCGCGTTCCACCCGCGCCATCTCGATGGTCAGGCGCTCCTGGAAATAGCGGCGGTTATGAATGCCGGTCAGGGAATCGGTGACCGACAACGCGCGCAATTCTTCTTCTACCCGCTTCATATCGGAAATGTCCGAGATGTAGCCATGCCACAGCACCCCGCCGCCGGGGAGTTCCTCCGGCGTCGCCTCGCCACGGACCCAGCGCAGGCCACGCTGGGGCAGTTGCACGCGATACTCCTCGCGCCAGGGGCTTAAGTTGTCCGCCGAAGCGCGGATCGAGGCGCGAACCCTTGTCGTATCTTGTGGATGAATGCGGGTGAAGATCGCTTCGGCATTGAGCAGCAGCACGTCCGGCTCCAGCTCGTAGATTTCGCGAATACCGTCGCTGGCGTAAATCACACTGAAGCGCCCGTCGAACTCCATCTTGAACTGGTAAATACCACCGGGCACATGGGCGCTGAGCTTCTTCAACAAGACATCCCGCGCCGCCAGCGCCTCGTGTACCCGTTTGCGTTCGGTGATGTCGATGCACACGGCCAGATGCCCGACCCACAGGCCTTGGTCGTCGAGTACCGGCGTGGCCAGCATGTTGACCATCAAATGACTGCCGTCGCCGCGCACCAGCGTCCACTCCCGCGCTTCGTGCCTGCCTTCGACGCTGGACTCGACCAACATGGCCTGGCAAGTCGGCACCGGCTTGCCAAAACGTGCGCTCAACTCCGCGGAACGGGCCATGAGCTCCCGAGGCAGGTGCAGGTTTTCCAGGGTCATGCGCCCCACCACTTCGGCAGCGGTGTAGCCGAGCATTTGCTCGGCGCCGGCATTGAAGGTACTGATCACGCCGCGCAGGTCCGTGGCGATGATCGCCACCTGGGTCGCGGCATTCAGCACGCCGCGCAACTGACCGTGGGTGCCACGCAACTCCTGTTCGCGGGCGCGCAATTCCTCGGTCCGTTGCTCGACCATTTTCAGCGCCCGCTGACGCTGGCTGACCAACACATAAAGTAATGAGCTGAGCAGCACACTGAGCAAACCACCGAGCACCACCAGGGTGGTCACCGATGAGTGGTTGGCCTGGAGAAAGGCTTCACTGGGATAAATGTCGACTTGGTATTCGTGATCGGCCAGGCGCAACAAGCGGCTGGCGGACAAGTCACTGACGGCGGGCGGGTTGGACGATTCAAACAGAACCTCGTGCTGGTCCTCGACGGACAGGTCGAGGATGCGCACCGAGAGATAATCGCGCCCCGCTTCCGGCAAGCCGTCGGCCAACAACTGACGCATGCTGATCACCGCCATCACATATCCGAACGGTTTGCCGGCGACGTCCCGGGGCTCATCACGCAGCATGACCGGCGCCACCAGCAGCACCCCCCGCGCATAGGCCGGTTCGATGCTGACCAGGTGCATCGGCTGCGACACCGCCATGCGCCCATGCTGATCGGCTCGCTCCAGGGTCGCACGTCGCAACGGTTGCGCCAGCAGGTCGTAGCCCAATGGCGCACCCAGTTTGCTTTGCGTCTGGCTGTACAGCACCACCACGTACTCATCCCGTTCGGCGGCCAGTTGCAACTGCCCGTCGGCATTGAGTTCGCGCAGGGAAAAATCCGTCAAACCCTCATCACGCACGCGTTGCTCGAACGCCGCACGCTGCTCGCCAATGACCCGTTGGGCGAACGAATAGGCCTGGGTTCGATGCAACAGCGGTTGGGTATAGCCGTTGAATTCGGCTCGGGAAACCGAATCGGAATTGGAAAAGAAGCGGCGCAGGCCATCGAGGCGCTGTTCCTGATCTTCGAAACGCTCCTCGATACGGCTGTAACGCTCACTGGCCAGCAGTTGAAAACGTTGGCGCAATTGATGTTTGAACAGATCGAGCGTCGACCAGGCCAGAAAGCCGGTGAGCACTGTGCCGACGAGCAATACCAGCAGCGCGACCAGCCAGGCCGAGACATCTTCGCTGATAAAACCCAGGATCTTTGGGCGCACGGCGTGCAACGACATAAACACAACTCAGAACGCCAGGTGCGGGAAAGCCCTTTGGCCCTGAGTTGAGTTATAGCTATTAGCCACTAATTTGACCAGTACCGACAGAATCCAAGAGCCTTAAAAATCAAGGCTCTGTGGATCCAATCACAACAAGCGTCAACGAGCCGTGATTTTCCAGGCGCGATGGATCCGGGCATTGCGGGCAAAATCCGGGTCAATGGTCTGGGCAGTGATTTCTTCGACCGCGTAACGCTCGGCCAGATTGGCCTCCAACTCGAACTTGCGGAAGTTGTTGGAGAAATACAGCACACCGCCGCTCGCCAGACGCGCCATGGCCAGATCGATCAATTGCACCTGATCGCGTTGCACGTCGAAGACGCCTTCCATGCGCTTGGAGTTGGAGAAGGTCGGCGGGTCGATGAAGATCAGGTCGTACTCGTCCCGAGCGTTCTCCAGCCAGGCCATCACATCGCCCTGCTCCAGGCGATTCTTGTCCGAGAAACCGTTGAGCGACAGATTGCGCCGCGCCCAGTCCAGATAGGTTTTCGACAGGTCGACGCTGGTGGTGCTGCGCGCACCGCCCTTGGCCGCGTGCACACTGGCGGTGGCGGTATAGCAAAACAGATTGAGGAAGCGCTTGCCGGCGGCCTCTTTCTGAATACGCATGCGCATTGGCCGGTGATCGAGGAACAGGCCGGTGTCGAGGTAATCGGTGAGATTCACCAGCAGCTTCACGCCGCCTTCATTGACTTCAACGAACTTGCCCTGGGCGGCCTGGCGCTCGTACTGCTTGATGCCGCTCTGGCGTTCTCGACGCTTGACCACCACGCGGCTCTTGTCGATGTTCAGCGCCTGCGGAATCGCTGCCAGCGCATCGAACATGCGCGCCGAGGCCTTTTCCGGGTCGATGGATTTGGGCGCGGCGTATTCCTGGACGTGGACCCAATCGTGGTACAGGTCGATGGCCATGGAGTACTCCGGCATGTCGGCATCGTAGACGCGATAGCAATCGACGCCTTCACGCTTGGTCCATTTGCCCAGGGCCTTGAGGTTCTTCAGCAGGCGGTTGGCGAACATCTGCCCGCCTTCACTCAGGCGCGGCTGCTCGATCACCGGTGCAGGGGCCGGCTTGATCGGGTTGCCATTCTTGTTGTACTGGCGCTCTTGGGGCACGTTCGGCGACTGATCGTACTCAGCCTGTTCACGCTCGGCCTGACGCTGCTCCGGGGTGCGACGTTCGCCGGTGACGAATTGGCTTGGTTGCACCTTGATCAACAACAGCTTGCAGGGCAAGGCGCCGTTCCAGAACGAATACTGCTTGTGGCTGCGAATGCCCATACGCTTGCCCAGGTCCGGCGCGCCGGTGAATACCGCCGCTTCCCAGTTCAGGCAGGCCTGACGCAGACGTTCGCCGAGGTTCTGGTAGAGGTAAAGCAGGCTCGCCTCTTCGCCCAGACGCTCGCCGTAGGGTGGGTTGCAGATCACCAGGCCTTTCTGGTTCTGGTCCGGGCGTGGCTCGAAGGTCGCGACTTCGCCCTGGTAGATCTTGATCCACTCGCTCAGGCCGGCACGCTCGACGTTGTTGCGACCCGGCTGGATCAGACGCGGATCGGCTTCGTATCCGCGAATCCACAGCGGTGGCTTGGCCAGACCCGCCGCCGCACGTTCGACAGCCTCCTCATGCAACTTTTTCCACAGCGCCGGCACGTGGCCGAGCCAAGCGGTGAAGCCCCATTGCTCGCGACGCAGGTTCGGCGCGATATCGGCGGCGATCATCGCCGCTTCCACCAGGAAGGTACCCACACCGCACATCGGGTCCGCCAGCGCGCCGCCTTCGGCCGCGATACGTGGCCAGCCGGAACGGATCAGGATGGCCGCCGCGAGGTTTTCCTTCAGCGGCGCCGCGCCTTGCTGCAAACGATAACCGCGCTGATGCAGGCTGTGGCCCGAGAGGTCGAGGGAGAGAATGGCTTCGCCACGGTCCAGGCGCAGGTGGACGCGCAGGTCCGGGTTGAGCTTGTCGATGGATGGACGATCGCCCTGCGGGGTGCGCAGTTTGTCGACGATGGCATCCTTGACCTTCAAGGCGCCGAAGTGAGTGTTGTCGATGCCCGAGCCATGACCGCTGAATTCCACGGCCAGGGTGCCGTCATTGAGCATGTGATCTTGCCAGTCGATGTCGTGCACGCCGTGATAAAGATCTTCGGCGTCTTTCATCGGGAAACGTTTGAGCACCAGCAGCACCCGGTTGGCCAGACGCGACCACAGACACAGGCGATAGGCGGTTTCCATGGAGGCCATGCCACGCACGGCGGAGGTGTGCTCACGCGCCTCCTCAAGGCCAAGCCCGGCGGCTTCCTCGATGAGCAGGCCTTCAAGGCCTTTTGGGCAGGTGAGGAAGAGTTCGAAACGATCGGACATGAGGATACGGAGCCTTTAGCTGAGTGAACCGGCAACGCATTGCCGGCCCGGTTTTCAATCAGGCGCTTTTCTTGAAGAGCGCCCGCGTGGCACGAAGGTGTGCCGTTCCACCCTGACTGCTCGGGTTAAAGGAGCTTAGATGCCAGGACAGATAAAAAAGTTGATGCAACAAAATGACATAACTCGACCCTTCGTCGAAAATTGTCTCCGTGCAACGAGAGACATTCTCAGCAAAGGATTAACCCCGTCATTCTGCGGGGTGCCGATCATACAGGGCTTTGACCAATAAATACGGGATTACATCGTGTTACTTATGGCCGTTACATCTTTATGGTTACGTCCTTATGACAAAACGATCATTCCCTCGATGTGACGCATTGGTTAGAAATCAACACAGGTTGGCGCCGCCATGACGCCAACACTTTGGCTCGCCACGCCGGCAGCGGGCCCCCAATGGCAGAGTCTTTCTGCCTGGCCTCGATAGAGGTCGACGCGATAAAAACAGTCAACAAGTGAGGGCAACACCCTATGAGAAGACTTAAGCGTGATCCTTTGGAACGAGCTTTTTTGCGCGGCTATCAATATGGGGTTGGTGGTAAATCCCGTGAGCTTTGCCCATTTACTCTACCGTCGGTACGTCAAGCCTGGATCAACGGCTGGCGAGAAGGACGCGGCGACAACTGGGACGGTATGACCGGCACTGCGGGAATCCACAGACTCAACGAACTTCACGCTGTCGGCTAACACAGGGCACACATTCTTCCGACACGACAATCTGATCAAGTGACGAATTAACCACGCACGTCCCATCCGGACGGCGGGCTCCGGCCCAGGGGCTCCTTTAAAGGAGCCCTTTTTTATGCCTGTGGGATATGGACTACAAAGTTCCTTGTGGCGAGGGAGCTTGCTCCCGCTGGGCTGCGAAGCGGCCCCAAAACCATTCAACTCAGCGTGTCAGGTATACGCAGGCGCAGGACTTACGACTGCTCCGCAGCCGAACGGGAGCAAGCTCCCTCGCCACAAAAGCTCATTGCCAAAGTATTAGCGCAGCGCTGCGATGGCATCCACGGACTCGCGAATCAGTGCCGGCCCCTTATAGATGAAGCCCGAGTAGATCTGAACCAGGCTCGCACCCGCGGTGATTTTTTCCGCCGCATGCTTGCCTTCGGTGATGCCGCCCGCCGCAATGATCGGCAAGCGACCGCCCAGTTCCGCCGCCAACACCTTCACGGTGTGGGTGCTCTTTTCGCGAACCGGTGCACCCGACAGACCGCCCGCCTCGTCACCATGCTCCATGCCCTCGACGCCCACGCGACTCAGGGTGGTATTGGTGGCGATGACCGCATCCATGCCGGTTTCGATCAGCGCTTGAGCAACCTGCGCCGTCTCTTCGTCGGTCATGTCCGGAGCGATCTTGATTGCCAGCGGGACATGCTTGCCGTGACGCAGCGCCAACTCGGCGCGGCGGGTGGCCAGGTCGGCCAGCAGTTGTTTGAGCGAATCACCGAATTGCAAGCTGCGCAGGCCCGGCGTGTTCGGTGAGCTGACGTTGACCGTCACATAGCTGGCGTGGGCATAGACCTTGTCCAGGCAAATCAGGTAATCGTCCACCGCACGCTCGACCGGGGTGTCGAAGTTCTTGCCGATGTTGATGCCCAGCACGCCCTTGTATTTGGCTGCCGCGACACGGGCCAGCAGGTGGTCGACACCGAGGTTGTTGAAACCCATGCGGTTGATGATCCCCTCGGCTTCCGGCAGGCGGAACAGCCGTGGCTTGGGATTACCCGGTTGCGGGCGCGGGGTGATGGTGCCGATTTCAACAAAACCGAAACCCAACTGGGCAAAACCGTCGATGGCCGCGCCGTTCTTGTCCAGACCGGCCGCCAGCCCCACAGGGTTGGGGAAGTCCAGGCCCATGACCGTCACCGGCATCTTCGCCGGCGCCTTGCACAACAAACCGTTGAGCCCCAGACGCCCGCCCGCTCCGATCAAGTCCAGGGACAGATCGTGGGAAGTTTCCGGGGAAAGTTTGAACAACAGCTGACGGGCCAGGGTGTACATGGGCGGCTTGGACTCGAATGGCGGCGAAAGGAGGCGGCGATTATAGCTGGGGGCGCAAGGCTGCGGCGAGAACTGGCGGACATATTCACCAAGCCGCTTGGATCTACCGGAGCGTTTTTTGGTAGTGGCAGCCTCATGCAGGATAAATGATCGGTTCAGCTGCACTGGGCAGCGCATCGAGGCAGAAAACATGAAAATCGCGCCTACATCCTCACCCCCTTCCCGACTTCACGAAACTGCCCGTTCGGCCTCCACATCCCGCCCTGATCACCTAGCCATAAATATGGAAGGCATCGAGAACTTGCGGGCAATGGGTGGGGCGGTGCTTCAGAACCTAGCCGAACGGGATACAGGCCTGGATTCAGATAACGTAAAAACTCTGATGGAGATGGCTGATCAAGAACTTACCAGTGTCATTTCCAATATCCCCATCGATAGAGCAACAAATGACCTGATTCTGACCATTGGGCATTTGATTGACGGCGACATCGACGCTGCAAAATCAACCGCAGAGCCTGAAACATTGGCAAATGAGCTCGTGATCGAAATCGAGCAATCGGATGTAAATGAAACCCCGGAGTCGGCAACCTCTACAAAAATGCAGCGCGCCCTTTCAATCCTCAACACCCTTGGTGATCTACTCGCCAAGCTGGGACGCAACGAGTTCGAGAGTGATATGGGACGATGGGGAAGCAACCTGACCCTATCGTGCGTACGCACAGGCTTGATAAGCGCCACGCTCACAGTGTTCAGGCAAATAACGGGATTTTTCCTTGAAAGCCGCCTGTTAGCCAACGCCACTCCAGTGCAAACGCGTAGTCTGGTTACCATCCTTAACCTGACAATTGGCAGCGTGCAAAATGTCCTGGGCGCCCTCAGGGACGAGTACAAAGGCACGGCAAACGTGGAGACACGGCTGGCACGTGCCGGCGCACTTTTCCTGTCAGTAGCCGCCCTCATACTGGCAGCAACGGCACCTCAGGCGTTGCCGTTGCTGGCCTCATACAGCACACAAATGGCGTTCTACAGCTATGCCACTGACCTGGTTAACCTGTTCTTACCAATAACCGACAACGCCAAAGCCAGCACCAAAGGTACCGCTGCGAGCGGACTGCTCAACGGCTTCCTGCAGTACCTGGGGTTCACTGGCATGAACTACTCCGCGCCACACTCCGGGCCCGGATATGCAATGTCGCAGGGCAGCGAACCACCCACGAACGAATCGGAAACATTCACCTTTCAACTTTTGAAATGGGTTGAAAATAGTATCGGATCGCTTACTTCGCGGGAGGGTTCCCCAGACATCCCCATGCTCGCACTGAATCTTGAGCATGACATACGACGGGGCGCTATCAATGGTCTGACCGATGTTGTGGGCCAAGTGGCTGGAGGGGAACTCATGCACTATTTCCAGAAGGAACCCACCGAAGGAGGCTTTCGGCTCAAAGTCTCAGCGCAGATACCCAAGCGCGAACAAACACTGAATCAATTTTTGTCCACCAATGCGATTCGAACCTCAGTACTCGAATCACTCATAGCCCTCGTCATCTGCTCGACCAAGTACCTTTCCACCCTCCCTATCTCAAAGGAAGTCGTCGACCAAATCGTCAATGCTTTGGCCGGTGCATTTTTTGTAGCGAGCCGATTCTCCGGTGTCTACGTCAACGAAAGAACAACACCTGCATAAACTCATGCGACTTGTTTACCTTATGCGCCTGGCTTACGCGACTGCGGGAGCGGGCGCACGTATGCCTCACCACTCACTCTTCTCCCACGCATCGTCCGCCATCGGCTGGAACACCTCGCGCATGAAGCTCTTGACGACGAGGTCCATGCCAAACGCCAGGCTGTTGGCGCCGCTGACTTCCTTGTAAATCAGCGACTTCTCCAGACCTTCATCCTTCAACCGAACCAGCACTTGAAGCGTGACCGCCAGCAACGCCTTGGCCGTGGGGTACGCAGGTGATTCCCCATCCGGGCCCCGTAATGAGCGCAGATACTCATAAATGGCCTTTTCACCCTGCCCCTCCATGGCCAAAAGCTGTTGATACAAACGCTCGAACTCAGGGTCAGGGCGTTTGCTGCCGGACAGTTCCTGACTGGCCGCCAGCAGACGCGACTCCAGCGTCTGGACTGACGAACGATCATCGCGCTCAAGCGCAGGGGCGCTCATCAGGGGTTCAATTTTCATGAGGCAACTCATTCGATACGGTTTGGGGGAGTTCGCAAGCGCGCTCAGCGAAACTCGAACACAAGGCTGTGAGCGCCTGCATCGAAGCGTGATCCAGGGAACGAACCGACGCCGGCAGGTTGGCCACACATGCCAGCAACCGTGGCTCCAATCGTTGCCGGTTCGATTCAACGTCGAATTCGAGCAATTGATCCCCCAGCCGCATCACGTAGCGTTCTTGTGGGTGGTATTGGAGAACCATCTCGCCTGACCATAACCGACCCAAGCGCTCGCGCAATGCGTTGCCTTGCGCCTGACAGTGCAACGGCAACAGCACTTGCAGCACCGCGCCCGATTCGCCCGGCTGCTCACGCAGCCAACGTTCGAGCATGTCATCCAGCCATTGGGGGCGACTCAAGGCTTGCGCGAGCAAATCGCGCGCGGCCTGCGCGAGATCCTCGCGCAACTGCCGCCCCAGCGCCTGCGACTCCAGCAAGCCGCTGACCAGATGCCCGGTCGCGCGCAAGATGCCCTCGGCATAGCCTTCGTGAAAGGCCTGGGCATGAATCGCTTCGGCGTCATGACGGGCCTGCTCGACACAGTCACGGGCCCAGCGCTGTGCCTGAAGTTGCAACGCGCGACGTCGGCGCGCGGCAGCCATGTCTTCGCGACACAGATGCGCATCGCTCGACTCAGGGATGTCAGTCAGGATTCGGATAGTGTCGAGCATGCTGCACCGCCATAAAGAAAAGGGCTGTATCGGGGTCGGTGACCGGCCATTGCTTGTGCAGCCGTACAACCGGCTCGGAAAACTGCAGAAGCAGGCGCTGGAGCAATACTTCTGGTATTTGCTCCTGCCAGCTCCATAACGCGTTGAGGCCGGCGGCCTGGACCTGCTCCTGCGATACCGGCGAAGGCTCCATCGGCAAGCCGCTTCTGGCGCCATGGCTGTAGCCGGCGAATCGGCGAACCGGTAATGGCAGGCATCGCAACGCCGCACCTCGCGCCAGATCGGGCATCAAGCGATACGCGCCCATCAGCGTTGCGATATAGGGCAATTGTCGCCAGTGGCGAACCCACCGGGCCGCCACGGCTGTGAGTGACGACGCAGGCCACGGATCTTGCAGACCGAGACCTTCAAGCACGATCCGGTTGAGCCGCTCGCGAACCTCGGTCCCGTCGAATCCCGCCGGTATAGCCAGGCGCTGCGGATGCAGGTAATTCAAGGGCTCGGCAAGAATGGTCCGTAGGCATTCATCGTGCGCCATCACGCTGCCCCGCACTCGATTGACGGTAGGCCCAGGCTGCACCGCCGGCCAACAACAACCCAGCCACCAATGCCAGCAACCACACCCAGAGCGATTGCCCCTGAGGCGCGGCTACGAACGGTGCGACATGCTGGGTGGGTGAGCGTTTGGACACAATGACCGAGATGTTCTCGTACTCGACCGCAGCAAAGCTGTTCTTGAGAAAGCGCTTGATGTCAGTGATCAGCAATTGCGGTTCGACGTCGCGTTCATGGATGACCACCGCCGCCAAATGAATGGGCGGCGACTTGCGCCCGCCTTCGCCGGCATCCAGGTCGTAACTGACATGCACCCGTGTTGAAACCACCCCTTCGAGCACACCCAGCGATTGCTCGATGCGCTGTTCCAGCGCCGAGTAGAGCCGGGCTTTTTCCGCACGGGGCGAGGCCACCAGTGAATCGGCAGGAAACATTTCCGCCACTTGCAGCCGAGGCCTTGAAGGCAACGAATAGAGGTTGAGCAAATCGACGGCCGCGGAAAAATCAACCTGATCGATTTTCACCGCATAACCGGTTTTGCCGGCATCGACTTTCACCGCTGCGATGTTGTTGCGTTGCAGCACCGACAGCACTTCATTGGCCTGTTGCTGGTCGAGCCCCTCCAGCAGATTCGGTTGGCGACACCCCGCCAGCACCAGGCATAACAGCAGCAACAACACACCCGGCTTCATGACGCACGCAACAGGGTTTCGGCTGTGCCCACCGCCTTGCGCACCAGCACGTTGAGCAAGTTGATGTCCACGTTGTATTGCCCGGTCATTTCCTGCAATTGCGCCAATACGTCGGGGTCGGTGATGTCCGGGCGCTGCAGCACCTGATTGATCGCTGACACCTCCTGCTCGCTGTTGACCGCGGAACCTGCGAACGCGTCGATCAATCGTGACTCCAGGGAAACGATCGGGCCTTCCTGCGGACCGTGCAATTGAGCGAAGGCTGTGCGCTGAATGACTGACAGTGTGATGTCTTGAATCGGCATGGGATGCACTCATGAAAAAGGCCATGGTCAGAAACCAATGGCCGGGTAAAACGCAAAGGTCAGCGAGCGGCCTGGATGATCGCCATGTCGATATCCTTGAAGCCCTTTACCGTATTGGTCTGGGCATTACGGAAAACCGTATAGGACGAGAATGCAGTCTGGTAAGCCGCCAGCTTTGCGGGGTCGGACGCATCAAGCTTCAGGGCCTCGAGGGCTGCATCGAGTGCCTCCTTGAGAGTTTTTGCACCATTCTCAAAAGCTTCGGCCTGACGCCCGAGAAAATCATCGGGAAATTGAATCGGAAAGACGGGAATACCAGGATTAGCCATAAGTCACCGTTTATTGTCTTCAAGAAAATGCCAAGACGACGCCGTCATCTTGATGTAGCCCTGCGGGCCGGTTTGAAACGACTTGCCCTTGAGCGCGTCGTCCGTGAGCGCGACAGTGAAATGCACGTAGCGATCACCCCACTGCCGGTAAAAATCATCGACGTACTGGCGGGCGGCAGCCAGTTCGGCATCCTGCAAGTTCCCTACGACTGCAAAGGTCACACTGTCCCCGCTATCGACCCGGTCGTAGGCCAGTGAAAGACGTTGCAAACCTTCTTGCGCCAGATCGGCGAGCAGATGGTCATCCTGCATCTGCACCGCAATGTCGCGTGCATAGGGGGCAGCCGCCAGCAGCGCGTCGGACAGTTTTTTCTGCCTCGCAGGCGTCAGCAGGTTGCGCTGGGTGCTGAGCAGCAAACGCGGCATCGAAGGGTCTTTGAGGTCAAGCGAATGCCAGGCCAGTTGCGGATCATGATCAATCAGCGACTGCTCCAACCGACGACGCTCCTGGTCCATCACCAGCACCTTGCTATCGGACGTGTAGTGGCGCACAAGCACTTGCCGACTCCAGCTGGCATCGCGTTCGGAATTCACAAACACGTATACCGATTCGTCCCGCCCGCGCAGCACCTCGACCTGTGCACTGGCGCCGGCGATCAACCCACGAATGTCGGTTTCGGGAGTCGGCGCCGGTAATGACCAGACACTCGCCACGGTGACCAGCGCAACCAGCGCCATGCCGCCGGTGATCCATCGAGTCACGCGCCTGCGCCGCCCGGTATCAGCCGCTGCAATGAATGGGACCGTCTGTTGCTGTTGCAGAAGTTCAGATGCCCAGGGCTGGCCTGCAGGACGCAAGGCGATCTGCAAGCCACCGATCTGTTCTCTGGTCTGAAAGGCACACTGGCGCAACTCGCCGGCGTCGTTGAGCACGCGAATCGGCAGGCCATCAGGCGTGGCCTGGTCGGCCAGTACTTCGAAATTGCACCCGCCCTGCTCCAATGGAATGAAGATGGCATCCTCCGGGACGCCGGCAGTCACGGCTCCATCGCCGAGCAGTTCCACGGCCCCTACCACAAACAGAGTCGTGGCTTCACCGAGGGGGAATTCACAGCCTTGCAGCGGACCGTTGAGTATCCGCAGAACACAAGGCTGTTGGGTGGGAGTCGTCAGAACTGTCACCGGCCAAGCTCCAGAGCTGTGAAATGAGCCGGTATGTTAGAAAGGCTGGCTGAAGGATTCCTGATCGAATTCTGCCGATGTGACCCGGCAAGGGATCAGAATCTTCAGCCAGCCTTGTGCCCTCATTCACGCTCCTGGGCCAATACCCGGTAGCGCTGCCAGACCTTGTGGGCATATCGAAGACGCGCAGTTTGCCGGCGCGGTGAATGACCGGCGTTGTAGGCGCCCACCGCCGTCCAGTTGTAGCCGTAGCGAGCGATAAATCCGGCAAGCACCGAAGCGCCGACTTCCACCGACAGACAAGGTTCGTCCAGCAAGCGCTGCTCGGTAATCCCCTGCTCGCTCAGCCGGGGCAAATGGCTGCTGTTGATCTGCATCAGCCCGATATCGCGGCTGCCGTCCTTGTTATGGTTGATCGCATCCGGCAGCAGACCCGACTCGACATCGGCAATCGCCCGAAGCAGCTCGGGTTCAATGGCATGCAGCTGCCCTGCCCGACTCCAGCAATAGGCCTGTGCCTGTTCCGTGCCGATACAGGCCAGCAACATCAACCCTTTGATGGCGCGCCGCGTCATGCCAAGCGCCGCCCGCCGTCAAGCGCAGGGAACTGAGGTGATGCAAACTCCTGCGTCGATCCTGGAGGTCGTGCGTCTGTCACACGTAACAAGGATTGCCAGAGAGAGGCAGTCTCTGGCCCGCTCTGCAACTGTGAGGGTGCTGTGCCCAAAGTCGAATGCTTCATCAGGCGCAGCCAGTTTGCATACTGGTGGCGGGCATTCAGAGGATTGGCGCCGAACACGACATTCCACGCAGCCAATCCCTCCTCGCCAACGGCGTTTTGCGCCAGACCCGCTTGTTCGAGCTCATACCTGGCCGCAGCGTGCTGGCCGAAATACGCCAGCACCACAGCATTCAAAATGACCAGCAGAGGGCTTTGCCCCCCACCTTGCTGCAGGAATCGACGAGCCATCAGTAGCGCATCTGCGGGGCTTTGCGCCAGAGCGATGCGAACCTGCAATACCTGCGCCCGGACGCAGCCGGGGTCCTGCCGCAAGCACAGTTGAATACTGTGTGCCGCCTGCTCATCGCGCCGCCAGAACCAGTGATGCCATGCGTGGAAGTAATGGACATCTGCCTGATCGGCAGCCAATAAACAGCGTTTGAAAAGCGCCTGGGCGGCCTGCTCGCAACCACGCAGGCTGGTGAGCAGCGCCAGGCGCGTCATCGCCAGAGCACTGGAGGAGTCGAGCATCAGTGCATGGGAAATCGCCGCCTGGGCCTCTTCAACCGCACGTCCCTGATAACACAAGCCGATCATTGCCTGCCCCAGCCACGCATCCGCCAAGCCACACCAGGCAGGCGCATACCCGGCATCCTGCTTGAGGCATTGGCGAAACTGCATCAAGGCATCGCGCAAACTTTGCGGCGTGTGCTGATACACGCTGCACAGACCATTGAGGTAAGCCACCGCGGCTGGATAAGAAGCGCAGGTATCACCCACAGGACGCAGCCTCGGGATCCGCTGCGAAACCATGCAGGTCAAGGTGCCCAGCGCCTCCCCGAGATCATGGGCAGTCAGCGTCTGCCCATGCACAAGTGATTGATCACTTCCCCGGATCAATTCGACTGACCATCGGTGCTGCCCGTGCGCGTCGCAACTGCGCCCGCTCAGGCAGAAATCCGCCGACAACTGCCCCACCAGCGACCGCAGATCCAGCGGTTGCGCACAGGTGGCTATCAAGCCCGCGGGAATGATGTGCAATGCCTCACCGAACGCCGTGGTCAATTGGCGGATCATCAGATCCTGCAGATCCAGCGCGGCCGTCTCCTCCAGGTTTCGAAAAGGCAGAACGGCCATTGAAGGTGCCGCTATCCTCGATTGGCCGGGCACGTCGAGTTCGACAACCGGGCAGGTGAATCGATAACCCTGGCCGTACACCGTCGCAATGAAATCCTTGTTCTCCTTGAGCAGCTTGCGCAATGCGTAGATGCAGCGAGTCAACGACTCCTCGGCGGCATCCATCTCGGGCCACACCTGGTCCAGCAAATGATCCTTGCTGACGACCGTACCCGATGACTTCAGCAACAGGCGCAGTACGTTCAATTCTTTGGGTGGGACGTGAACTCCTTGTCCATCTCGCATCAGCGTTCCATCGCCTTGCAATTGCCAGTGGTCAAAGACGAATGACCTGACCGGCGTTTGATCAGTTGCACTGTCCATACTGTGAGACTTCTCTATAGAAAGGTACTGAAGCGCAATCGAGCCTGCGGATAGGTAGGCTCGAGATGACAAGCGGCGTGACTATAGGAAGTTGGGTGGGGGGATTCCGTAGGAGTACCGGATCAAT
>DATMUG010000249.1:0-14225 GCA_035563915.1 Pseudomonas sp. | reverse complement strand
AAAAAGAAGTCGACTGACACACCGCTTTCGCGAGCAAGCCCGCTCCCACAAGGGGGATTGGTGGTCAGGTGTGCAAGCGTACCCAGATGCCGACGAGCACCGTCGCTGCCATCAACCACGCCACTGCCGCCACGGCGAGAGAAGCTTCCAGCCGCATCCGGTCGACCATCACATACAAGGTCGCCAGATAGATGAAGTACGGAATGATCGACCACATGCCAAACAAGATGGTGGTCTTGAGGTCATCCAGCGAACGGCTTTTGCCGACGATGAAATGGGCGATCAGCGCGAAGGTGGGAAACAGCGGCACCAGGCCGGCGATGTAATAGTTTTTGGTTCTGGCCAGGGCGGCGAGGATCACGACCACCGCCGCGCCCAGGGTTGCTTTGAGAATCAGGTCCATCAGTGGCTCAGCCCGTACTTCTTCACTTTGTCGAACAGCGTGGTCTTGGCCATGCCCAGTTCCTGGCTGGCCTGGGTCAGGTTACCGCCGCTGCGTTGCAGCGCATCGTTCAACAGATTGCGTTCGAAGGCTTCCACCGCCTCGGCGAACGTCAGATCCTGAGCACTGCCGCCCGCGCCGGTTTTCTTGAACGCCGGCAGGCCGAGGGCGAAACGCTCGGCGACGTTGCGCAGTTCACGCACGTTGCCCGGCCAGTCGTGGCTCATCAGGCTGGACACGGTCTGGCTATCCAGTTCCGGCGCGGCGCGGTCGAAGCGCAGGGAAGACTGCTGCAGAAAGAATTCGAACAGTTGCAGGATGTCTTCGCGGCGTTCGCGAAGCGGCGGGAGCTCCAGGGTCACCACGTTGAGGCGGTAATACAGGTCACTGCGGAATTCGCCGGCTCTGCTCGATTCGTCGAGGTCGGACTTGGTCGCGGCGATCACCCGGCAATCGACCGCCACGCTCTGGTTAGAACCGAGACGTTCCAGGGTGCGTTCCTGCAACACCCGCAGCAGTTTGATCTGCAGGGGCAGGGGCATGCTTTCCACTTCGTCGAGAAACAGGGTGCCGCCGTCGGCATGTTCGATCTTGCCGATGCGCCGTTTGCCGGCACCGGTGAAGGCGTTGGCTTCGTGGCCGAAGATCTCGCTTTCGAAAAGGTTCTCCGGCAGGCCGCCGCAATTGAGTGCCACGAAGGCTCGGGTATGTCGGCGACTGAAATCGTGCAGGCAACGGGCGACCAGTTCCTTGCCGGTGCCGGTTTCGCCCTCGATCAACACGTTGGCCGAGGTATCGGCGACGTTGGCAATCAGTTCGCGCAAGTTCTGCATGGCCGGCGAACGCCCGATGATCCGTCCTTCCAGGGAATCCCGTTCCGCCAGTTGCCTTCGCAGCGACGAGACTTCTCGCGCCAGGCTGCGCTGCTCCAGTGCGCGGCGTGCCACGTCAACCAGGCGTTCCGGTGAAAAGGGCTTCTCCATGAAGTCATAGGCGCCTTTCTGCATCGCACCGACGGCCATGGAAATATCGCCATGACCGGTGATCAGTACCACCGGCAGGCTGCGGTCGCGGGCCTTGAGGCGATTGAGCAGTTCCAGGCCATCGATGCCCGGCAGGCGAATGTCGCTGATGACGATGCCGGCAAAGTTGTCGCCAACCCGCTCCAGGGCTTCTTCGGCGCTGCCCACGCCGATGCAGGGAATGTCTTCCAGCGACAGTGCCTGCTGGCAGCCAAGCAACACATGGGGGTCGTCTTCGACGATCAATACACTAAGGTCGTTGTTCATATTGGCTCGGCGGGAGTGGGGCTTACCAACGGTAAACTGAGGACGAATGCGGTGCCACCACTGGCCGGGTGCTCGACACTCAGCTGACCGCCGGTGGCGGCGGCAAGGCTCGCGGAAAGGGTCAGGCCAAGGCCCAGGCCCTGTTCGCCGGGTTTGGTGGTGAAAAAAGGTTCGAACAAATGCTTGCGCGCTTCGGCGTCGATGCCATGGCCGTTGTCCCGTACGCGCAGTCGGTACTTGCCCTCGATCGTGTCGCCTTCGAGCCAGAGCACCGGCTGTGGCTGCGCCTGCATGGCATCGAGGGCGTTGCCGATGAGGTTGACCAGAATCTGCTCCAGACGCGTCTGGTCGATCTGCACCTGCACCTCTTCGAAATGGCGGTGCACTTGCAAACGGGCACTTTCAACCCGTCCGCCGAGAAGCTGCAAGGCAGCGTCCACGCCTTTGCCCAGGCACGCCTGACCCTTGTCGTCACCGCGGCGGGCGAAGGAGCGCAGGCTGGCGGTAATCCGGCCCATGCGGTCGATCAGTTCGTTGATGGTCTTGAGGTTGGTGCTGGCCACGTCCAGCTGGCCGCGCTCGAGAAAGCGCACGGTGTTGCCGGACAGGGTGCGCAGCGCCGCCAGCGGCTGGTTCAGTTCGTGGGCGATGCTGGTGGACATTTGACCGATGGCTGCGAGTTTGCCGGCCTGCACCAGTTCATCCTGGGCGCGGCGCAAGGTCTCTTCGGCATGCCGCCGTTCGCGGATCTGTCCCTTGAGCCGTTCGTTGCTGGCGCGCAGGTCGACGGTGCGTTCGGTAATCCGACGCTCCAGTTGACTGTTGGCTTCCTGCAAGGCCTCCCGGGCGGCGAGGCGGGTGGCGATCACTTTGCGTCGCTCGTTCCAGGCAATCAACAGGAACGCCACGAGGCCGAAGGCCACTGCCACCAGAATCCCCTGATTGATCGCTGCGCGGCGCAAGTCCTGCAGGGGCGTGAGCAGGGTGAAATTCCAGGGGGTGTCACTCAACTGACGTGTTTGCGACAGGTAACTGATGTTTTCTTCGTCGGACACCACTTCGCTGTTGGCCGGGAAGGTCAGTTTTTCCACGCCTTCGGACAGGGTTTCCCTTGCCAGCGGTTGCAGCTCGTTGAGCGGAAACCAGTAGTACTGAAGGCTGCGGGCCAGTTTTTCCTTGGTCTCCTCACTCAGTGGCACCACGGATTTCAGGCGTCGCGAAGGGTCACTGGAGAGGATGATGATGCCGTTCTCGTCACTGACGAAGGCCTCCAGGCGCGCCCGCTGCCAACGCTCTTCCATGGCTTCGAGGCGGACTTTGACCACGGCCACGCCAATGATCTTGCCGTGTTCCTCCAGGCCATGGGCCAGGTAGTAGCCGGGCTCACCGCTGGTGCTGCCGATGCCGTAGAAACGCCCCGGCTGACCGCGCACGGCGTTCTGGAAATAGGCGCGAAAGGACAGGTCTTCGCCCAGGTAACTGTCGACATCGCGCCAGTTGCTGGTGGCCATGACACGACCGGTGGTGTCCATCACGTAGATGGCCCGACTGCGACTGCGTCGGTTCAGGCCTTCAAGGTATTCGTTGACGGTTTGCCGGTGTTCCGGTGTCGGATCGCCCAGCAACATCGAGACACTGGTTTCCAGTTCCAGCAGGCTGGGCAGGTAGGTGTATTTGCTGATTTCGCTTTCGACGGCGCGGGCATGCAATTCCAGCTGGCGCTGGCCGTTTTCGCCGAGGCTGCGGATGCCGTAGTGCTCACTGACCCAGAAGCCGATATAGCCCAGTCCGATCATCATGGCGATGATCAGCGGCGGCAGGAACAGATGGCGAATCAGACGGGGTTTCACGGCGAGTGATGGCGACGTGTCGCGATAGGGAGTGGGGTCGCATTTCATCACAGATGCCTTGGGTCAACCAGCGCGGGAGCAGGCTTGCTCTGGTTTCCAGTTGAACGCGGAACCTGTGGCGAGGGAGCTTGCTCCCGCTCGGCTGCGAAGCAGTCGTAAAACCGGTGAATGCGGTGGATCAGTCAACATGCATTTGCTGGTTTTGGGGCCGCTGCGCGACCCAGCGGGAGCAAGCTCCCTCGCCACAAGGGCAGTCATTTGCCGTATCAGTGCTGCAGAATCTTGTTGAGGAAGTGCTGCGTACGCTCGGCCCGCTGGTTGATATCGCCGAAGAACTCTTCTTTCTTGCAGTCCTCGATGATCATGCCCTTGTCCATGAAAATCACCCGGTCCGCCACTTTACGGGCGAAGCCCATTTCGTGGGTCACGCACATCATGGTCATGCCTTCGTGGGCCAGTTGCACCATCACGTCCAGTACTTCGTTGACCATTTCCGGATCCAGCGCCGAGGTCGGTTCGTCGAACAGCATGACGATCGGGTCCATCGCCAGCGCACGGGCAATCGCCACACGCTGCTGCTGACCACCGGACAATTGGCCCGGATGCTTGTGGGCGTGGGCCGACAGGCCAACGCGATCGAGCAGTTGCAGGCCTTTCTTGGTCGCTTCTTCCTTGCTGCGGCCCAGCACCTTGATCTGCGCGATGGTCAGGTTTTCGGTGATGGTCAGGTGCGGGAACAGTTCGAAATGCTGGAACACCATGCCGACGCGCGAGCGCAGCTTGGGCAGGTTGGTTTTCGGGTCGGCGATGGAAGTGCCGTCGACCACGATGTCGCCTTTCTGAAACGGTTCCAGCGCGTTGACGCATTTGATCAGGGTCGATTTACCGGAACCGGAAGGCCCGCACACCACGATCACTTCACCTTTTTTGACCTCGGTGCTGCAATCGGTCAGCACCTGGAAGTCCCCATACCACTTGTTGATGTTCTTGATAGAGATCATACGGTGATCCTTTTTTGCAGACGCTTGACCAACTGCGAGGCGGCAAAGCTGATGATGAAGTAAACGAGCCCCGCGAAGATCAGGAACTCATTGGAGCGACCGATGATGTCGCCGCTGGCACGCGAAGCATTGAGGAAGTCGACCAGGCCGACGGCGTAGACCAGCGAGGTGTCCTGGAACAGGATGATGCTCTGTTGCAGCAACAGCGGGGTCATCTTGCGGAACGCTTGCGGCAGGATGATCAGGCGCATCATCTGGCCATAGGTCATGCCCAGTGCTTGCGCAGCGCCCATCTGGCCCTTGGGAATCGACTGCACGCCGGCGCGGACGATTTCGCAGAAGTACGCCGCTTCGAACATCATGAAGGCCACGATGCACGAGGTGAATGCGCCGATCGGGGTGTCTTCGCCGGTGATCCAGCGCAGCACGAAGGGTACCGCCAGGTAGAACCAGGTGATCACCAGCAGCAGCGGAATCGAACGGAAGTAGTTGACGTAGGCGCCGGCCAGGTTCGACAGCAGTTTGCTGTGAGACAGGCGGCACAGCGCCAGAATGGTGCCGAGGACGATCCCGCCGACGACGCCCATGGCCATCAGCTTGAGGGTCATGACCATGCCGTTCCACAAGCCCGGCAGGGACGGGACGATGCCCGAGAAGTCGAATTCCATCATTTACCCCCTACGGAGATCAGGCCCGGTACGGCAACCTTCTTCTCAACCATGCGCATCAGCAACATCAGGCTCATGTTCAGGGTGAAGTAGATCAATGTGGCCAGGGTGAACGCTTCGAACAGGTTGGCCGAGAATTCGGCGGTCTGCTTGGTCTGCGCGAGCAGCTCCATCAGGCCGATCAGCGAGGCCACGGACGAGTTCTTGAAGACGTTGAGAAATTCCGAGGTGAGCGGCGGAATGATGATCCGGTAAGCCTGTGGCAGCAGCACGTTCCAGTAGATCTGCGGCAAGTTGAAACCCATGGCGCGGGCCGCGGATTCCTGGCCTTTTGGCAGGGCCTGGATGCCAGTACGCACTTGTTCGCAAACCCGGGCGGCGGTGAACAGGCCAAGGCACACGATGACGCTGAGGAAAGCCGAAGTGGTCGGGTTCAGGTCCTGCTTGTACCACTCCTGCAGGTCGGGCGGCAGCAGATCGGGCACCAGGAAGTACCAGATGAACAGCTGAACCAGCAGCGGCACATTACGGAAGAGTTCGACGTAGCAGGTGGCGATGCCCGACACGATGCGGTTAGGCACGGTACGCATGACACCCAGGATCGAGCCCAGTGTCAGGGCGATGATCCAGGCCACGACGGCGATGCCAATGGTCCAGCCCAGGCCGGATATGAACCAGTCGAGATAGGTCTCGCTGCCCACGCCGGTGGACTTGAAGAACACGCCCCAGTCCCAGTTGTAATTCATTAGGGTCTCCCCTTGAGTCGATCGATGTACAAGTACCCGCCTGGGGGAAAGCTCCGTCCCCGCCTGATCTTGTCGATCAGGCACACGCGAACGGCTCGATAGCCACCGGTTCGAGTGTTTCCAGATATGCCAGCAGGAAGTGACAACTCCCGAAAGGGCAATGGCCCTTTCAGGAGATAAGGTTAGTCAGAAATCAGGATTTCTTGTCGTCAGCCGCTTTATCGGACGGCGTGGCGATCAGGGCCTTGAGCTCATTGCTCATCGGGAAGTTCAGGTTCACGCCTTTAGGCGGGACGGGCTGCAGGAACCACTTGTCGTAGATCTTGTTGATCTCGCCCGATGCGTAGGTGGCCTTGATGGCGTCATCCACGACCTTCTTGAACGGTTCGTCGCCCTTGCGAACCATGCAGCCGTAGATTTCGTAGGACTGTGGAGTGCCGGTTACGGCCCAGTCGGCAGGCTTCTTGGCCTTGGCCATTTCACCGGCCAGCAACACGTCGTCCATCATGAACGCCACTGCGCGGCCGCTTTCCAGCATCTGGAAGGATTCGCCGTGGTCTTTGGCGGAGATGACGTTCATGCCCATCTGCTTGTCGGCATTCATCGCCTTGAGGATGCGCTCGGACGTGGTGCCGGCGGTGGTCACGACGTTCTTGCCTTTCAGATCGTCGAAATCCTTGTAGGTGGAGTCTTTCTTGGCCAGCAGGCGGGTGCCGACTTCGAAGATACCGACGGAGAAGTCAACTTGTTGCTGACGTTCTACGTTGTTGGTGGTGGAACCGCATTCCAGGTCAACGGTGCCGTTCTGCACCAGCGGGATACGGGTTTGCGAGGTCACCAGGTTGTATTTGATCTGCAGGTTAGGCAGGTCCAGTTCCTTTTTCAGGGCGTCGACGACTTTCAATTGCAGGTCGTGGGAGTAGCCCATCGGTTTGCCGGAAGCGTCCGCGATGTAGGAGAAAGGAATGGAGGCGTCGCGATGTCCGAGGGTGATCACACCGGACTCTTTGATCTTCTTAAGGGTGCCGGTGAGTTCGGCGGCGAAAACTGGCGTGCTGATCAGAGCGGCAGCAATGGCTGCGCCCAGGATATGGGGAACGATGCGCATCAAATTTTCCTCGACATTGTTTTTTTTATGGAGCCAGTTCACCGGCCCTTTTGTGCATTGAATGCCTGACGTTCCTGAAGTGTTGGCGCAACAGGCATTCGTCGAAGAAGTGTAGAGCATGACTCGTGCCAGACCAGTCGCTACTGGTAAAGGCATTGATTTATAAGGAAATTAAATATTTATGGCGGCTTTTTGATCGCTGGAAAATCCGGTTATCCGAATCGACCCGAAGGTCGCGTTCGGAAAACCGAATGGTAGAGGGGCGCAACCCGCTGTCAGGGGTATTTGCGCTTGTCCGGTGCTGGCGGGAAATACTGGTACAACCAGGTTTCACTGAGCGTGCGGTCATTGGTGCGAATGAACAGGCGTAGCTCCACCGGGTCGACGCTGTCATTGGTCGGGTACCAGTCGAACAGAATGCGGAAGCCCTTGATGTCATCGAGCGCCAGCACGCTGAAATCCTTCACCTGACCGTTGGAGCAAGTGACCACCGGTTCGATACCGGCACCTGCGGGCAAGCGATCCAGGCCGCCTCCGGTGAAATCCACGGCAAAGCGCCGGGCCCAGACCTGCGGGTAATGCTCCCCGGGCGCCCAGCCCTCGGTGAAACCGCCCATGCCCGAGCGGGTCGCATGGACCCTCGCCAGCGGGGTGCCCACCGGCGGCAACGCACTCCAGTACAGCTTGTAGCCGTAGTTCAGCGAGTCGCCGGCGGCCACCGGTTTTTTCGGTGTCCAGAAGGCGACGATGTTGTCCATGGTCTCGCCGGTGGTCGGAATCTCCAGCAGATCCACCGAACCTTCGCCCCATGGCGTCGTTGGCTCGACCCACAGGCTGGGGCGGCGGCTGTACCAATCGACGGTGTCCTGATAGCTGGCGAATTCGTGATCGGTCTGTACCAGGCCGAAACCTTTCGGATCATTGTCGGCGAAGGCATTGAATTGCAGGGTGGCCGGATTGTTAAGCGGTCGGCAGATCCACTCGCCATTACCGCGCCACATCGCCAGGCGATCGGAGTCGTGAATCTGCGGGTGAATGGTGTCGCACATCCGGCGCTCGTGGGTGCCGCAGCTGAACATGCTGGTCATCGGCGCGATGCCCAGTTGATCGATGGCGGTACGTGCGTTGATGTGGGCATCGACTTCCATCACCACGCGCTCGGCCTGGCAGTCGATATCGAAGCGGTAGGCGCCGGTCGCGCTGGGGGAGTCGAGCAGGGCATAGACCACGAAACGGGTGCTGTCCTTGTCCGGGGTCTCGAACCAGAACTTGGTGAAGTCGGGGAATTCTTCGCGTTTTTTCGCGTAGGTGTCGATCGCCAGGCCGCGAGCCGACAGGCCATATTGGCCAGTGGCATCCACCGCGCGGAAGTAGCTGGCGCCGAGGAACGACACCACGTCGTGCTTATCCAGCTCCGGCGCCTTGAACAGCTTGAAGCCGGAAAAACCCAGGTCGCCGCCCAGTTGTTTGGTGTCGACCGTGGTGTTTTCGTAGTTGAACAGTGCCGGGTGGAAATGCACCTCGCGGGCCATGCGCGTCTTGGGATCGACGCTGTACATGCGCACCGGCTGCTTGAAGCCCATGCCGACGTGGAAGAACTGCACGTCGAGTTGACCCTTGTTGTCTTTCCACAGCGAATGATCGCCGTCGTAACGGATGGCGTTGAAATTCTGTGGCGTCATGGTCGCCAGGGTCGGCGGCAGCACTTGCTTGGTGTCCTGGTAGTTGCTGCTGGCCAGCTGTTTGGCCTGGATCTTCAAGGCTTCGAAATCGAAGGCCTTGGCTTCACCATCGGCAGTCTCCGCCGCCGCCCAGGCGCGGACGGCCAGCAGGCCGGTGGCAGACAAACCGGTATAGGCCGCAATGGCCATGGAGGCTTTGAGCAAATTCCTGCGGTGCATAAATACAACCTGTCGTGAGCAATCCCGCGCCGTTCCTGGCACGTACTGGATCAGAAATTACGGTTCGGACATGCCTTCGGCCAAACACGACGGACTTTAAACAGATGCCGGATAGCTTAAACCGTTCGATTGCAGAGCAAAAATGGTTGATGGCAAGACGCTAGCGCGCGAATGAAACAAGACGTGTCGGGAAACATTTCCGACAGCCCTGTCTGATTTAGAGGGCATTTCTGCTTTTTTCGATTAATTACTCTAAAAAGCGCTTTTCAGCGCCGAGAATATTTCTATTCTGTGGTCATGACCGGCTTATGCCCTTAGGGCCGGTACGGTTCAGTGGCCATGCGGCGCTGCCGGAAAAGGGATTGAGGGCGATGCGGTTTCTGAAGTTTTCTTTGACGTAGAGAAGGACATCGTCCATGTCGAAAGTACAAGGCATCACCGAGATGTTGGGAATCTTTCCATGTCTGGGGATCGGGCGCCGAAGGCGTCGCCTCAATAGCGAGGAAATGAAGCTGGTGGAGCGCTATCGGGAGTTGTCGGAGAGTGACCGGATAGCGATGCGGTATCTGGTGGATGCGATGAGGAGTGTTTCGCGGTTTTGACCGTACCTGACCACCGTGAAAGCCATTTGGCTTTTACGGTGGTCAGGCTTGTCAATTTTCCTGCATCGGCGTCGGCTATGCCGACCTCGATTGCCTGGCGCAGGGCCAATTGCCGATTGATCAACTGGAGGTAATTTTCTGCATACGAGCTGTCACTTGGAATGATTTCGATGACGCTGCGAGTTTTGCTCATGATGAGAGTGGCCTATTCGAATGCGGTCCCGTGTAGGAGCGAGCTTGCTCGCGATGGTCGTCAACGATAATGCGGGACACCAGACAGCCCGTGTCGTCCTTGCGTCCATCGCGAGCAAGCTCGCTCCTGCAGGAGGACCCAATTTATCCCTTTAGCTGCAAGTACCAACAATGGGGAAGGGTCGCTGTACCTGCATCAGTTCCGGCATATCCCGCCATTTGATCCACGCGTGATGCTGGTAATGCAACAACGGCACCGTGATCCCGGCCCAACTCAGGGCGCTCAGGCTCGGCAGGTTTTCCACAGTCGCTGACTGCGCATTGCGCAACATCGGCACGACTTCGTTACTCAACCATTGCCTCAGATTGCGGTTTTCCGGGATGAAGTGATGAACCAGCAACGCGTACACCCCCGATTCGCTGACCATCAGGCATTCGAAGGTTTTGCCATTTTTGAGCAGCCAGACATGGCGACGCTGATCGGGATCGAGCTTCTGGATGAGCCGTTCGTTCAGTGGTTGGCCCATCAGGCGTCCCAGATCCTGGACGCAGAACCAGGCTTGATGGTCCTGCATGAAAGCGTGGAGGAAGCGGTTGTGGCGGGTGAAGGCGGTGGGGGTGAAGTGCGGAAGGGGAGCGTTTTTTGTCGACGATTGCATGAGGTAATTTCCGTTTTGATTTGGAAGTCGCCATTAACCCTTCGACAGGTTGGGTGGCGAACCGAGTGGCGTTCGAAGTCGGGACACTTCCAGTCAAAACGGAAGCCGAAAGGCCCGCGCCACACGGCCCGCCATGAAGCAGAACTGAAGGCAGAAACAGCCACAGTTCCATGGGGGGGCGCGCAAGCACCGTTCTGACATATCCCGGCTTCGACTCCGGATCGCTGATTGAGCAGCGACGGGGGCAAAGCCTATCGGTCAGGCGCTCGCGGCGCCAAGTCTACTCTGGCGACGCTTGTTGTAGGAATGAGAGTCTTCGCGGGAAGGTCTGGTCTGTAGGAGTTTTCTGTTTCTGTTTGGCGCGCAGGAGTCAGAACCTGGCTTTCATAGAACAATCTTCATGCGAGCACGAAACCTGTGGTGAGGGGATTTGATGGATGTGCTACGAGGCGATTGCAAATGCTGTTCGAAGGGGAAAGCTTGCCCCGGGACCTCCCTCGATCCCGGGGCAGCCGAGGTTACCGACTAACCTTCCACGCATCCCCCGCAGGCGCCGCGCCGTGGTCATACGGCTTGGCGATCCACATGTAGATCAGCCCCAACCCAATGACGATGGCCGTGCTCAACACCATCGCGTAGTTGATGTACCACGCCGCATCCGGCGTACGCGGCCAGGCCATGTTGATGATGGCGCCGATGCCGTAGGCCAGCGCGCCGATGTTCACCAGCCAGCCCCAGGCACCGAGGGTGAATTTACCGCTCGGTTTCCAGCCTTTCATGCGTGCATACAGTGCGCCGAGCACGATCATCTGGAACGCCAGGTAGATGCCGATGGCGGCGAAGCTGACGATGGTGGCGACCGCGTCTTGCAGGAAGAAGCCGAGGATGATGATCAGGGCTGGCAGGACACCGGAGACGAACAGTGCGGCAACCGGTACCTGGGTGTGAGGCGAGATTTTTTTCAGCACTCGGCTGCCAATGACCATTTCGTCACGGGCGTAGGAGTACAGCAGGCGACTGGCCGCCGCTTGCAGACTGATGACGCAGGAGATGAAGGAAATCATCACCACGCCCATCACCACTTTCGAACCCACCGGGCCGAAGGCGTTGTTGAGGATGGTGGTGACCGGGTCCTTGTCGGTGCCGTCGATCACGGCCTTCATGTCCGGTACGGCGAGGATCAGCGCCAGGCAGGCGAACATCGCCGCGATGCCGCCGATGTAGATGGTCATGCGCATGGCCACCGGGATTTTCTTGCTCGGGTTCGGGGTTTCTTCGGCCACGTCGCCGCAGGCCTCGAAGCCGTAGTACAGGAACATCCCCGCCAGCGAAGCGGTGAGGAAGGCCGGCAGGTACGAGCCATCGACGCTGATGTCGAAGGTGTTGAACAGCACGCTGATCGGCTGATGACGCTCGAAGATCAGCAGGTACACGCCGACGATCACCGCGCCGACCAGTTCGCAAAGGAAGCCGAACATGGCGATGCGCGCCAGCACCTTGGTGCCGCTGAGGTTGACCAGGGTGGCGAACAGGGTCAGCACCAGGGCGATGACGATGTTGGTGTTGTTGCTCGGTTCAAAACCCAGCATCGCCGCGAGGTAAGGACCGGCGCCGACCGCAACGGCGGCGATGGTGACGCACAGGGCGATGGAGTAGATCCAGCCGACCATCCACGCCCAGCGTTTGCCCACCAGACGGCGAGCCCACGGGTACACACCACCGGAAATCGGGAACTGCGAGACCACTTCACCGAAAATCAGGCACACCAGCAACTGGCCGATACCGACCAGCAGATAGGCCCAGAACATCGGTGGCCCACCGGCGGCGAGGCACAGGCCGAAGAGGGTATAAACCCCTACGACCGGCGAGAGGTAGGTGAAGCCCAGGGCGAAGTTTTCCCACAGGCTCATGCTGCGGTTGAAGTTGGAGGTGTAACCCAGTTTGCGTAATTGCTCGGCATCGCTGTCGGCAATGGCTGCTGAGAGATCGGGTGATGCACTCATGTGTGTTTTCTCCGGAAAATCGGCAGATTTCGGATGTCCGAAGCCGTGGCGGGGTCGAAAGGACGCCGCCAGGATCGGTGGTTCTTGTTGTTTTGTTGGCTTTGAAACCTGGTGGTGCTTAAAGCCGGTTTCTACCCTGAAACCGAGGTGACGCCATCGCGGGCAAGCCCGCTCCCACAGGTTCAGCGCAATTCTTGTGGGAGCTGGCTTGCCAGCGATGCTTTTTTCAATGTTTGAACATCACATGCCGTACAACGGTGTAATCCTCCAACCCATACATCGACATGTCCTTCCCGTACCCGGACAGCTTCTGACCGCCATGGGGCATTTCGCTGACCAGCATGAAGTGGGTGTTGACCCAGGTGCAGCCGTACTGCAACCGTGCCGAGAGGCGGTGGGCGCGACCGACATCGGCGGTCCACACCGACGACGCCAGGCCGTAGTCCGAATCGTTGGCCCAGCCCAGCACTTGTGCTTCATCACTGAACCTGGTCACCGACACCACCGGGCCGAACACTTCGCGGCGAACAATTTCGTCGTCCTGTTGCGCGTCGGCCAGCACCGTCGGTTCGAAGAAAAAGCCATTGCCATCCACCGCCTTGCCGCCGGTGATCAGGCGGATGTGCGGCTGCGCCACGGCGCGTTCGACGAAGCCGGCCACGCGGTCGCGATGTTGTGCAGTAATCAGCGGGCCGAGTTCAGTGGAAGGATCGTCTTGTACGCCGTACTTGATGCTGCTCACGGCGGCGCCAAGTTTCTCGACGAATTTCTCGTAGATCCCTGCTTGCGCATAGATGCGGCAGGCGGCAGTGCAGTCTTGTCCTGCGTTGTAGAAACCGAAGGTACGGATGCCTTCAACGGCGGCGTCGATGTCAGCGTCATCGAAGATGATCACCGGCGCCTTGCCACCCAGCTCCATGTGCATGCGTTTGACGGTGTCTGCGGTGCTGGAAATGATGTTCGAGCCGGTGGCAATGGAACCGGTCAGCGACACCATGCGCACTTTCGGGTGAGTGACCAGCGGGCTGCCCACGGTAGGACCACGACCGAACACCAGGTTGAGCACGCCGGCCGGGAAGATTTCTGACGCCAATTGCGCCAGACGCAACGCTGTTAGCGGCGTCTGTTCCGACGGCTTGAGCACCACGGTGTTGCCGGCGGCCAGGGCCGGAGCGATTTTCCAGGCGACCATCATCAGCGGGTAGTTCCACGGCGCGATGGAGGCGATCACGCCCACTGGATCACGGCGAATCATCGAGGTATGGCCCGGCAGGTACTCGCCACCGGCCGAACCGCTCATGCAACGGCTGGCGCCGGCGAAGAAACGGAACACGTCGGCAATCGCCGGGATCTCGTCGTTCAGCGCAGCGCTGTAGGGCTTGCCGCAGTTGTCCGATTCCAGTTTGGCCAGCTCTTCGCCGTGGGCTTCGATGGCGTCGGCCAGTTTGAGCAGCAGCAGCGAACGTTCCTTGGGCGGCGTTTGCGACCAGCTGTCGAAGGCGGTATCGGCGGCGCGCACGGCGGCATCGACCTGGGCTTCGCTGGCTTCGTTGATCTCCACCAGCACGCTGCCCAGCGCCGGGTTGAACACCGGTTGGGCCGGGCCTTCGCCGGTGAGCAGTTGGCCGTTGATCAAGAGTTGGGTTTGCATGGCTATGTCCTCTTCAGAACTGTTGTTTTTTCCCCTGAAGAAACCGGCCCCAATGTGGGAGCGGGCTTGCTCGCGAAAGCGGTGTGTCAGACAGCATCAATCTTGAGTGTTAA
>DATMUG010000248.1:0-13148 GCA_035563915.1 Pseudomonas sp. | reverse complement strand
GCTGCGCAACCCAGCGGGAGCAAGCTCCCTCGCCACAAAAGCTACAGCGCCAACTGTCGGCGAAGTTCGGCCAGCACCGGCGCCGTGTCCGGACGCACGCCGCGCCAAAGGAAGAAGGCTTCAGCCGCCTGTTCGGCCAACATGCCCAGCCCATCCATCGACACCGCCGCGCCATGCTCGCTGGCCCAACGGCAGAACGAGGTCGGCTCCTTGCCGTACATCATGTCGTAGCAAACCGTTTTGCCCGGTTCGATCAGGCTGGCGGCAATCGGCGGCACATCGCCCGACAGACTGGCGGACGTGGCGTTGATGATCAGGTCGACCGATTCCTCCAGCCAGTCGTAGCCACTGGCCGATACCGGCCCCAGGTCGCAGAACAGCTCCGCCAACAGTTCGGCCTTGTCCACGGTCCGGTTGGCGATGATCACCGACGCTGGCTGTTCGGCGAGCAATGGCTCCAGCGCACCGCGTACCGCTCCGCCGGCACCGAGCAGCAGGATACGTTTGCCCTTGAGGCTGAAGCCGGCGTTGACCGTCAGGTCCCGCACCAGGCCTGCGCCGTCGGTGTTGTCGCCCAGCAAGGTGCCATCGTCGAGCTTGCTCAAGGTGTTGACCGCACCGGCCCGCTGCGCACGCGCGGTCAGGCTGTCGGCCAGACGGAACGCTTGCTCCTTGAACGGCACCGTCACATTCGCGCCGCGACCCTCGAGGAAAAACGTCCGCGCAAAGTCGGAAAAATCATCGAGCGGCGCCAGCGAAGCGCTGTAGTCCAGTTGCTGGGCGGTTTGCTCGGCAAACAGACGATGAATCAGTGGCGACTTGCTGTGGCCAATCGGGTTACCGAAAACAACGTAGCGGTCCATCAACAATCCTCGTTCAGGCCTCGGCCAACCAATCGCGGTCTTGCAGGAAGTACTCGGTCAGGCGCGCTTCTTCGCTGCCGGGTTCGGCTTTCCAGTCGTAGCCCCAGCGCACTTGCGGCGGCAGGGACATGAGGATCGACTCGGTACGGCCGCCCGATTGCAGGCCGAACAGGGTGCCACGGTCGTACACCAGATTGAACTCGACATAGCGCCCACGGCGGAATTCCTGGAACTCGCGCTGTTTGGCGGTAAATACGTCGTGCTGACGGCGCTGCACGATCGGCAGATAAGCATCGATATAGGCATCACCAATGGCGCGCATGAAGGCGAAACTGGTGTCGAAGTCCCACTCATTCAGGTCATCGAAAAACAGACCGCCAATGCCACGCGGTTCGTGGCGATGCTTGATGTGGAAATAGCTGTCGCACCAGGCCTTGTAACGCGGGTAGACATCCGGGCCGAACGGCGCACAGGCCTGTTCGGCGACACGGTGCCAGTGCACACAGTCCTCGATGTTGCCGTAGTACGGGGTCAGGTCGAAGCCGCCGCCGAACCACCAGACCGGTTCTTCGCCTTCTTTTTCGGCAATGAAGAAACGCACGTTGGCGTGGGAGGTCGGGACGTGCGGGTTGTGTGGGTGAATCACCAGGGACACGCCCAGGGCTTCAAAGCCACGCCCGGCCAGCTCCGGCCGATGGGCGCTGGCGGACGGTGGCAGACCGCTGCCGAACACATGGGAAAAGTTGACGCCGCCCTTTTCGATGACCGTTCCGTTTTCGATCACCCGCGTGCGCCCGCCACCTCCGGCAGGCCGGGTCCAGGCATCTTCGACAAATCGCGTGCTGGCCTCGAAGCCTTCAAGGGCAGCGCAGATACGGTCTTGCAGGTCGAGCAGATAGGCTTTTACGGCCTCGGTGCGGGTAGTCATGTCATCACCTTGGATCGGGCAGAGCTACACGGCGTTCTAAGTGCCGGCGGCAAATTGCTGCACAGGATAACACCGCACATCGGTGCATCGCAGTTGACGAAGATCAAACCAAGGAGTTCGATAGGGGGCTTCGCATTTACACAATCAGCGTCGATCTCAGGAGAGAGCAGATGGCAAAGCGTATCCAGTTCCGAGCCCATGGCGGCCCCGAAGTGCTTGAGTATGTGGATTACCAACCCGCCGCGCCCAGCCCGAAGGAAGTCCGCGTGAGCAACAAGGCCATCGGCCTGAACTTCATCGATACCTATTACCGCAGTGGTCTCTATCCACCGCCCTCGCTGCCATCGGGCGTAGGGTCCGAAGGCGCGGGCGTGGTCGAAGCCATCGGCAGCGACGTCACCCGATTCAAGGTCGGTGATCGTGTCGCGTACGGCAGCGGCCCGCTGGGTGCCTACAGCGACGTGCATGTCTTGCCCGAGGCCAATCTGGTGCATTTGCCGGACGCCATCAGTTTCGAGCAGGCTGCGGGCGTCATGCTCAAGGGCCTGACCGTGCAGTATCTGTTGCGTCAAACCTACGAACTCAAGGGTGGCGAGACCATCCTGTTCCACGCCGCTGCCGGCGGTGTCGGTTCCCTGGCCTGCCAGTGGGCCAAGGCGCTGGGTGTGAAGTTGATCGGTACCGTGAGCTCAGCGGAAAAAGCTGCTCTGGCCAAGGCCAACGGCGCCTGGGCAACCATCGATTACAGCTTTGAAAACGTCGCGCAACGAGTGCTGGAATTGACTGACGGCAAGAAAGTTCAGGTGGTGTACGACGGTGTAGGCAAGGACACCTGGCTGACATCCCTGGACAGCGTCGCGGCCCGGGGGCTGGTGGTGAGTTTCGGCAATGCATCCGGCGCGGTGGACGGGGTCAATCTGGGGATTCTCGCGGCGAAGGGTTCGCTGTATGTCACCCGACCGACCCTGGGGACTTACGCCAACAACGCGCAAAACCTGCAGCGCATGGCTGACGAGCTGTTCGAGATGATTATCAGCGGGAAGCTGAAAGTGGATATCAGCCAGCGATTTGCACTGGCTGATGCGGCGAAGGCGCAGACTGAGTTGTCGGCGCGGCGCACGACCGGGTCGGTTGTGCTGTTGCCTTGACCCTGAACTGTGGCGAGGGAGCAAGTTCCCTCGCCACAGGGATAGAGGTATCAATCCGGGCGAACCACCCGCCCCGTCGCCAGATCGCGAATCACGCTCGGGTTCTTGCGCCCACCCAACATGCCGCCAAGCACCATATCCACCTCTCCGCGGAAATACTGCTCGACGCGAAGCCGCGTGCGCGCCGCCGGGCGGCCCTGAGGGTTGGCGGACGTCGACACCAGGGGCCCGACCAGGGCACACAACTCCCGCACCTGCGGATGATCGCTGACCCGCAGGGCCACTGTGTCATGGATGCCGGTAATCCATTGCGGCAACAGGTTCTGATGCGGAACCAGCCAGGTATTGGGCCCCGGCCAGGTGCTGGACATTCGGTCCATCCACAGCTCCGGGAAGTCCTCGAACAGGAAGTCGAACTGGCGAATGTTATCCGCGACCAGAATCAGCCCCTTATCCACAGACCGGCCCTTGATCAGCAACAAACGCTCTACTGCCTCTTCGTCCCATGGGTCGCAACCCAGACCCCAGACAGCTTCGGTTGGGTAGGCAAGCACCGCCCCGGCGCGAATAGCTCGTGCGGCTTGTTGCACACGCCAACTGTTGACCATGAATAAACTCTCCAGAATAAGGCTCTGCGCAGTTTACCGATCTTGTTTATAAAACCTAGCTCACCCGCGCAATCCAGCGCCCGTTTTCGCAGACGGCGCTGCCCTCCATCTCCAGTTCAGTCAGCGCAACCAGCACTTTGGGCAAGGCCCAGCCACTGGCATCGGCCAATGCTTCACTGGTGTGGGGCGCGGCGTGCAGCAACGCCAACAGTGGATGGCGTGCAGCCGTGGCAGGAGCGGGGGAGAAAGACGGCTGCTGCCAGCCGCGCAAGGCTTCGAAGATGTGCTCGACGGTTTCCACCAGCGCCGCGCCATCGCGGATCAGCTGATGACAACCTTTGGCGCCCGGATGATGGATCGAGCCCGGAATCGCATACACCTCGCGACCCTGCTCCGCCGCCAGCCTCGCGGTGATCAATGAACCACTGGCAACACTGGCTTCCACGACCAGTACCCCCAGAGACAGGCCGCTGATGATTCGATTGCGTCGTGGAAAATTACTGGCGCTGGGGCCGGCGTCCAGAGGGAATTCGGAAACGACCGCGCTGCCGGAGGCGATCATCGCGTCGGCCAGACGTCGATTACGCTGTGGATAAAATTTTTCCAGCCCCGTACCCAGCACACCGATTGTCTGTCCCCCGACATCCAATGCAGCTTGATGGGCGGCCGCATCGATGCCCAACGCGAGGCCACTGGTGATGACGAAACCGGCACTGGCCAGACTGCGGGAAAAAGCGGCGGCAGTGTCCATGCCCGGCCGTGAAGCGCGGCGACTGCCGACCATCGCCAGCTGCGGTTTTTCCAGAATTCCAGGATCGCCTGCCACGAATAGCAGGGGTGGTGCGTCGCTGATTTCCGCCAGCAGCGCAGGATAGTCAGGCTGGTCCCACATCAATAAATGCTGGGCCGGACGCCCCAACCAGGCCAGCGCATGGCTGGCTCCATCACGAATTTCAGGACAACGCCGAGCCTCTGCGCAGCTCAGCGGCAAGCCCAGCGCTCGCCAGGCACTGGCCGGTGCGCTGATGGCTTTTGACGCTGAACCGAAGGCTTCCAGCAATTTCTTGAACCGCGCCGGGCCGAGTTCCGGCAATCGGTGCAGACGTAGACGAGCTTCCAGTTCCGCGGGGGAAACCGGTGCAACAGCAGATGGCGACATGGATCATCCTTGATCGTTATAAGCCCGCATCCAGACGGGAATAAGCTGTGGATAACTCTGTTGGTAACTTGTGAAGCCTGCTTACGGATTTCGGACCTTGTCCATTACCGCGAGCGATCGCGATGCGTTGAGCACCAACCCGTAGCTGAGCCTGTCGTAGGTACGGAACACCATCAGCAGCCCGGCGCGCTCATCGGGAATCTTCAGCGGCTGGCCGGTGATCCGGTCGCGCACGGTTTCGCCGGTTTTCATGATCGCCAACACATTGCCTTCGACCAGTCCATCACGCTGACCCTTGTTCAGCGTGACCACATCCAGTGCTCCAATCTGGGTAACACCGCGCGGTACGTCGATGATCAGGCCGTCGACCGGGTCTTTCGGTGCGCTGGGCATGAATGTCGAGTTGATCGAGCGCTCTTCACTGCTGAACAAACGATCACCGAGGCGCACTTCCTGAGTCGTGCGCTGCAACGCCAGGGTGGCAACATCACCTTCGGTGGCGACTATCTCGCCGCCACCGATGTCATCGGCATTGATTCCCAGAAATTCCTGGGTCTTGGGGTCGGTGTAGACCTTGCCCTGACGGAAGATGCCGTAGACCGGCTGCGCCATGTCGAAGTGCCCACGGGCGAAGATGCGATCACCCATGCCACTGAGTACGCGTTCGGCATCGCCGGCCACGATGTACGGCGCCTTGTCGAAATCCTCGGCCTTGTCGACGATGCGGTTACTCAGCAGAAAACTGTTGATCGATTTCAGCGGGATGCTCGCAATGGCATCGGCCACCGGGCTGCTGCGTACTTTCGGCGAAAGCTTGATGGTGCCGCGCGAAGCGCCACGATTGAGTGTCAGGCGAGGCTGACCGTTGACGTAGACCAGCGAAAGGGTATCGCCGGGGTAGATGAGATTGGGGTTTTCGATTTGCGGGTTGGCTTGCCACAGCTGCGGCCATTGCCACGGCTCACGGAGGAATTTTTCCGAGATCCCCCAGAGTGTGTCCCCCGAAACCACCGTGTATTGCTGTGGAAAACCTTCCTTGAGTTGCACTTGCCCGTGCGCCCAACCGGCAGAGACCAGAAGGAGCAGGGCGAGTAGTGATTTCCTCATGCGGTGAATCCCTTTATTATGTCCGTTCGCGTGAAACGCCAGAGCCGTCAGTGGCTCGCTCCCTGCTTGCTTATGAGTAGAAGGGAGCTAGTTTTACAACGGTAGCCTGCATCTTCGGACGCGCCAGGCACCGACCCGATCCTATCTCACACGTGCAGTCATCAAGCTTATGGCCATTTTGAACATCCTCGAATTCCCTGACTCGCGCCTGCGCACCATCGCCAAACCGGTGGCCGTAGTGGACGACGAAGTGCGTCAGCTGGTCGATGACATGTTTGAAACAATGTATGAGGCTCCAGGCATCGGCCTCGCTGCGACTCAGGTCAACGTCCACAAGCGCATTGTCGTCATGGACCTTTCCGAAGACCGCACCGAACCGCGAGTGTTCATCAACCCCGAACTCGAGCCCCTGACCGAAGACATGGGTCAGTATCAGGAAGGCTGCCTTTCGGTACCGGGCTTCTACGAAAACGTCGATCGCCCGCAACGGGTCAAGGTCAAGGCGCTGGACCGCGACGGCAAACCTTACGAATTAATCGCCGAAGACTTGCTCGCCGTGTGCATCCAGCACGAATGCGACCACCTTAACGGCAAATTGTTCGTCGATTACCTGTCCACGCTCAAACGCGACCGCATCAAGAAGAAACTGGAAAAGCTTCATCGCCAGAACGCCTGATGCCCCTCTTCAAAGGCTTGCCGCGGCAAGCCTTTTTCTTTTCAAGAAGCTTTGCAATAGAGAGCCACCCATGACCGAGCCACTGCGCATTGTCTTTGCCGGCACCCCGGAATTCGCCGCCGAACACCTCAAGGCCCTGCTGAGCAGCCCGTATGAGATCGTCGCGGTCTACACCCAACCGGATCGCCCGGCCGGTCGTGGGCAGAAGCTGATGCCGAGCCCGGTCAAGCAGTTGGCGCTGGAGCACAACATTCCTGTGCTGCAACCGCCAACCTTGCGCAACGCAGACGCTCAGGCTGAACTGGCCGCGCTGAAACCGGATTTGATGGTGGTAGTCGCCTACGGCCTGATTCTGCCGCAAGTGGTGCTGGATATTCCGCGCCTGGGTTGCATCAACAGCCACGCGTCCCTGCTGCCACGCTGGCGCGGAGCCGCGCCGATCCAACGCGCCGTCGAAGCCGGTGACGACGAAAGTGGCGTGACCGTGATGCGCATGGAGGCGGGTCTGGACACCGGGCCGATGCTGCTGAAAGTCACTACGCCGATCAGCGCCGAAGACACCGGCGGCAGCCTGCACGACCGTTTGGCCGAAATGGGGCCACCCGCCGTGATTCAAGCGATTGCCGGCCTCGCTGCCGGAACGCTGGAGGGCGAGGTGCAGGACGACAGCCTCGCCACCTACGCACACAAATTGAACAAGGACGAAGCCCGCATCGACTGGACTCGCCCTGCAGTTGAACTGGAGCGCCTGGTACGAGCCTTCAACCCTTGGCCGATCACCCACAGCACCCTCAATGGCGAAGCCCTGAAAGTCCTGGCCGCCAATCTCTCGCAAGGCAAGGGCGCACCCGGGGAAATCATCGGCGCCAGCAAGGACGGCCTGATCGTCGCCTGCGGTGAGCAGGCCCTGTGTCTGACCCGTCTGCAATTGCCCGGCGGCAAGGCGTTGAACTTCAGCGACCTGTTCAACAGCCGTCGCGAGAAGTTCGCCATCGGTTCGGTGCTCGGCCAAGTGGCGGACGTTCAATGAATCCACGTCTGGCCGCCGCCAAGGCACTGGCTGCTGTGCTCAGCGGCAAAGCCTCGCTCAACAGCTCATTGCCCACGCAATTGGACAAGGTCGAGGACCGCGACCGTGGCTTTACCCAGGACCTGGCGTTCGGCACCGCCCGCTGGCAGCCGCGTTTGTCGGAGCTGGCGGCCAAGCTGCTGCAAAAGCCGTTCAAAGCCGCGGATGCCGATGTCCAGGCGCTGCTGCTGGTCGGCCTCTACCAATTGCTCTACACCCGGGTTCCGGCCCATGCCGCCATCGGTGAAACCGTCGGTTGCGCGGACAAGCTGAAAAAGCCCTGGGCCAAAGCCTTGCTCAACGCCGTACTGCGCCGCGCCCAGCGGGAAGGCGAAGCGCTGCTGGCGGAGCTGGAGCGCGACCCGGTGGTACGCACCGCCCACCCGCGCTGGCTGCAAAAATCCCTCAAGGCGTTCTGGCCTGAGCAATGGGAAGCGATTTGCGCGGCGAACAATGCACATCCGCCGATGATCCTGCGGGTCAATCGCCGCCATCATGCTCGCGATGCTTATCTGCAATTGCTCGGCGAAGCCGGCTTCAGCGCCAGCCCATGCATTTACAGCCGCGATGGCATCATCCTCGACGCCGCTGCCGACGTTCGCAGCCTGCCAGGCTTCGCCGAAGGCTGGATCAGCGTGCAGGATGAAGCTGCTCAGCTGGCGGCCGACCTGCTCGATCTCGCCCCGGGCCAGCGCGTGCTGGACGCCTGCTGTGCTCCCGGCGGCAAGACTTGCCACATCCTCGAAGTCGAACCGGCACTGAACGGCGTGGTGGCCGTGGATCTGGAAGCCAAGCGCCTGGTGCGGGTGCAGGAAAACCTCGAACGCCTGGGCCTGAGCGCCGAACTGATCGCCGCCGACGGCCGTGACATTCAGGCCTGGTGGGACGGCAAACCATTCCAGCGCATCCTGCTGGACGCGCCGTGCTCGGCCACCGGCGTGATTCGTCGCCACCCCGACATCAAGCTCACCCGCCAACCTGACGACATTGCTGCGCTGGCGCTGCTGCAAGGTGAGTTGCTCGACGCCATGTGGAAAACCCTGGAAGTCGGCGGCATCCTGCTTTACGCCACGTGCTCCACCTTGCCGACCGAGAACACTGAAGTCATCGAAGCGTTCCTCGCCCGCACACCAGGGGCTCGTGAACTGGACCTCGCCACAGCAGCGGGTATCAAACAGCCCCACGGTCGCCAGTTGCTGGCACAAGAAGGCGGGCATGACGGTTTCTATTACGCCAAGCTGATCAAGATCGCCGCCGCGCGCGGTTAAACGGATTCAATGGAGTGACTGGATGAAAATCATCATCCTTGGTGCAGGGCAGGTGGGGGGTTCGTTGGCGGAACATCTGGCCAGCGAGGCGAATGACATCACGGTGGTCGACACCGACGGCGAACGCCTGCGCGACCTGGGTGACCGACTGGACATTCGTACGGTGCAGGGCCGTGGCTCGATACCCAGCGTGCTGCGCCAGGCCGGTGCCGATGATGCCGATATGCTGGTCGCCGTCACCAACAGCGATGAAACCAACATGGTCGCCTGCCAGGTCGCCCACACTCTGTTCCACACGCCGACGAAAATCGCTCGCGTGCGCGAAGCCGCCTACCTGACCCGTGCTGATGAATTGTTCGATAACGAAGCCATTCCGGTGGACGTGCTGATCAGCCCGGAACAGGTGGTCACCAACTACATCAAGCGCCTGATCCAGCATCCGGGTGCGTTGCAGGTCATCGACTTCGCCGAAGGCAAGGCGCAGCTGGTTGCGGTGCGGGCCTACTACGGCGGGCCACTGGTGGGCCAGCAACTGCGGCAATTGCGCGAACACATGCCCAATGTCGAAACCCGCGTCGCGGCGATTTTCCGTCGGGATCGACCGATCCTGCCCCAGGGCGATACGGTGATCGAAGCGGACGACGAAGTATTTTTCATCGCGGCCCGAGCGAACATTCGCGCGGTCATGAGTGAAATGCGCCGTCTCGATGAGACCTATAAACGCATTGTCATTGCCGGTGGCGGGCAAATCGGTGAGCGTTTGGCCGAGGCCATCGAAAGCCGTTACCAGGTGAAAATCATCGAAATGAACCCGGCACGCTGCCGCCATCTCTCCGACCACCTCGACAGCACCGTGGTATTGCAGGGCAGTGCCTCGGACCGCGATCTGCTGCTGGAAGAGAACATCGCCGACGCCGACATCTTCCTGGCCCTGACCAACGACGACGAGGCCAACATCATGTCGTCGCTGCTGGCCAAGCGCCTGGGTGCGAAGAAGGTGATGACCATCATCAACAACCCGGCCTACGTGGACCTGATCCAGGGCGGTGACATCGATATCGCCATCAGCCCGCAACTGGCCACCATCGGCACCTTGCTGGCCCACGTGCGGCGCGGTGACATTGTCAGCGTGCATTCACTGCGCCGGGGCGCGGCGGAGGCCATCGAGGCGATTGCCCATGGCGATGCGAAATCGAGCAAGGTCATTGGCAAGGCCATCGAAAACATCGGCCTGCCGCCGGGAACGACCATCGGTGCGATCATCCGCGATGAGGAAGTGATCATTGCCCACGATGACACGGTGATCCAGACCGGGGACCACGTGATTCTGTTCCTTGTGGATAAAAAGCATATTCGGGATGTGGAAAAGCTGTTCCATGTGGGGTTGAGCTTCTTCTGATCACACTTCTGTGGCGAGGGAGCTTGCTCCCGTCCGGCTGCGAAGCGGCCGTAAAATCTTTAATGGCGACCGCTTCGCGCTCGAACGGGAGCAAGCTCCCTCGCCACAAAGGTTTTTCAACGTTCAAAGGATAAGTGCTGATGATCGAATCCCTGGAAAAAATGCTCGCCAAGGGTGTGGATAACACATTGCTACGCTTCGGCCTGGGCAAGGGCTATCTGGATCTGGGGGACAACGCCAAGGCTGTGGAGCATTTTCAGCGTTGCGTAGAACTCGATCCGAAATATTCGGCGGCCTGGAAACTGTTGGGCAAGGCCCATCTGGCGCTGGCGGACCATGGGGCGGCACGGATGGCTTGGGAGAAAGGGCTGCAAGCGGCGAAGGACCATGGCGACAAGCAGGCCGAGAAGGAAATGACGGTGTTTCTGAAGAAACTCGACCGCCAGGCACACTGATCAGAGATAACGAAGGCCTATACCTTCGGCATCCACTTGCACCACTTCCATCTTCACCTTCGGTGCGCCTGTGGGTAAGTCCTGAACCTGCCCGTATACAACTGCGCCTCTGGGCAACGAAGACAACGCAGGATGCTGGACGTAGACACCTGTGGTCGACAAGTTTCGCGTTTGGCCCAGGCATTCGCCCAGGCTTTCGTGGGTGATCTTGATGCGAAATGATTTGCGGTGTTCGGACATCTTATTGCGCCCTTGTGACCGGGTTGTGGATAACACGAAGAGCAAGATCAAAAGATCGCAGCCTTCGGCAGCTCCTACACGTTATCCACATAGCGTGCCAAATCTTTAATACCAGCGCTCTTCGCCGGGGGGACGCTTCTTGAAGCGCTTCATGCTCCACATGTACTGGCTGGGATATGCCCGCACGTAGCGCTCGACCACCTGGCTCATGGCCGCGCATGAAGTGGCGGTGTCGGTGCTGTACATGGCCTCGGGCGCGGCTTCCAGAATCACCTTGTAGCCCGAACCGTCCGGCAGCCGCAGCGCATGCAGGAACACACCCACCGCTTTGTGACCAGCCAGCATGTTCGGCACGAACTTGCTGGTCAGGGCCTGGGTGGCGAAGAACGGCACGAAAATACCGGCGGATTCGGCCGGTTCCGGGTCAGCGGGGATGCCCACTGCACCACCTTTGCGCACTTCCTTGATGACACTGAGGATGCCTTCCTTGGTCGACGCGGCGACTTTGTTGCCCAGTTGCACACGCTGCTTTTGCAGCAATTCATCCACAGCCTTCAGTTTCGGCGGGCGGTAGAAGATGATTGGTTTGCACTGGCTGCAATAGAAGTGGTTGAGCACTTCCCAGTTGCCCAGGTGACTGGTGATGCCAACGACGCCTTTGCCGGAGGCGAGGGCGTCCTTCAATACTTCAAGACCTTCGACTTCACGCACCAGGTCGATGGAGCGCTGGGCCGGCCAGATCCAGGCGCAGGCGCTCTCGGTCAGAGACTTGCCGATATCCTTCAGGCTTTGGCCGACCAGCCGCTCGCGTTCGGCGGGGTCCATGTCCGGAAAGCACTTGGAGAGATTGATACGTACCACGTCACGGGAACGGTTGGGGGTTTTCCACATCATCCAGCCAATCGCCGAACCAACGGCCTGCACGGCCCGCCACGGAAGCAGGGCAAACAGCCGCAGAGCGCCTACCAGCAAGGCGCCTTTAAACTTATCCACAGGTCACTCCTGATCTTGTGCTGTGCGCGAGGCGGCTATTCTAACCGCCGTTGGCCAGCATCGCGTAGCGGTCGCAATCCTGCGTGTGGTCCATGACCATGCCCGAAGCCTGCATGAAGGCGTAGCAAATGGTCGGCCCGACAAAGGTGAAGCCAGCCTTTTTCAGGCCTTTGCTCATCTCCACCGCTGCGGGCGTGATGGCCGGCACTTCACTGCGATCCTTGAAATGGTTGATCATCGGCGCATCACCGACGAAGGACCAGAGAAACGCCACCGGGTCATCCAGCTCCAGCCAGGCCCGGGCATTGCGCCGTGCGGCATTGAGCTTCAGGCGATTGCGGATGATGCCCGGGTCGAGCATCAATTCATCGATTTCCGCGTCGCTCATCTGGGCCACGCGCTGCACGTCGAAGCCGAACATGACCTGGCGATAATGCTCGCGCTTGCGCAGCACCGTGATCCAGGAAAGCCCGGCCTGGAACCCTTCGAGCAAAAGCAACTCGAACAAACCCTGCGCATCGCGTAGCGGCGTGCCCCACTCCTTATCGTGATAAGCCATGTACAGCGGATCTTCGGAACACCAAAAGCAGCGTGGCATAAGGCTCCAGGGGGCGTGCGCAGCAATGAATCGGGTATACTCCCGCTCTTTAAATCGCAGCCCAAGAAACAGGTGAATTTCGTGAGCCAGCCTACGCCAGCCGTGCGTACCTTCCAAGACTTGATCCTCGCCCTTCAGCAATACTGGGCCGAGCAAGGTTGTGTGGTACTTCAGCCCTACGATATGGAAGTAGGCGCCGGCACTTTCCACACCGCTACATTCCTGCGCGCCATTGGCCCGGAAACCTGGAACGCCGCCTACGTGCAGCCAAGCCGCCGTCCGACTGACGGCCGCTACGGGGAAAACCCGAACCGCCTGCAGCACTACTACCAGTTCCAGGTCGTGCTCAAGCCGAACCCGGACAACTTCCAGGAACTGTACCTGGGCTCCCTCAAGCACGTGGGCCTGGACCCACTGGTGCATGACATCCGCTTCGTCGAAGACAACTGGGAATCGCCGACCCTCGGCGCCTGGGGCCTGGGCTGGGAAGTCTGGCTCAACGGCATGGAAGTGACACAGTTCACTTACTTCCAGCAAGCGGGCGGCATCGAGTGCTACCCGGTGACCGGCGAGATCACCTACGGTCTCGAGCGTCTGGCGATGTACCTGCAAGGCGTCGATTCGGTCTACGACCTGG
>DATMUG010000247.1:0-18880 GCA_035563915.1 Pseudomonas sp. | reverse complement strand
TTCAACATTGATGTCGACTGATCCACCGCTTTCGCGAGCAAGCCCGCTCCCACAAGGAACTCGCTGAATTCGATATTCAGCTCGCCTGCCAATCATCCGGAATGACCGCAATCACATCGATCTCCATCAACCACTGCGGCTGCCCGAGCCCGGAGATCACCAGCCCGGTGGAGATCGGGAACACGCCCTTCAACCACTTGCCGATCACTTGGTAAACCGGCTCGCGGTAACGCGGGTCGATGATGTAGGTGGTGGTTTTGACGATATGCGAAAGATCGCTTCCGGCCTCTTCCAGCAGTTGCTTGACGTTTTTCATCGCCTGTTCGGCCTGGGCCCCCGGGTCGCCAAGGCCCACCAGGTTGCCCTCGAAATCGGTGCCGATCTGACCGCGCACATAAACGGTGTTGCCCGCCCGCACCGCTTGGCACAGGTCGTTGTCCAGCGCCTGGTTGGGATAGGTGTCGCGAGTGTTGAACATGCGGATTCGCGTGTGAGTAGGCATCGAATGATTCCCCTGAAAATGAATGGATAATGGCGACTTAGCGCTGCGAAGGATCTCGGTACTCAAGGTACTGGCGCTGCGTGGCAATGTGGCCGGCGACGTGTTTGGCGTCGTGCCAGACGCCCCAGATGAAGCTCGACCCGCGCCGCGACAGCCACGGCAGCCCGACAAAATAAACACCCGGTTCGCTCGACACGCCGCGCTGATGACGGGGCTTGCCCTTGTCGTCGAAGGCATCGACCTGCAGCCAGCTGTAATCGACGGCATAGCCGGTCGCCCAGATGATCGAGGTGATGCCCGCCTCGGCCAGATCGAGTTCCAGGATCGGGTTCGTCATGCAATCAGGGTCGGGCAGCATGAACCGGGCTTCTGGTTCTTCCGGCAGGTCGAGGCCATTGCGCGCCACATAGGCATCCGCCGCATCCAGCAGCGACAGGTAGTTCTCGTCGCCAGCCGCGATGTTTCGCACCAGATCCTGCTGGAAGGTCACCACGCCGTCGTTGAAGGATTGGGTCAGCCCCACCAGCGTCACGCCTTGCCGGGCGAGTGCCCGGAAATCGACGGTATGGCCACCGCGCGCACCACTGACTGCGATGGTCACGTGCTCACGGCCGGGCTGCATGACTTCGGCGTCCCAGAGCCCCAGAACCCCCAGCCACCAGCAGAAATCGCGATTGCGATAAGCCCGGGGCGGACGGTCATGCTGGCCCACCGACAGGTAGACCTGCTTGCCCGCGCGTTGCAATTCATCGGCGATCTGCACGCCAGAAGAGCCGGCCCCCACCACCAGCACGCCACCCTCGGGCAGTTGCTGCGGGTTGAAATATTCGGCGGAGTGAATTTGCGTGATCGGGCTGTCTTTCGGGGCAATCGGTGGAATCACCGGGCGCTGGAACGGACCGGTCGCCGCCACCACGCGATTGGCCTCGATCACACCTTCAGAGGTTTCGATAGTGAATCCCGGCCGGTCGGCGTTGCGAACCACTTTTTTGACTTCGACACCGGTACGGATCGGCGCCTCGAATTTCTCGGCATAGGCTTCGAAATAAGCCGCCACGCGATCCTTGGAGGCGAAGGCATCGGGGTCCAGGTCCTCGAAAGCCAGGCCCGGGAAGCGGTCATGCCAGACCGGGCCGTTGGCGACCAGCGAATCCCAGCGCCCGGTGCGCCAGGCTTCAGCAATGCGGTTACGCTCAAGTACGAGGTGCGCAACGCCCAGCTTGCTCAAGTGTTCGCTCATGGCGACGCCAGCCTGGCCGGCTCCGACGACAAGCGTATCTATTTCTATCTTTTTATTGGTCATGCTTGTGTCCTTCAGAGAGGCGACCAGGGCGCACCCGATCGCGACAGTTCAGCCGTTTAAATAACCAAGTTCCGCAGTTTTAACTTTGCTGGCGGGGTGCATTTATTGTGTTCAGTAAATGCCAATAGCGAAATTATGATTTTTGTCGTTGTTGCCCATTAAAAAACTAACCAACAACTTTTACAGGCAATGAACATTAATGATTACGTGAACTTGCAGGAGCGAGCTTGCTCGCGATGGATTGAAAGCGCCGCGTTTATTCAGACAGCCAGCGTTATCGTTAACGACCATCGCGAGCAGGCTCGCTCCTACAGTTATTGTTTAAAGCACACCAATTTCCTGAGCCGTTCTATCCACGGCAATCTTCGTCTTGGACACCAGTTCATCAATCTCACCGCGCGTTGCGATCAGTGCCGGGGCCATGATCATCCGGCCCAGGGTCGAGCGAATGATCACGCCCTCCTCGAACCCAATGGTGCGGCAGCGCCACGCAATGTCGCCTTCGTTGTCGAAGCGCTTGCGGGTCGCCTTGTCCTGCGCAAACTGCAACGCGGCCACCAGTCCCGTCCCCTGGATTTCAGCCACCAGCGGGTGATTGCCGAACACCTCACGCAGGCAGTTCTGCAGGTACGGACCGGTGTCGTTCTTGACCTGAGCGACCACCCCCTCATCGCGCAATGCCGTGAGGTTGGCAATGGCGACCGCAGCGGCCACCGGGTGACCGGAATAGGTCAGGCCGTGGGCAAACACGCCACCCTGCTCCACCAGCACTTGTGCCATGCGCCGGCTCAGAATCAGGCCGCCCATGGGGATGTAACCCGAGGTCAGGCCCTTGGCGATGGACAGGGTGTCCGGCTCGAAATCGAAGTGCTGGTGGGCGAACCATTCGCCGGTGCGTCCGAAACCGCCGATCACCTCGTCGGCACACAGCAGCACATCGTACTTGCGGCAGATGCGCTGAATTTCCGGCCAGTAACTTTCCGGCGGGAAGATCATGCCACCCGCGCCCTGGAACGGTTCGGCGACGAAAGCCGCCACGTTCTCGGCCCCCAGTTCGAGGATTTTGCTTTCCAGTTGCTGCGCTGCACGCAGGCCGAATTGCGCCGGCGTCAGGTCACCCTCGTGGGCGAACCAGTAAGGCTCATCGATGTGCGCGACATCGGGAATCACACCGCCCATGTCGTGCATGAATTTCATCCCGCCCAGGGCGGTGGCGCCCAGGGTAGAGCCGTGGTAACCGTTCCAGCGACCGATCATGATCTTCTTCTGCGGCTTGCCGAGGATCTGCCAGTAACGGCGTACCGTGCGGATCAATACCTCGTTGGCTTCGGAGCCGGAGTTGGTGTAGATCGCGTGGCTGTAGTGCTTGGGCAGCAGGCTGAACAGCAGCTCGGAAAGCTCGACCACCGCCGGGTGGGTGGTGTGGAAGAACATGTTGTAGTACGGCAACTGCTCCAGCTGGCGAGTGGCCGCCGCCGCGAGGTCCTTGCGCCCATAACCCAGGTTGGTGCACCACAGGCCCGACATCCCATCGAGGTAGCGATTGCCATCGTTGTCCCACAGGTGCAGGCGCTCGCCACCGACGATGACCCGCGGGCCTTCAGCATTCAATGCCTTCTGATCGAGGAAGGCGTGAATGTGGTGCGCGGCATCGCCGGCTTGATAGTCGCTGGTGTCGCGCTGAGGTTTGTACTCGGTAGTCATTTCTTGTTCTCCTTAATTTGGGCAAGGGTTCAGTTCTGATTCAGGGGCTCGGGCGTGAACAGCGGCTTGCGCATCACGAATTTGACCCAGATCACGGCGATCAGCGATATCAGGCCCAGCACCACCCCGGCACAACCGAAAATGCTGGCGGTCATCTCCGGCGTTGGCGATACGTGGTAGATCGCAAAGAGCATGCCGGCGATGCCCACGATTTGCGGCCACGGATAAAACGGTGAGCGGAATGGACGCGCCAGATGCGGATAACGCCGACGCAGGGCGATCACGTCGATGTGCACGATGATGTAGGCCAGCAGCCACGCCAGCGCCGCCGCCAGGAGCAGCAGGCTGATGGCCGCCGAGTCATGGCCCAGGATCAGGATCGGCAGGCCGGTAATGGCGGCGACAAACAACACCGCCACCCAGGGCGTACGACCGCGGGCCGTCAGCTGCTTGAATTGCGGAAACGCCTGGCCGTTCTGGGCCATGCCGTAGAGCATGCGCGGCAAGGCGGCCAGGGATGAGTTGACGGTGCTGCAGGTGGCGGTAATGGCCGCGACCACCAGAAACAACTTGCCTGCCTCGCCGAAGACGGTGGTGGCAACCAGATAGTGCGGCAGCGCATCACTGGCCAGTTGCTCGCGGGGAATACACAACAACGCACCAAAGCAATACAACGCGATCACACCGAAAATCACCGTCAAACCGATGGTCATCGAGCGAGGAATGTTGCGCTCGGGGTTGCGGGTTTCTTCCACCAGCGGGCAGACGAACTCGGCGCCGACAAAGCCCCACACCGCCATGGCTGCCAGGGTGATGGCGCCGAACTCCAAGGGGTTCCAGCCCTGATCCATTGGCAGTTGCAGACTGGCCTGACCGTTACTCAGCGACGCCAGGCCCATGGCGATAAGGATCACCACCATCACCAGCGCGAGCACGTTCTGCAGCTTGGCGAACACATCGATGCCAAACAGGTTCAGCACGGTGAACAAGCCCAAAACGCCGTACGCCACCACCATATGCGGGATGACATCGGGATAGACCTTGCTGATCACCAGGTCCAGCAACAGCAGTTCGGCGGACAGCGCAAACATGGCCACCACCATGTACCCCGAGAAGGTCGCCAGAATCGCCGGAAAATGCCCAATGGCCACTTCCGTGTAGCTACTGAGGCTGCCCGCGCGCGGGATCATCAACGCCAGTTCGGAAAACGACCAGGCATAGGTGATTGCCAGCACGTAGGCGATGGCCAGCGGAATGATGAAGCCGAAACCGGCGATGCCCGCCCCTTGCAGCATCAGCACCATGACGCCCTGGGAGACCACGACGCCTACCGCGACCGCCAGCAGCGAACCGAGCCCCAGCACGCGGCGCAATCCGCCCGAATGCCCCGCCATGGCGGCGGATGAACTTGAACCCATGACAAACTCCCCGTGTTTTCTTGTTGTTGTTCGCCTCCCTGCCGCCCTGTTGCAAGGAAGGCAGGGATGAATGAGTGAGGCGCGCAAACGCTGGCAGCCTCACCGTTGACCCGAGCGGTTTAGCGCGCCGCCCAGGCGTTGAAGCGTTCCTCCAGCTCTTCGCCGTGATCGACCCAGAACGTGGCATCCACCAGTTGCCCTTCAGCCAGGTTGGCCCGGGCGGTGGGCAATTGGGCCAGGGTGTCGGCCGGCAACTGCGCCAGCACATCCTTGCGGATCGGGCCGTAGGACATTTGGGTGGAGAAGGATTTCTGCCCGCTGGCCTGGCTGGCAAACACGATGAATTGCTGGGCCAGCGCCTTGTTCGGGCTGCCGCGTACGATGGCCCAGTGATCCGGATCGTAGAGGTGACCGTTCCATGAGATCGCCAGTTTCGAGCCTTCCCTTTGCGCCACGGCGATACGCCCGTTGTAGGCGGCGGACATCACCACATCGCCCGCGGACAGCCATTGCGGCGGTTGCGCGCCGGCTTCCCACCACTGAATGGAGGGCTTGATCTGGTCGAGTTTGTGAAACGCCCGGTCCACGCCTTCCTTGGTGCCCAGGACTTTATAAAGGTCCTGCTGTTTGACGCCGTCAGCGAGCAACGCGACTTCCAGGGTGTACTTGGCGCCCTTGCGCAGGCCACGCTTGCCGGGAAACTGCTGCAGGTTCCACATGTCTGCCCAAGAGGTGGGCGCGGCGCTCACTTTGCCCGCGTTGTAGGCCAGCACCATCGACCACACATAACTGGCTACACCGCATTCGCTGACCGCACCGGGCAAGTAGTTGGCGGCTTCGCCGATCAGGGCCGGGTCGATTTTTTCGAACAAGCCTTCCTCGCAGCCGCGCAACAGTTCCGGGCTCTCCACTTCGACCACGTCCCAGGACACCTGACCAACATCGACCATGGCCTTGACCTTGGACAGTTCGCCGCTGTACTCGCCAACCACCACTTTGCCTGCTCCACTTTTTTCAAAGGGTTTGAAGTAAGCGCCCTCTTGAGCCGCCTTGGTGGCACCGCCGAAGGAAATAACCGTAATACTTTGCGCCTGTGCGGCGAGCGGAATCGTGAATGCAAGTAACGCTGTATAACCAGCAGCCGTTATAACGCTCGAAGTTGAAGACTTGAACATAGAAGCTCCCTCACTTTTTAATTGTGATTAGTTACTGAGGCAGTCACGACCACGCGGTCGTCAACACGCGCACTGCAATCCGCGCGAGAACATCCTTTTATTTTTTGATTCGCACGCCATTGGCGTGCGCTTAGTTAATCAAGTGCCATTAACGAAGTTGAAACCAGGTTGTTTTCAACTGGGTGTATTTATCGAACGCGTGCAGCGATAGATCTCGACCGAAACCCGATTGTTTGCCACCACCAAACGGCACGCAGACATCCAGGGCATCGACGGTATTGACCGACACTGTGCCCGCCTTCAGGGCGCGAGCGACGCGGTGTGCGCGATTCAGGTCATCGCTCCACACAGAGGCTGCCAGCCCATAGATGCTGTCGTTGGCCAGCCGCACGGCCTGCTCTTCGGTGTCGAAGGTGGAAATCGCCAGCACCGGCCCGAACACTTCTTCGCGGGACAGGTGCGAATCCTGGGCCACATCGGCAAAAACCGTCGGTTCGATAAAATTGTCGGAGCCGTTAAAACTCAAGCGACGACCGCCCGTGAGCAGCCTGGCGCCGTCTTCCCGGGCCCGCTCGATAAAGTTCATCACGCTGGCGGCCTGCTTCGAGTCGACGATGGCGCCAGCGGGGCTTGCCGGGTCCAGCGGATCGCCCGGCATCCAGTTTTTGGCTTTTTCCAGGACGCGCTCGATGAACTCATCCTTGATCGAACGCTGCACATAAAGGCGTGAGTTGGCCGAGCACACCTCACCCTGGTTGAAGAAGATGCCGAACGCGGCTTTCTGCGCCGCCAGATCGAGATCCTGACAGTCGTCGAACACCAGGCTCGGGCTCTTGCCGCCACACTCGAGCCACACCTGCTTGAGATTCGATTGCGCGGCGTATTGCATGAAGTATTTGCCCACTTGAGTGGAGCCGGTGAACACCAGGCAATCGACATCCGGGTGCAGGCCGAGGGCCTTGCCGGCGGACTCGCCCAGCCCGGTGACCACATTGAGCACGCCTGGCGGCAAGCCGGCCTCCAGCGCCAACTCCGCCAGACGCAGGGCCGAGAACGAGGATTGTTCGGCGGGTTTGAGCACCACGCTGTTGCCGGCGGCCAATGCCGGGGCCAGCTTCCATGCCGCCATGTCCAGGGGGAAATTCCACGGCACGACGGCGGCGATGACACCCAGCGCTTCACGGGTGATGGTTGCCAGCGCCGATGGCGCGGTGGGCGCGACCTGATCGTAGAGCTTGTCCAGCGACTCGCCATACCAGGCGAACACGTGAGCGGCGCCGGGAACGTCGATGTTCCAGGCATCCATCACCGGCTTGCCCATGTCGAGGGAATCGAGCAGCGCCAGTTCCTCGCGATGGGCAAGCATCAGCTCCGACAGACGCAACAGCACGCGCTTGCGCTCCACTGGCGCCATGCGTGCCCAGGGGCCTTCGTTGAACGCCCGGCGCGCACTGCGCACCGCCAGATCGACCTCAACCTCACCGCAGGCAGCAACGCGGGCCAACAACTGGTTGGTGGCCGGGTTGATGGCGTCGAAAGTCGCGCCTGAAACGGCGGACACCTGCCGGCCATCGATCAAGGCCTTGTCGGAGAAGGTTTGCCGGGCAGCTCTTTGCTGCCAGTAGTCGAGGTCGAACACGCTACGCTCCCTTTACGACCGCCAGAGTGGTCGGGGTTGTTATCAGTGGTTGGAGCGATAGTGCGGCAAGCGTGCGGATAGGAAAATTATTAAAAATATGCTCCGGGTATAAGAAAAAACTGGGCTGGCGATTGCCCAGCCCGGAACCGGCTTAGGGTAAGGTTCAGGCAATATTTCGTGCGACAGGGGCCATCCGGGCTCGAAGCGCGAACCCGAAAAAAAGAGGTGCGTGTGGCTTCCTATACCTTGCGACAACTCAAGTACTTCGTCACCACGGTGGAAGCCGGTAGCGTGGCGGAGGCGTCGAGGCAGCTCTATATCGCGCAGCCTTCGGTGTCGACAGCGATCAAGAGCCTGGAAGAGTCGTTCAACGTCCAGCTGTTCATCCGCCACCATGCCCAGGGCGTGTCCCTGACGCCCACCGGCACGCGCTTCTACCACAAGGCTCAGGAGTTGCTGCGCATGGCTCGGGAGTTCGAGCAGAACGCGCTGGCGGATAACGACACGGTGTCCGGGCAAATCGACATCGGCTGCTTCGAGACGGTTGCCCCGTTGTACCTGCCGCAGCTCATCGCCGGCTTTCGCAAGCTCTACCCCGGCGTGGACATTCGTATTCGCGATGGCGAGCAACAGGATCTGGTGCAAGGCTTGACCGCCGGCACGTTCGACGTCGCCTTCCTCTACGATCACGGGCTCGACAGCACCATCGAAACCACGCCGTTGATGCCCCCGCAAAAGCCCTACGTCCTGCTGCCTGAAGGGCACCGCTTTGCTGACCAGAAAGAGGTCTCGCTCCGGGATCTGTGCGGGGAGCCGATGATTCTTCTGGATGTGCAGCCGAGCAGGACTTACTTCGTCAGCCTGTTCCATGAACTGGAGCTGACGCCGAACATCGTGTTCAGCTCACCGTCGATCGAAATGGTGCGCGGCATGGTGGGTCAGGGCTTCGGCTTCTCGATCCTGGTGACCCGCCCGCATTCGGAATGCACTTACGATGGGAAAAAGGTGGTCACGGTCGCGATCAAGGAGCCGGTGACCACCTCCGGCCTGGCCTCGGCCCGCCTCAAACGCAATCAACTGACCAAGCCTGCGCAGCTGTTTGTAGACTTCTGTCGGGAGCAGTTGAGCCAGAACACCACCGGGCAAACCCAACCCATTCCACTGTAGGAGCTGTCGGGTGAAACGAGGCTGCGATCTTTTGATTGTTAAAAGCAAGATCAAAAGATCGCAGCCTGCGGCAGCTCCTACAGGGGACGGGGTTATGCCTGTGATGCATCGGCGCACAGATAGTCCGCCAATCGAATCAGCATCGCCTCACACCCTTCCAACTGCTCCAGCGCAATGAACTCATCAGGCTTGTGCCCTTGATCCATGCTGCCCGGACCGCAGACCACCGTGGGGATGCCCGCCTGGTCGAACAGACCGCCCTCGGTGCCAAAAGCCACCGTGCCAAAGGCTGAAGACTGGCTCAGGATCGCCAGCAGGTGCGCCGCCTCACTTTCGGGAGAGGTCGCCAAGCCGGGATAGGCACTCAGCTGCCTCAGCTTGATGTCCGTGTCCGCCTGCACCGCCCGCATCCTCGGCAACAGCTGCTCCTCGGCGTACGTCTGCAACTGGCTGGCCACGTCCTGGGCATCGAAGTCTGGCAGCGCTCTGACTTCAAAATCGAACTCGCACTCAGCGGGCACGATGTTCAGCGCCCTGCCCCCTTTGATCACCCCCGTTTGCACCGTGGAATACGGCGGATCGAAACGCGGATCATGGTGATCGGGATGAGCCAGTTGCTCACCGATGGCACCGAGCCGCCCAATCAGCTTGGCGGCATATTCGATCGCGTTGACCCCGTAAGGCGCATAAGCCGAATGACAGGCGGCACCGCGCACTTCACAGCGCATCGCCAGTTTGCCCTTGTGGCCGAGCACGGGTTTGAGCTCAGTCGGCTCGCCGATCAAACACAAAGCGGGTTTGTGCGGCCGCTTCTGCAACTCGACGAGCATCGGTCTGACACCCAGGCACCCCACTTCCTCATCGTAGGAAAACGCCAGGTGCACCGGCAATCGAAGCGGTCGCTGCACGAAGGTCGGCACGGCTGCGAGCACCGAGGCGATGAAGCCTTTCATGTCCGCCGTGCCGCGCCCGTAGAGTCGTCCGTCCTTCTCGCTCAGACGAAACGGATCGACCGTCCAGGCCTGCCCGTCGACCGGCACCACATCGGTGTGCCCCGAGAGCACCACCCCTCCCGACACGAGAGGTCCAATGGTCGCGAACAAATTCGCCTTGGTGCCGTCGTCGTTGAAGAAGAGTTCGCTCTGCACGCCATACCCGGCCAGATAGGCCTCGATGAAGCGAATCAGTTGCAGATTGGAGTCGCGACTGACGGTGGCGAAGCCAACCAGGCGCTCCAGCAGGTCGCGGCTGGAGACTTCACTCATCCCCCGGCACTCCGTAACTGGGGGCCGCCGTCGGGTTGAGCGCGCGGGTCAGGTAATCCTGCATTTGCGGTCGATAGGCTTGCCACAGCCCGTGCAACTGCCCGATCGGATCTTGCTCGGCCCAGTCGACCCGCAGGTCGATGATCGGCCAGGTGTAGTCGCCGACCACTTTCAGTGCTGCGGAGTGAACCGGCCCAGCCTCGCCACCGGCAGCCATGGCCGACTGCATCGCCGCCAACAAGCGATCTGCCAACTGCCCAGGCTCGGCCTCGAACGCCGCAACCATCGCTTCGATCACCCGCACATCGCTGAGCAAGTTACCCGCCGCCACGCACTGCTCTCCTTTCACGGCGTTGTGTACACCCAGCGACTCCTTGCCACTGAAACAGGCAATACGCCCCGTCGCATCGATCACCGTGACCTGCCGGTACTGGCTCCAGCCATTGGCACTGAGCGCCTTGTCCAGCGCCGCCCCGGCCTCCAGGTGCTCATGTTCCAGCAGATCCAGAATCTGCGGCCCCAACGCCGGCAGCGTAATGTTCTGAGTGGACACCGCCCCGACCCCCGCCCGCGCCCATGGGCAACGCGCGCCTACCGCAATGCTTGAAGAACTGATGGCAATACCGAGCTGCCCGGTTTCAGGGCAGCGCCCGATAATTGAGAACGTCATGGCTCACTCCTTGGGTTTGCTGTGCATGCGTGATTGCATTCTGTTCATGCACGGGAAAGGGAGAAAGCAGGTTTTTTGTGGTTTTGGGGTAGGAAAAAACTGGGTATGGTGGATGGGTAAATAAAAAAGGGCGCCTTGATGGCGCCCGTTTTTGTAATGCTCAACTACATTGCTCAAAAAATCACACACACTTCCTTAGTACGTAGACAACAAGCATCCAGATCACCGCGCTATACATGAGCGCTGTATCGATAAGCACCATTCGCTTGAGATGCGCAGGAAAGTTCTGGATATCGACAGGGTCGATATCACCGCCACGAATATGTATCGGAGCCCATACCACCATCGCTGCGATGCTATTCATAAGCCAGACTCGACCAAACCATCCCGATTTCCACAAACCCGCTTCCCAGAGGTAGAGGTATCGACTGTTAGGCAAGGCCTCTATCATCGCCCTTAAATAACGCCGGCTCAGATAAAAAGTGAATCCGAGACTGAAAATAGCCATGACGAATGGGCTACCTAAGAACAAAATAGCAACCCAGTGAGAACCAAAGTACTCAACCATCATTGCAGTGTCGTTTCGTACAACAGTTCACCAATTTGCTCACCACCGCCCTCCCCGACAGTCGCCCCAGTCCATGCACCACCCCCTGTCCCGATCAGATCACAGATAACCCTGCCAACTGGCGTACGCTTAAGTGCCACGCAAGCTGATTTGCTGACTGCTTGACCAAACTTTGCACCCAAGGAGCCGCCCACGGTCGACCCCGCAAACTTCCCACCCTCAGTAAACCAGATCTTCTCGCAAGCCTCCTGAGACCCACCATTGCAAACCTCCTGAATAGCCAGCAACGAAGAAACTGCACCCAGCCCGATCGCGATGTGACCACCGGTCTTCATGTATTTGGCCGCGCGACTGGTGGCATCCACGTGCGTCGCATACCCCGGTATCTGCCCCGGCCCACCAGCCTTGTCCCAGCGATGTACCAAGCTGCGGCTGGAAATACCCAGGGCGGTTTTAAGCTTGGGGTGATCGCCCAGGGTCGTGTGGCTGCGCAGGCGGGTGGAGTTCAGCAACTGGGCATCGAGCTGGCTCAGCAGGCTAGCGCGCTCGGCGAAGAACTGGGGGGATCGAAGATGGCCGTGCTGGCGATAGGTGTCCTGATGCAAGCGTTCCATGGCGAGCAACGTATCGCGCATTCGGTTCAGATGCTGCTCCATCACCGCCGCGCTGACACCCAGCCAGGTCGAAGTTTGCCCAGTGAAGCTGGCGATCTCCGCGGCATGGAGAAACATGAAGTCCGCTTCGTCCGGCGTCAGGGGGTCGAGGGCTGCCTTGACTTGCTCGGCCGCCTGCATCAACTGCGCTTCCTGATAGGTGCAGGAACTGCTGTTCGGATCGCTCAGCACGATCATCGAACCCGCCTTGACGTCGCCCAGCCCCGGGTTCAGCGCATTGAATTTATTCATCACGGCCGCATCGCGTGTGTCGAAAAGCGTGGTTTCCAGCGCCTCCCGAGTCATGCTTGTGGGCACCACATAGAACCCCGGTTCCTGGGGCTCTGCGCTGGCGAATATCACTGAAGATGTCGGGTTGGAGGGGCTGAAACCGGATTGACGTGCATCCACCGAACGGGCACTGGTCGCAGACGTTGCAGGCTGCGCCATGACCCTGCTCACAGGCGCCGCAGACTCTCTTTTCTCATAGCTGGAGGAGGTTATCGAGGGGAACAGCCGGGCTCGACAAGGACAGTCGCTGTAGCTATCCAGCGTGCCTGCCACGGCTCTGCCATGGCTGATGATGTACGAAATGCCACCGACGATCTTGTAGGTCTTGCCGTCTTTGCCGCAGGTGACCGGATCACCTTCGCGAGCATGGGCAATGCCATACATCATGACACCGGTATGACCACCCATGACCCTGCCACCGCAGGCGGTCTTGTCACCCTTGCCAATGAAATATCCTTTGGTCATTACTTTTCTTCTCCCTCGCGAGAGGGCAGAAAATCGTCTGGCATCGAGTCGCCTTCACGTACAACAACCAAGCTTTTGCCTTGCAGCGTATTGATGATTTCGTCGCCATTGTCCAAACGACTACCGACCAGCGCCAGATCGCTATTCGCTTGCCCCGCCCCCGTGACGATCTGCGCCGTGCTGCCATCGGCATACACAACACAATCGCCTTTTTGTGCTACGTGCACTTTCCGACCGCAATCCAAGGTGAACTCCAGCGCCGAGGTCGCTTGCTGGATCACTCCACCGTCGCGGGTCTGGCTTCCTTCGGTTGCAAATCGGTAAATGGCGCAAGGGCGATGCGTTGCAACGTAAGCACGCTGCTGAAGAATGATCGCCCGGGCTTCTTCATGGAATTGCGCGATTTGCTCTTCGGAAAACGGCGAGAAGTCCAGGCTGCTTAGAACTTCCGGTGACAGTTCGTTGGTGTACGGGGTGTGCAGAGGTGCATTCATTTGCAGTTCCTTATCCTTATCGGCGTGGGGTAACGTCCCCTTCTTCCCTCGATAGCGGCGTGAAGCCAGGCGGGTATCAGGGGTGGCGATGGATAAGACGACGGGGCACTTGATGGCCGCAAGCCATTGGCCTGCCCATTGGGAGCGTTTCAGAAATTTCCGCGCGTAATTAAAGTCGATTCCTACAGAACAGCCCGCTCAAGCAGCAAAAGCGCAGGCATGCCAGTTCTCACAGAATCCGCAATGGTTACTTTCGTGGCTTGGCCCTCGCCGTGGCTTCAGCCACCAGCGGATCATCCGGCCAATAATGCTTCGGATACCGTCCCTTCAAATCCTTCTTCACCTCGGCATACGTACTGCGCCAGAAGTTCGCCAGGTCCTGGGTCACCTGCACCGGGCGCCGTGCAGGGGACAGCAGGTGCAGCTTGACCACTTGGCGACCGCCGGCGATGCGCGGGGTTTCGGCCAGGCCGAACAGTTCCTGCAAACGCACCGCCAGAATGGGTGGCTGTTCGCTGTAGTCCAGGCGAATCGATGAGCCCGACGGCACGCTCAGGTGATGGGGGGCCTGTTCGTCGAGCCGTTGCGGCAACGGCCATGGCAGCAGGTTGTGGACGATGCTGGACAGGTCGAGGTTGGCGAAATGACTGAGCCGCGAGACTTTGCCCAGGTATGGCATCAGCCAGTGTTCGAGGTTTTTCAGCAATGCGGCGTCGCTGACATCGGGCCATTCGCTGTCGCCCTTACCGTCCAGATCCAGTTGGCGCAACAGCGCCACTCGCGCCTGCCACTGCCGCAGTTCCGGTGTCCATGGCAACAGTTCCAGGCCCTTGCGCCGCACCAGATTCACCAGCGCCTGGCTGCGGGCGGTTTCGTCGAGGCCGGTCAGCGGTTCGCGGCTGAGGATCAGCTCGCCGACCTTGCGCTGTCGCTCGGCACGCAATACGCCTTCGCGCTCGTCCCAATCCAGTTGATCGACGCAGCGCACCTGCTCGGCCAGCACCGAGTCGAACAGAGACGGGTCGAAATCCGTCGCCAGGTAGATCCGTTCCTCTCGCTGCCCCTGACGGCTGCCAAGATCAGCGATCACCAGCCATGGCTGTTTCATCAGGCTGTCGGCCTCGGTGAACAACGCGGCACGCCCATTGGCCAGTCGGTACTCGGCGCCCCCGGCACGGCGCTGCTGGGCGACACGATCGGGGTAGGCCAGCGCCAACAGCGCACCCAGCCAGCGCGGATGATCCGGATCGCTGACCGGCTCCGACGCCTTGCCGCGTAGATAGCCACGGTACTGCCGCGCCAATTGTCGGGCCCGTTGCACGCCGCCCTGGGCACCCCGAGCGGCCCGTTCCTCCCCGGACAACAGCACCAGACGACTGTGCAGATCGGCGCCGGCACCGCGCAAAATATCGCGCTCGCCGAGCAGTGCCGCGACATCGCACGCCATGTCCGCCAGCCCCAACGCCTGCCCACGTAAAAGCAGGTGGGCGATGCGCGGATGCGCCGGCAATTCGGCCATGGCCTGACCGTGGCGAGTCAAGGTCTCGCCTTCCAACGCACCCAGGCGCTCTAGCAGATCCTGGGCCTGGGCATAGGCGGCCGTCGGCGGCACATCGAGCCAGACCAGTTGCCCCGGCGCCACGCCCCAGCGCCCAAGTTGCAAGGCCAGCCCCGCCAGATCCGCCGAAAGGATTTCCGCACTGCCATAGGCCGCCAGTTGCTCGTGCTGGTCCTGCGACCAGAGGCGATAACACACCCCCGGTTCCAGGCGCCCGGCCCGACCGGCCCGTTGCGTGGCGCTGGCCCGGGAAATCCGCTGCGTGTCGAGGCGGGTCATGCCGCTGCCAGGATCGAATCGCGGCACCCGCGCCAGCCCGGCATCGACCACCACCCGCACCCCGTCGATGGTCAGGCTGGTCTCGGCGATGTTGGTGGCCAGCACCACTTTGCGTTTGCCTGTCGGCGCCGGATCGATCGCCGCCCGTTGCGCGGCCAGGTCCAGTTCACCGTGCAGCGGACACAGCAACACCTGAGGGTTATCGCCCAGCGCGTCGGCCAGTTGCTGATGCACGCGACGGATTTCCGCCTGTCCCGGCAGAAACACCAGCACGCTGCCGGTTTCGTCGTTCAAGGCTTCAAGGACGGTTTGCACCAACCGTGGTTCGATGAATTCGCCGGCCTGGAACGGCCGGCCCCAGCGCATCGCCACCGGGTACATGCGGCCTTCGCTGCGAAGGATCGGCGCATCGTCCAGCAAGCCGGCCAGGCGCTCGCCTTCCAGGGTGGCGGACATCAACAGGATTTTCAGTGGCTGACTGTCACGAAACAGCTCCCGGCCATTGAGACTCAGGGCAAGCGCCAGATCGGCGTCGAGACTGCGTTCATGGAATTCATCGAAGATCAGCAGCCCCACGCCTTCCAGCGCCGGGTCGTCCTGCAAGCGCCGGGTGAGAATACCCTCGGTGACGACTTCGATGCGGGTATTGGGACCGACCTTGCTGTCGAGCCGAATGCGATAGCCCACGGTTTCGCCCACCCTCTGGCCCAACTCGCTGGCCAGCCGTTCCGCCGCCGCCCGCGCGGCCAGGCGGCGTGGTTCGAGCATGAGAATCGTCTGCCCCGCCAGCCATGGCTCATCGAGCAAGGCCAACGGCACACGGGTAGTTTTACCGGCGCCGGGCGGCGCTTCGAGCACGGCTTCGTGACGTGTCGCGAGGGCTTCACGCAGGGCGGGTAAAACTTCATCGATCGGCAAAGAAATCATGCTGGCTCCAAAACAGAGCGGCGAGTATAACGGCGAACTGCCGGACGTTCGTCAGGGTCTTAATTCATACCGACGACACTTCGTTTTGAGATGACCAAAGGAGATTTCATATGCGTGTTCCCTCTCGCCTGATCGGCGGTGTCTTGATTGCGAGCCTGCTGACCCAGATCACCGCCTGTGGTTCGATTTTCTATCCGGACCGCCGTGGCCAGATCGACGGCAAGATCGACCCGGCCATCGCCGTGCTCGATGCCGTGGGCCTGCTGTTCTATATCATCCCCGGCCTGATCGCCTTTGCCGTGGACTTCGCCACCGGCGCGATTTACTTCGCTCCTGGCGAGACCGCTTACGTGGCCCCGGAGAAGCTCAAGCAAGCCATCGGTGCCGACGGCAAAGTCGATAACCTCAAGTTGCAGACTATTCTGGAGCGTGAAACGGGTCGCAGCGTCCCGCTGGATGACCCTCGCCTGATCCAGCACAAGGGCAGCACTCAGCAACTGGCCATGCTCGGCCTTCAACCTGCCGCGTAATCGGTGCCCGTAAAGGAATAACCGCACTCATGATCTCCAGCTCCGAACACGCCCGCCTGCTAAGGCTGGCGACCCGTGCCTCGGTGGCGGTGGCGTGTACGCTGATCGTCGCCAAGGCCATCGCCTGGTGGCTGAGCGGCTCGGTGAGCATGCTCGCAGGGCTTACCGACTCGACCCTCGACGGTGTGACGTCGCTGCTCAATCTGCTGGCGGTGCATTACGCCTTGCGGCCGGCCGATGACGATCACCGTTACGGGCATGGCAAGGCCGAGTCGCTGGCCGGCATGGCCCAGGCGCTGTTCATTGGCGGCAGTGCGGTGCTGATTGCGTTGCAGGCGTTCGAGCGCATCAAGCATCCGGAACCGGTGGCTGCGCCGTGGATCAGCATCGGGGTGATTGTGTTCTCACTGGGCCTGACCCTGGCGCTGCTGATGGTGCAGCATCGGGTGGTCAAGGCCACCGGCTCCAACGCCGTGCGTGCCGACTCCCTGCATTACCGGTCGGACATGCTGCTCAACGGCAGCATTCTGGTGGCGCTGGTGCTCGCCAGTTTTGGCCTGCATCAGGTGGATGCCTGGTTCGGTCTGGGGATCGCCGTATACATCCTCTGGAGCGCCGTGCAAATCGCCCGGGAAAGTTTTGCGGTACTGATGGATGAAGAGCTGCCGCCGGATGTCAGCCAGCACATGTTGGAGCTGGCGTGCAGCGTACCGGGGGTGTTAGGCGCCCATGATTTGCGCACCCGGATTTCCGGCAACCAATGGTTCGTGCAATTGCACCTGGAGCTCCCCGGGGAGCTGACGTTGTCAGTGGCTCACGGCATCAGCGATCAGGCCGCCGATGCGATTCACGCCGCCTACCCGCGGGCCGAAGTGCTGGTGCACGCCGATCCGCAGGAAGTGGTCAAAGCCGCCAGGGCTCAGAACGTCACCCGATAACCCCGAAAGCCCAGGCAGTTGCCCTGGGCCTGACGGTAGGTTTGCACCACTTGCGGGTCTGGTTGATAGGTGTCCACCCGCGGGTCGAAACCACTCTGTTCGACCGCATAGCGATAGCAGTCGTAGCCGTCCTGATTGATTTGGTCAGGCGTCTGGCCGTTGGCCGGATAAGCTTCCACGTCAATACCATTGGCGCTCGCCATCGGCTGACCGGGCGGCTCGACCACCATGTAGTCCTGGGTGCTTTCCTGATAGGCGTAATAGGAGCCTGCCGCCAGGAACAACACCGAACCGCCAATCAAGACCTGTTGGGCGTAATCCGGCAAGTATTGAACACGGATCCCGCGCGGTGGTTGCACCACCACATAACGCTGGCCCTGAGGGCGATACCAGTAGCCACCGGAGTAGAAATAATCACGGCCGCCATAGGGCACGCGGTAGTCGCGTTCCGGGAAGCGATCGATCACGTACCCGGGCTGATACCTCGGTCCGGGTCCCCAGCCGTTGCCGCGACCACTGGGGCGACCTTGCCAATGGTTGTCATTGGACGGAGCGCCGATGTAGCCACCCCATTGCTGGTTTGGATAATTGCGCTGTGGCTGGTCCTGGTAGTAGCCACGCCGTGGCGGTTGGGTCTGTTGCACGGCGTCGGGGCGCGGCTGGATCGGCAGGTCATTGGCCGGCAATTGCGGTGGAGGGGGTGGTGAGCGAACCGGGTTGTTGAAGTTGGGTTGCTGGCGGTTCTGCCATTGGCCACCATTTTCTGGCAGACCGTTGTTATGCGGTAGACCGTTGTTATGAGGCAACCCTTCGTTCTGCGGTAGGCCGTTGTTATGCGGCAACCCATCGTTCTGCGGTAGACCGTTGTTCCACGGACGAGGCTGATTCTGCTGCTGGCCATTCTGATTCTGGGGGCGTGGCTGGTTATTTCCACCGTGACCCTGATTATTGCCCTGATGTCCGCCATCCCCGTGCTGCCCGCCATCCGGGCCACGGCCCTGCGGCTCATCGGCGAGCGATTGCGCGGTGACACTGATACACAACAAACCAACACCTGCCAAACGCCAGATGCGCGAGTTCATGCTATTCCTCATTGCGGGTTGGGGCCTGTACTTAAGACTGGAATTGCTCGGGCCGGTTCTGCAACAGGTTATCAGTCGCGCAACTTATTTATTGAGGGCAGGCGCCAAATTGCGCGCAAAGAAAAAGGGGAGACCCGTCGGCCTCCCCTTGAGAACTTCGTCCGTGCTCGACGCTTTTGACGTCGGCTCACCTCACGCCGTCTTCTGGACAGTGTGCAGCTCGGGGGCCGGCACGTCCCCGGTGGGGGCGGC
>DATMUG010000246.1:0-15105 GCA_035563915.1 Pseudomonas sp. | reverse complement strand
CGCTCCCACAGGGGTAGCGGTGTGTCAGGCAATAAATAGGTTGGCTGACACACCGCCTTCGCGAGCAAGCCCGCTCCCACAGGGGTAGCGGTGGCTACACCCGGAACTGATCCATCAGTTTCATCTGGTGGGTGGTGAGGTTGTTGAGCTGGCTGCTGATCTGCGCCGATTCGGTGGCCTGGCCGGTCAGGGTTTCGGTGACGGTGCGGATCGCCGAGACGTTGCGGTTGACCTCTTCGGCCACGGCGCTCTGCTGTTCGGCGGCGCTGGCGATTTGCAGGTTCATGTCGCTGATGACCGTGACCGCGTCGCTGATTTTGCTCAGGGCCTGGACCGCTTGCTGGATCTGCCCGGCGTTGCTGTGGGCCTGGGTCTGGCTCGAATGCATGGTGGCGACCACGCCGCGGGTACCGCTCTGGATGCGTTCGATCACCAGGCGAATTTCTTCCACCGAGTCCTGGGTGCGCTTGGCCAGGTTGCGCACCTCATCGGCGACCACCGCAAAACCGCGACCGCTTTCACCGGCACGGGCGGCTTCGATCGCCGCGTTGAGCGCCAGCAGGTTGGTCTGTTCGGCGATGCTGCGGATCACCTCCAGTACCGAGCCGATCTGCTCGCTGTTCACCGCCAGGGCTTCGACTTCAGTCACGGCCTTGCTGACTTCGTCGGCCAGTTGATTGATATCGCGGGTGCTGCGCTCGATGATCTGCATGCCGTCGCGGGCCGACTGGTCGGCGCCCTTGGCGGCACTGGCGGCGTTCGACGCACTGTTGGCGACATCGTGGGCGGTCGCGCTCATTTCGTTGGACGCGGTAGCCACCTGGTCGATTTCGCGGAACTGCACCTGCATGCCTTCGCTGGTCTGGCGGGCGATTTCCGAAGACTGGTCGGCGGTGCCACGGGCATCGGTGATGCTTTGTTTGATCTGCGCGATGGTCGGCTGCAGTTTGTCGAGGAAGCGGTTGAACCAGCTGACCAGCTCGCCCAGTTCATCTTTCTTGCCGTAGTGCAGGCGCTGGGTCAAATCGCCGTCGCCGCTGGCAATGGCCTTGAGCATCTCGGCCACGCTGTTGATCGGGCGGGTAACGCCAGAGGCGGTGAGCCAGATCAGCAACAGACCGATCAGCCCGGCGATGATCGCCACACCCACTGCCTGGAGGGTGCCGCTTTGCTGGGCATCGTCGAGTACCGCTTGCAGTTTCACCGAATCGGCCAGCAGCACTTGCTTGGGCAGGTCGATCACCACGGCCCACGCCTTGGCCTCGCTAATCGGACTGACCGGGTATACCGCTCGAATCAGGTCGCCCTGATCGAGAATCTTCGGTGCACCGCTGGCGAGCAGTTGCAGGACGTCTTTGCCGTCCGCGCCCAGGGTGTCACCGATGCGCTTGCCCACTTTCGTCGGGTCGACGCTGTAAGCCGCCAATACACCGGTACCGGAAACGATCAGCATGTGCCCGGCACTGTTGAACAACTCACGCTGGGAGTCCACCGCCGCGGCTTGCAGGGCGTCGAGGGCGATGTCGATACCGACCACGCCAATGGACTTGCCATCCACCAGCAGCGGCACGGAAATGGTGGTCATCAGCACTTCCTTGCCACCGACGGTATCGGCATAAGGGTCGAGCAGGCAGGTGCGCTTGCTGTCCCGAGGGCAGGTGTACCAGACGTTGTACGGTGTGCCGCTGAGGTTCAGGGTGGTTTTGGTCATGTCCTCTTCGACCATGATGGTGTTGAGCGATTCACCTCCGGCACGGCTCCAGTAGGTGGCGAAACGACCGATCTCGTTGGACTGGCGGGCGGCGTCACCGACGAACTCACTGTCTTTGCCATCCAGGCCGTTGGGTTCGAACGCCAGCCAGATGCCCAGCACTTTGCCGTTGCGCTCGAAGGCGGTCTTCAGGCTCTGGTTCAACTCTTCACGCAAGGCGCCAGGCTCAAGCGAGCGCTTGGCGGCCAGGGTGCGCATGTCCTTGATCTGATCTGCCAGGGCAGTCACCACTGTCAGGGTTTCACCGAACGTCTTCTGCACCCGAACCGCCTGTTCGGCCGCTTTGGCCTGGAGCAGGTTCTGCACGCTGGAGGTGAGCATTACGCTGCTGGAGTCGTTGACCAGTTCATCGTTCTGATTGGTCTGGTAGATGTTCATGCAGACAATCAGCGCAACAACGCCAAGCAGGCACAGACCGGAGAGCAGGACGGTTTTCAGGCGGATGGACAGTGAGTCGAACATGGGACGAACTCGCGAATGGATGAGAGGTTGGCTGGGAGCCGTCGCGGCTCGCCGCGCCAAATCCATTTAGCGCCATTCAATCCCCATCGGCGTGGCGATGAGGGGCATGAATGGCAACCCGACGAGCGGTCATCGCTAAACGTTTGCGCGGGAAAAAGTGCCGAAAACAGACAAAAAAACAGGGGAAGTCGCGGGTAGTTTCAGGGGCGGCCTGGCAGTGATTCCGGCCTCGACCAGATCCACAGATTGCCCAGGGTCATGCCGGCAATCCCCAGGTAGATCGGCCAGCCGTGATCGAGCATCACCAGCATCAGGGTCGCACACAGCAGCATACTGACGGTGGCGCTGACCTTGGCCCGGCGCGCGATGAGCTTGCCGTTGCGCCAGTTGCTCAGGATCGGCCCGAACAGGCGGTGATTTTTCAGCCAGGCACTCAGGCGCGGCGAACTGCGGGTGGCGGCCCAGGCGGCGAGGAGGATGAACTCGGTGGTGGGCAGGCCGGGGATGACGATGGCCACCAGGCCGATGGTCAGGCTGATGTAGGCCAGCAGGCCGAAGAGCAGGCGGGAGATTTTGGAGGTGGCTGGCATGGGCTTGGGAAGTTTGAGGCTTACTCGGAATCTTGCGGCTTGCTCGGTCCATTGTGGGAGTGGGCTTGCTCGCGAAAGCGTCGTGTCAGTCGACATCAATGTTGGCTGATGTACCGCTTTCGCGAGCAAGCCCGCTCCCACAGGGATTTATGGGGTGTCAGGCGGGTTCGGCAGCGGTCGAATAGGCCTGTTCCAACAGCACCGTGAAACGGTTGAACGCATCGATGGCGCCTTTATCCAGCTGCGCTTCTTCCTCGGCAGTGAACTCCAGCTCATCGAGGGTTTTGACGAAGTGCTTCCAGCCTTGCGCACGACCGCCAACCGGTTCGCCCAGGTGACGGGCGCCGAAGGTTTCGCTCAGGCCAAGGCCCACGGCACGTTTGATCAAAAACGCCGCGCCGAGCTTGGAACCTTCGGAGACAAACAGCCAGCCCAGGGCTTCAGCCTTGGTCGGGTTGTTCACGGCACCGGCCACAGGTGCAGGCACTTCGGTGTCCAGATCCGAAAGGTCGGCCTTGGCCGCTTCAGCGCGGCAACGCTCAGGCAGGTCGGCAACGATGGCGGTCAGTTCGGCATCGTTGTACAGCGCCACCAGTTCCGACTGGAACAGGTACTGCGCCACCACGAAACGGGCGAAGTTGGCCTGGGTTTCGAACGGCGCGTGGGCTTTGACCAGCGCGTCGAGTTTGCTGTGGGGTTCGTGGGTGATCTGGTTCAGCCGTTGCGAGCGCAAGGCCGGGCGTGCAGCCGTGTCCTGAGGGGTCATGGAAAATCCTTGAGAAGGAGAAGTGCCTGGTAACGAGACGAATGAGCAGGTGCCGGACAGTAAAAAATCCTCGCTACGCGGCGTGCATCAAACCGCGCGGCGAGGGGGGCGGGATCAGATGTCCCAGATCAGGTTGACCGCGAAGTTACGGCCCGGCTGGGTCAGGCGATCGAGGTTGGCCGGTTGCGTCACCGAGGCTTCGCCGACGCTGTCGTAGCCACGCACGTCATCCCACAGCCAGTACTTTTTGTCGGTCAGGTTGTAGACGCCACCGCTGACGGTCACGTCGTCACTCACCTTGTAGTACGCACTCATGTCCAGCACGCCGAAGCCCGGGGTCTTGAACTGGCTGCTGATGCCGTCCGGCGACTTGAAGTTGCTGTCGTCGACACGGTCCTTGCGCTTGACCAGGGTCCAGCTGAGCAAGCCACCGTAGTTGTCCCGGCCGTAACCGAGGCCGAACACGCCAGTCAGCGGATTGACGCTGTTGAGCGGTTCGCCGTTGTCGTTGTTGCGGCCGTAGGCATACGCCACCGAACCCTGGGTGTAGAGGCCATGCGGCGCGCCGAAGGCGTCGAGGTTCAGGCGGCCCTTGATCTCTGCACCCTTGATGGTGGCGTGCTTGATGTTGGCGCTCTGGAAGGTCGGTTCGTCGTAGCCGGGGGTCACGGCGTCTTCATTAATGAAGTCGCGGTACTTGTTGTAAAACACCGCCACATCGAAGGAGCCCTGCTCGAAGTTGCCCCGCAGACCGGTTTCGTAGCTTTGGCTTTTTTCCGGCTCCAGGTTCGGGTTCGGTTCCACGCGGTAGCCGGTGGTGGTGTTTTCGAAACGACCGTACAGCGCTTTGGCGGTCGGGGTGCGGAAGCCTTCGGCGTACTGGCCGTACCAGGTGTAGTTGTCGTTGAAGGCGTAGGTCAGGCCGAACTTGGGCGAGACTTTGTGCCAGGTCTTGTTGTCGTCGCTGACCGTACCGCGACCGTCGGCGGCCACGGTGTTGAGGAATTCCTGGGTGATGTCCGGCTTGAGCTCGGTGTAGTCGTAGCGCAGGCCCGGCAGGAAGGTCCAGTTGTTCCAGCTGATCTGGTCCTGGGCATACACGCTGTAGGTGTTGATGGTCGGGTCGGGGAAGTCGCTGGATTTCTTCAGCACGTCCGCGGTGCTGATGGCGCCGATGGCGGTGCAGCCGCGACCGACCGCCAGGCACGTGCCACTGCCGCTGCGCGAACCGGTGACTTTCTGCTGTTTGATAGTTGTGCCGTAGGTCAGCAGGTGCTCGGTGTCAGCGATGCTGAAGCCTTTGTCCAGCTGCGCGTCGAACACCCACTGCTTTTCTTCGTAGATCGTGTCGCGGGTACGCAGGACCTGGCGGGTGATCGGGAAGTAGAACTCGTCGGTGCTTTGGTCGGTCTTGGCGATCTGGTGATTGAGGCTCCACTTGACGTTGTCGGCCAGCAGACTGCTTGTGGCGAAGCTGTGTTCCAGGCCGAAACGCTCACGGGTGATGGTGTCGTTACCGGTGCGCCACTGGTACATGCCGCCGGGCAATAGGTTTGCAGGAAGGGTGGGTGCGCCGGCATTGAACGGGCCGCCGTAGGCGCTTTTCTGATCGGTGTCGCGGTCGTCCTTGTACTTCTCGTAAACCAGGCCCAGCCGCGCATCATCCTGGTAATTCCAGCCGACCTTGGCCAAAACGTTGGTCGCGCGAACGTCTTCGGGGTTGGCGGCGGTGCGGGTCAGACCGGTGCTGTTGTTGCCGCCGTAGGATTCGGTTTCGTGACCGTCACGCTGGCTGTAGTGCAGCAGACCATCGAACTGATCGGCGCGACCGGCGACGGTGGCAGATTTCAGCCAGCTCTCGTCAGCGGAGCTGTAGCCGGTTTTCAGGCGGGCGCCGACGTCCTGGCCGGGCTTGATGATGTCATCGGGGTCGAGGGTGAAGTAGCTGACCGCACCGCCGATGGCGTTGCTGCCGTAGAGCACCGAGGCCGGGCCGCGAAGGATTTCGACGCGCTTGATGATTTCCGGGTCGACATAGTTGCGTTGGGTCTTGGCGTAGGGGCCGTTGAAGAATCCGTTGGGCACTTCAACGCCGTCGATCTGGGTCAGTACCCGGTTGCCGTCGATACCGCGGATGTTGTAGCCACTGATCCCGCCACGGGTGCCGGCGCCGCCCACCGACACACCTGGCTCGTAGCGCACCAGATCCTTGATGGTGTTGACGTTGTCGCGGTCCAGTTCCTCGCGGGTGTGGACGGTGACGGTGCTGGGCACGCTGTTCACATCCTGCTCGTTACGGGTGGCGCTGATGGTCACCTGTTGCAGGTTCAGGGTACCGGCGCTGGTGCGGCGCTCCAGCACGATGTTGTTATTGCCCAGTTTGCGATAGCTCAGGCTGGTCCCCACCAACAGGCGATCCAGGGCTTTTTCCGGTGGCAGCGAGCCGCGTACGCCCGGCGATGCCACACCTTCGGCCAGTTCCGCCGGCAAGCCCACCTGCCAGCCGGTCACGGCGGTGAAGTCATTGAGCGCCGAGACCAGCGGTTGCGGCGCGATGGCGAACGAGTAGTCGCCCATGTTGCGGCTCGGCTGTTCGGCAGGGGCGGCAGAGGCTTGTGCGCTGCCGGCCATCAGGATGGCGGCGGTCAGCAGCGACAGCACATAAGACGGTGAAGAGGACTGGCGGGTAAGGCGAGGGGACATCGATAGCGCTCCGTGTCGCACGAATCTTTATAGGTGCTGATCGGCATTAGAAGATGCGAATCAATTGCATTGGCTATAACGAGACGTACGAGGCTTGGCTATCGAGTAAAAATAATTCTCATTTAGTTCAAGATGACCAGCGCAGGGAATTCCTTGAGCCGTGCCGAGGTGATGTGAGCCAGCGAGCGAACCACGTCCAGGGGTTGGTCAAGGCGGTAGTTTCCGGTGACAGCCACATTGGCCAACTGCTCGTTGTTGTTGATGATCCAGCCCGGGTAGTAACGACGCAGCTCTGCCAATACCTGGTTCAGCGGACAGTTTTCAAACACCAGTCGACCCTGGACCCAGGCCAGATCGGTGGCGGCATCGAGTTTGGCCGGGCGATCGAAACCGTTGGGACCAATGCGAATGCTTTCCCCGGCGGTCAGGCGAACACGCGCATCGTCGCGGTTGGCGCGCAGATCGACATCCCCGCGCTGTACACGCACCTGGGTTACGCCATCGAGGTAACGCACAGCGAATGCGGTATCGCGGACGCTGGCGGTGACTGGACCTGCATCGATTTCCAGCGGCTGGCCGCGATGCGGCTGCACCTCGAAAAACGCCTCGCCCTGATACAGGCGGGCCACGCGCTGCTGATCGTCGATGGTGCTGGAAAACGCCGAGTTGGTATTGAGCAGAACCTTCGAACCGTCCTCCAGTTGCAGGCGCTGACGCTCACCGACCACGGTCAGGTGATCGGCCTGCAAACGCATGGGCAGATTGCTGAAACTGAACAGGCCGAGGACCAGCACGGCGGCGGTGGCCAAGGGTTTCCAGTGCGGACGCAGGCGTGACAGCACGCTGACTTTAGCGGGGCGTGATGCCAGGCTCTGCGCGCAATGCGTGACCTGCGGGCCGTTCCAGATCGCCTGGGCCCTGGCGAAGGCCTCGGTGTGCGCCGGGTCGGCAGCGAGCCAGGCGTGGAACTGGCGAGACTGTTCTTCGCTCGGGCTGTCCAGCACGATCAGCCAGTCCAGGGCCTGGTCCATCGCGTCTGCAGGTTCCTGCGCCGGGGAGGGCGAAGGGGAGCGGTGGGTGTCCGTCACGGTGTTTCCTCGGCAGTGTCTGTGCACGGCTGTTTTTTAGTGAAGCGCAAAAGAGGGGCAAGGGTAGCCCTGATGGGCAAAACCGTCGAGACACGGACGGCTCAGCGGCCGTTCACACGTTCGGCGACGCCGATGCAGATGCTCATGATCAGTTTCAGTTCCTTCTGCACGGTGCTGAGCGAGACGTCGAGTTTTTCGGCGATCTCCAGGTAGCTGTGGCCGTGCAGGCGGCTGAGGATGAAAATCTGTTGCTGGCGGGGGCTGAGTTGACTGAGGCGCACGTTCAAACGCTCGAGCAGTTGTTCGGCATGGGCGGCATCCTCGGCACTGCTGGCCGGGGCGGCGACGCTTTGCACCACGTCCAGGGGCACGTCATCGACCATGGTCCGCGAGTGGATGCGTCGCGCGCGCAAATGGTCCAGCGCCAGGTTGCGGGCGGTCTGGAAAACGAAGGGTTCCAGATGATCGATGGCCCGCTCGCTGAGCGCGCGGGTCACCCGCAGGTAAGTCTCCTGCAGGAGATCCTCGGCGGTGCTGTGGTTATTGACCATCCGCTCCAGCGTGCGCAGCAGAGAGACTCGCTGTGTGATGAAGACGTCGTTGAAGCGCGATTGACTCACGGGGGGACCTGATCCATTTCGAGCAAATGATAATGCTTATCATCCACTGGACTGGTCAAGTATTGATTTGTGCAGCGTCAGGCGCGTCCCTGCAAATAGGTCGCGTAATCCGGGATCCGGTGCCGATGCGCCTGATCCATCAACGGACTGCTGAGCAGGTAGTCGGCGCTGCATTCGTTACAGGCCACGGGAATGTTCCAGACCGCCGCCACCCGCAGCAAAGCCTTGATGTCCGGGTCGTGGGGTTGCGGCTCGAACGGGTCCCAGAAGAACACCAGCATGTCGACCCGTTGCTCGGCAATTTGCGCGCCGAGCTGTTGGTCGCCACCCAGGGGGCCGCTGATCATGCTCTCCACGGGGAGGTCGAGACGTTGTTGCAATAACAAACCCGTGGTGCCGGTGGCGACCAGCTCATGTTGGGCGAGCTTGTCCTTTTGGCGCTCGGCCCAGTCCAGCAAGAACACTTTGCAATGGTCATGGGCGACCAGGGCGATGCGTTTGCGCGCGGCCATGGTTTTTTGCGTAAAGCTGATACCGATCATCGAGGGATGCTCCAGAAATGACGCGCACCCTGTAGGAGCGAGCTCTGCTCGCGATGAACTTGAGGATAACGCGGGGCATCAGATTCCCCGCGTTATCATTCACGTCCATCGCGAGCAGAGCTCGCTCCTACAGGATTAAGGGCTGTTTATTCGGCGTTACACAGCGCCAGGCAGTTATCGAGCATGCGGTTGGAGAAGCCCCATTCGTTGTCGTACCAGGCCAGTACCTTGAGCAGCTTGCCGCTGGACTTGGTGTGGTTGGCGTCGAAGATCGACGACAGCGGGTTGTGGTTGAAGTCGCTGGAAACCAGCGGCAGGGCGTTGTAGCCAAGAATCTTCGAGTGCTGGGCGGCCTGCTTGAGCAGCGCGTTGACTTCTTCGGCCGACGCTTCGCGCTTGAGCTGAACGGTCAGGTCCACCAGGGATACGTTGATCACCGGAACGCGCACGGCCATGCCGGTCAACTTGCCCGCCAGTTCCGGCAATACCAGGCCGACGGCTTCTGCGGCGCCGGTCTTGCTCGGAATCATGTTCTGGGTGGCGGAGCGAGCGCGGTACGGGTCGGCGTGGTAGACGTCGGTCAGGTTCTGGTCGTTGGTGTAGGCGTGAATAGTGGTCATCAGGCCGCTTTCGATGCCCAGTTCACGGTGCAGCACCTGCGCCACCGGAGCCAGGCAGTTGGTGGTGCACGAGGCGTTGGAAATGATCTGGTGCGACTGGCGCAGAATGTCGTGGTTGACCCCGTAGACCACAGTGGCGTCAGCGCCTTTGGCCGGGGCGGAGATAATCACTTTGCGTGCGCCGGCGGTGATATGCGCAGCGGCTTTGGCCCGGTCGGTGAACAGACCGGTGCATTCGAACACCACATCAATCTTTTCAGCGGCCCAGGGCAGGTCGGCCGGATTGCGGATGGCGCTGACCGCAATGCGGTCGCCATTGACGGTCAGGCTTTCCTGATCGTGCTGGACATCGGCGTCGAACGTGCCGTGAACCGTGTCGTACTTGAGCAAGTGCGCGTTGATCGCGCTGTCCCCCAAATCGTTGATGGCGACGATTTGCAGATCCTGACGGTAGCCCTGGGTATAGAGTGCGCGCAGGACATTACGGCCGATGCGGCCAAAACCATTGATTGCGATTCGAAGAGTCATATATCGGCGCTACCGTCGTTTTGTTGTTGGAATTACAAGATTATTCGCAAAAAAATAGAAAACAAGCCTTTTTAGTGGCAATATTTTATTCAATCTACAACGAGTGACCTGAATCAACTGGTCCAATTGGTCAGCAAAACCGTTTGTCATCCCATCGACACCGGCCTCTGATCAGCATAGACAATCAGGTCGCCACATCCGTTAGCCTGGAGTTCTACACATGCATCCCCGCGTCCTTGAGGTCACCGAACGCCTTATCGCCCGCAGTCGCGCCACGCGTGAGGCTTACCTTGCTCTGATTCGCGGTGCGGCCAGCGACGGTCCGATGCGCGGCAAGCTGCAATGCGCCAACTTCGCCCACGGCGTGGCCGGTTGCGGCAGCGACGACAAGCAGAGCCTGCGGATGATGAACTCCGCCAACATCGCCATAGTTTCGTCATATAACGACATGCTCTCGGCGCACCAGCCGTACGAAGTCTTCCCCGAACTGATCAAAAAAGCCCTGCGCGAGATCGGCTCTGTCGGCCAGTTCGCCGGTGGCACGCCGGCCATGTGCGATGGCGTGACCCAGGGCGAGCCGGGCATGGAGCTGAGCCTGCCCAGCCGTGAAGTGATCGCGCTGTCCACCGCCGTGGCGCTGTCCCACAACATGTTCGACGGCGCGCTGATGCTCGGCATCTGCGACAAGATCGTGCCGGGCCTGATGATGGGCGCGTTGCGTTTCGGTCATCTGCCGATGATCTTCGTGCCGGGCGGGCCGATGGTCTCGGGCATTTCCAACAAGCAGAAAGCCGACGTGCGCCAGCGCTACGCCGAAGGCAAGGCCAGCCGCGAAGAGCTGCTGGAATCGGAAATGAATTCCTACCACAGCCCCGGCACCTGCACCTTCTACGGCACCGCCAACACCAACCAGTTGCTGATGGAAGTGATGGGCCTGCACTTGCCGGGCGCATCCTTCGTCAACCCGAACACACCGTTGCGCGACGCCCTGACCCGCGAAGCGGCGCATCAGGTCACGCGTCTGACCAAGCAGAACGGCCACTACATGCCGATCGGCGAAATCGTCGACGAACGCTCGATCGTCAACTCCATCGTCGCGCTCAACGCCACCGGTGGTTCGACCAACCACACCCTGCACATGCCGGCCATCGCCATGGCGGCAGGTATTCAGCTGACCTGGCAGGACATGGCCGACCTCTCCGAGGTGGTGCCGACCCTGAGCCACGTCTACCCGAACGGCAAAGCCGACATCAACCACTTCCAGGCCGCCGGCGGCATGTCGTTCCTGATTCGCGAACTGCTGGACGCCGGGCTGCTCCACGAAAACGTCAACACCGTTCTGGGCCACGGCCTGAGCCGCTACACCCAGGAGCCGTTCCTCGACAACGGTGAACTGGTCTGGCGCGAAGGCATCACCGAAAGCCTGGATGAAAGCATCCTGCGTCCGGTCGCCCGTGCGTTCTCGCCAGAGGGCGGGTTGCGGGTGATGGAAGGCAACCTCGGTCGCGGCGTGATGAAGGTCTCGGCCGTGGCCCTGGAGAACCAGATCGTCGAAGCACCGGCCATGGTGTTCCAGGATCAACAGGACCTGGCCGATGCGTTCAAGGCAGGTCTCCTGGAGAAGGATTTCGTCGCGGTGATGCGCTTCCAGGGCCCGCGCTCCAACGGCATGCCGGAGCTGCACAAGATGACGCCGTTCCTGGGCGTGCTGCAGGATCGCGGCTTCAAAGTGGCGCTGGTGACGGACGGGCGCATGTCCGGCGCATCGGGGAAAATCCCGGCGGCGATTCACGTCAGCCCCGAAGCCTATGTGGGCGGCGCTTTGGCGCGGGTGCAAGAGGGCGATATCATCCGCGTCGATGGCGTCAAAGGCACCCTGGAGATCAAGGTGGACGCCGAGGAATTCGCAGCGCGCACACCGGCCAAAGGCCTGTTGGGCAACAACATTGGCACCGGTCGCGAGCTGTTCGGTTTCATGCGCATGGCCTTCAGCTCGGCGGAGCAGGGCGCCAGCGCCTTCACTTCTGCCCTGGAGACGCTTAATTGAAACTGGCTTTGGTCGGTGACATCGGTGGGACCAACGCACGGTTCGCGTTGTGGAAAAACCAGCAGCTGGAATCGGTCCAGGTGCTGGCAACGGCCGACCATGCCAGCCCGGAAGAGGCGATCAGCCTGTACCTGAGCGGGCTGGGCCTGGCACCGGGGGCTATCGGTTCGGTGTGCCTGTCGGTGGCCGGCCCCGTGAGCGGCGACGAATTCAAGTTCACCAACAACCACTGGCGCCTGAGCCGCAAGGGTTTTTGCCAGACCTTGCAGGTGGAGCGCTTGCTGCTGGTCAACGACTTCTCGGCCATGGCCCTGGGCATGACCCGATTGCAGCCCGGTGAATATCGCGTGGTCTGCGAAGGCACGCCGGAGCCGATGCGTCCGGCGGTGGTGATCGGCCCCGGCACCGGTTTGGGAGTGGGCACCTTGCTTGATCTGGGCGAGGGGCGTTTTTTCGCGCTGCCGGGGGAGGGCGGTCATGTCGACCTGCCGTTGAGCAGCCCACGGGAAACCCAGTTGTGGCAGCACATCTTCAATGAGATCGGGCATGTCAGCGCGGAAACGGCGTTGAGCGGCGGCGGCTTGCCCCGTGTCTATCGGGCGATCTGTGCGGTGGATGGCCACGAACCTGTGCTCGACACCCCGGAAGCGATCACTGCAGCAGGTCTTGCGGGCGATCCGATCGCGTTGGAAGTGCTTGAACAATTCTGCTGCTGGCTCGGCCGCGTGGCTGGCAACAACGTGCTGACCACCGGTGGACGCGGTGGCGTGTACATCGTTGGCGGGGTGATCCCGCGCTTTGCCGATTTCTTTCTCGAAAGCGGTTTTGCCCGGTGCTTTGCCGACAAGGGCTGCATGAGCGATTACTTCAAGGGCATACCGGTGTGGCTGGTGACGGCGCCCTACTCCGGATTGGTGGGGGCAGGAGTCGCACTGGAACAGGCTTAAAATGCGATCAAAATGTGGGAGCGGGCTTGCTCGCGAATTCGGTGGGTCAGTCAACGAATCTGTTGAATGTAAAACCGCTTTCGCGAGCAAGCCCGCTCCCACATTGGGTTCTGTGGTGTTTGTAGATTCCGCGTATCAGGCATAATCCGCCCAATTCAAACAACAAGGACGCCGCCCCGTGAGCTCAGTCAACAAGTCGATTTTGTTGGTCGATGACGATCAAGAGATACGCGAGTTGCTGGACACCTACCTGACCCGCGCCGGTTTCCAGGTCCGTACCACGCCCGATGGCGCCGGTTTTCGCCAGGCACTCAATGACGAACCGAGCGATCTGGTGATCCTCGACGTGATGCTGCCGGACGAGGACGGCTTCAGCCTGTGTCGCTGGATTCGCCAGCATCCCAAGCGCGCACAAGTACCCATCATCATGCTCACCGCCAGTTCCGACGAAGCCGACCGGGTCATCGGTCTGGAGCTGGGGGCCGACGATTACCTGGGCAAACCCTTCAGCCCCCGTGAATTGCAGGCACGCATCAAGGCGTTGTTGCGCCGTGCGCAGTTCGGTCAGGAACGTAATGGCGGTGAAGTCCTGGCCTTCGATGATTGGCGCCTGGACATGGTCAGCCACCGCCTGTTTCACGTTGACGGCGAAGAGGTGATTCTGTCCGGTGCCGATTTCGCCCTGCTCAAGCTCTTCCTCGATCACCCCCAGCAAATCCTTGACCGCGACACCATCGGCAACGCCACCCGTGGCCGCGAATTGATGCCGCTGGATCGGATCGTCGACATGGCGGTCAGTCGCCTGCGCCAGCGCCTGCGCGATACGGAAAAGCCGCCACGGCTGATCCGTACCGTGCGCGGCAGTGGCTACCAGCTGGCCGCCAATGTGATCCCCAGCAATGGTCACTGAATCCCTGCGCAAGCTGGCCCGACGGATCCCGGTGCCGCGTTCGCTGCTCGGGCGCATGCTGCTGCTGACCCTGCTGGCGGTGTTGTTCGCCCAGGCGCTGTCGAGCGTGATCTGGGTCTCGCAACTGCGCGCTACCCAGCTTGAAGGCCTGGTCACCAGTGCCCGCAGCCTCGCGCATTCAATGAATGCCAGCGTCAGTTACCTGCGCTCGCTGCCGGTGGCCTATCGACCGCTGGTGCTCGACCAATTGCGCAGCATGGGCGGTACGCGGTTTGTGGTGACCCTCAACGACAAACCGCTGGGCATGGAAGTGCTGCCCATCACCCCGCGCAAGCTGGCGGTGATGAAAGCCGTGGACGAAGTGCTGCGTCAGTCCCTCGGTCAGGACACGGACATTTCCGTGTCATTCGTCAGCCCCGAAGACCTGCGAATCTTTAACGGCGGCCTGAAGCTCGATGAATTGCCACGCTCCTGGGCGCACTACGCGCTGACCCTGGAACCGGTGAACCCGCCGGTGCTGGTGACGCAGATCCAGATGGCGCCGGGCGAATGGCTGTACATCGCCTCGCTGTTGCCCGAGCCCTACACCAGTCTTGAAGAGCAGGGCCTGCCGGCGCAGCAGGTGTGGTTCATCATTCTCACCAGCGGCTTCTTGCTGTTGTTCATCGGCCTGCTGGTGCATTGGCAGAGTCGGCCGCTCAAGCGCCTGGCGCGGGCGGCGCGGGAGCTTTCGCTGGGCGCGGATGTGGAGCCGGTGGCGGAGGGCGGCGGCAGCGAAGTGGTCGAAGTCGGCCGCGCCTTCAACACCATGCGCGAACGCATCAGCCGCTACCTGACCGAACGCAGTCAATTGTTCAGTGCGATTTCCCACGACCTGCGCACGCCGATCACCCGGCTGCGCCTGCGGGTTGAACTGCTGGAAGACGAAAAACTGCAAGCCAAGTTCGGCCGCGATCTGGATGAACTGGAGTTGTTGGTCAAGGGCGCACTGCAATGTGTGAAAGACACCGACATCCACGAAAACATCGAGCCGGTGGATCTCAACCATGTGCTTGATTGCCTGGTGGAGCCGTACCTGGCACCCAATGGCAATGGCCGCGTGACCCAGCAGGGGCGGGCATTGGCGGCCTATCCGGGCAAGCCTCTGGCGCTCAAGCGGTGCATCGGCAACCTGATCGACAACGCCCTGAAGTACGGCCAGAACGCGCACCTGCATATCGATGATGACGAGAGTGCGTTTGTGCTGCACGTCGACGACGAAGGCCCGGGGGTTCCCGAACAGCGGCTTGAGCAGGTGTTCGAACCGCACTTTCGCCTGGCCGGGCAGCAGCAGGGGTATGGGTTGGGGTTGGGGATCGCGCGCAACATTGCCCATAGCCATGGGGGCGAAGTGAGTTTGCAGAATCTGCGCGAGGGTGGGCTGCGGGTGACCCTGCAGTTGCCCCGCTCAGTTGACTAACAGCGACCCTGTGGCGAGGGAGCTTGCTCCCGCTGGGCTGCGAAGCGGCCCC
>DATMUG010000245.1:0-2404 GCA_035563915.1 Pseudomonas sp. | reverse complement strand
CCTCGATAGCGAGGCATTCTATGCAGGCGAACAGTTCAGGAAAATTCGTATTTTTCTCGCGTATACTTCGATTTTTACGAAGTGTAGGCCGTGATGCTCAATTATCGACAACTGCATTACTTCTGGGTGGTCGCCAAGACCGGCAGCATCGTGCGCGCCTGCGAACAGTTGAACCTGACGCCCCAGACCATCAGCGGGCAGATTTCACTGTTCGAACAAACCTATGGCATCGAACTGTTTCGCCGGGTTGGACGGCAACTGGAGCTCACCGAAGCCGGGCGGCAAACCCTGCCCTACGCCGAGCAAATGTTTCAGCTGGGTGGCGAACTGGAGTTGATGCTGCGGGCCCGGCCCAATGAGCAACAGATTCTGTTCCGGGTCGGCGTGGCCGACGTGGTGCCCAAATCCATCGTCTATCGCCTGATCGCGCCGACCATGGAATTGACCGAACCGCTGCGCATCACCTGCCGCGAAGACAAGCTCGAACGGTTGCTGGCCGACCTGGCCATCCAGCGCCTGGACCTGGTGATTTCCGACAGCCCCATGCCCTCGCACCTGGATATCAAGGGCTACAGCCAGAAACTCGGCGAATGCGGGATCAGCTTCTTCGCCACGGCGGCGTTGGCGGCGCGTTACGGACAGGATTTCCCCCGCAGCCTGCATGGCGCGCCATTGCTGATTCCCGGCGCGGAAACCGTGGTGCGCAGCCGCTTGCAGCGCTGGTTCGCCGAACAGCAGATCCAGCCGCAGATTGTCGGCGAGTTCGATGACAGTGCCTTGATGCAGGCCTTCGGCCAATCCGGCAGCGGGATCTTCATCGGCCCCAGCGTGATTGCCGACGAAGTGAAACGCCAAATGGGCGTAGAGGTGATTGGCCAGACCGACGCGGTGAGCGAGTCGTTCTACGCCATCTCGGTGGAACGCAAGGTCAGGCATCCCGGCATTGTCGCCATTACCGAAGGTGCCCGACGCGAGCTGTTTACAGCGCTGTGAGTGCTTCCCGGGGCTTGAAGGTCATCAACGCGATGGCCAACAGGATCGAGGCCAGGATCAATCCGGCGGCAGCGAAACCCAGTCCCTGCAGGCCGACACTGTCAATCACCCGGCCGCCGATCATGGCGCCCAGGCCGATCCCGAGATTAGCCCCGGCGATGTTCAGCGACGCGGCGAACGCCGGTGCCTCCGGTGCGGCCTTCATCAAACGTACATGGCTGACCAGGAACAGCGCCGCCTGGGTAATACCCCAGATGCCCATTGCCGCGGCCAGACCATAGGGCGAATGGATGTTCGGGACCAGCGCCACCAGGCCGGCGATCATAAAGGCGCAGAACATCATCGAGGCCACCAGTGGATGCCGGTCCACTGCGCGACCACCCAGGGAGTTGCCGACCAGCCCCACCGCGCCAAAGCCCATCAGGCACCAGCCGACCACCGTGCCATCGAAACCGGCCAAGCGCTCAAGAATGTCTGCCAGGTAGGTGTAGGCCGTGAACATACCGCTGAACACCACGATCGACAGCAGCACATGCCCCACCATCAAGGGGCTGCCCAGAATCTTGAACTGCGAGAGGAAGCTGACCTGATGCTGATGCAGGTTGGTTTTCGGCAAGTAGATAAACAGCAGCAGCGCCTTGGCAAACGCGATGAAGGCCAGAATGGCAAAGGCACTGCGCCAGCCGAACGCGTCGGAAATCAGCGTCCCCACCGGAATGCCGAACACCGTGGCACAAACAATGCCGAAACCGATCTTGGCAATCGCCCGCCCGGCGTAATCCGGACCGACGATGTCCACCGCCGTCTCGCTGGCCAACGCCCAGAACACCGGCAAGCCCAACGCCGGAACCAGCCGCGCAAAGGCCATCACCCCGATGTTCGGCGCCAGCGCCGCCAGGGTATTGGCCAGACCGAACATGATCAGCACCGAAATAAACAGCTTGCGCCGCTCGAAGCGGGCGAAATACGCCGTCAGGAACGGGCCGAACGCGGCGACGGTGAACGCAAAAAGGGTCACCAGCAAACCCGCTTGCGGGATGCTGACATCAAGGTCACGGGCGATGGCCGGCAACAGGCCGACGATGATGAATTCCGTGGTCAGCACCGTGAAACCGGCAGCGGACAACAGAAGGATGGGCAACAACCGCATGCAAAACTCCAGAAAACGACGACACCAGCGAAAACCCGAAGGCTCACTGGAACATGAAAATGAGGATGGCGAAGCTTAACAGAGTGTGTCGGCACAGGGTTGCACGAACCTGCAAATCGCGTTTAACAACCGGGTGGCAGATCGTCACATGCCTGAAGGATCAAGCCTATGCTGTGATAAAGTCCGCGCCCCGCGGTACGTACACCCTAGGGTCAATGCCGATCTTTCAAGCCTAAACACCGAACTGTGGCGAGGGAGCTT
>DATMUG010000244.1:0-8389 GCA_035563915.1 Pseudomonas sp. | reverse complement strand
CTAAGCCTTTGAGTTCATTAATGAATCGAATGGCGCTACCAAGATTTGAAATAGCACTGGTTTCAGTAATTTCAAAACAAATCATTTCAGGCGGAATCGAATACGTAACGAACTGTTCACGGAGGAAGTCCAGGAACGCCTCATCTCCGATAGTCGTGCCTGACAGATTGATCGCACACATCGCCAGGGGACCCTGGTGCTTTTCCGTCCTGCACTGGGCAATGATCCGGAAAACGTTCTGCACCACCCAGCGATCAAGGGACGTCATCAGACCATAACGTTCGGCGGCGGGGATGAAGCTGTCGGGAAGAATCATGCGGCCAGCTTCATCGTGCAGGCGCAACAGGATTTCGATATGCCCGCCCTCGTCGCTGGTGCCCAGTGGCGCGATTTCCTGGGCGTAAAGGCAGAATCGGTCCTCTTCCAGCGCCATGTGCAGGCGCTGCACCCAAGCCATTTCGCCGAAGCGCAGGGACAATTCCGAATCGTCCGGGTGATAGACCTGAACCCGGTTGCGCCCCTTCTCCTTGGCCATATAACAAGCCATGTCTGCCGCTCGCAGCGAGGCTTCGAGAGTGGCCGGATTGTGCGCGACATGCACCAGCCCGATACTCACCGTGGTGACGAATGGCCGGCCCTTCCAAACGAAGTGCAGGTTTTGCACCGTCTGACGCAGCCCCTCGGCCACTTTCTCCGCCGCGTCCGGTCCGCAATTCTCCAGCAGGATACCGAACTCGTCGCCTCCGAGTCGGGCCAGGGTATCGCCCTCGCGCAGACCGGATTGCAGCAACGCGCAGATATGGCGCAACAACTCGTCGCCCGCCGCATGACCGCAGGTATCGTTGACCAGCTTGAATTGGTCCAGGTCGAGGAACATCAATGCATGACGCCCCGGCTGACGTGTCAGATTCTGCAGCGCCTGATCCAGGCGATATTCGAATTCACGACGGTTGGCCAGGCCAGTCAAGGCATCATGCGTCGCCTGCCAGGACAGATTGGCGATGTACTGCCGTTCCTGAGTCATGTCGTGCAGGACCAGTACCGCGCCGCTGACCTTGCCCGCGTTACGGATCGGCGCACCAACCAGCGTCACAGACACCGTACTGCCGTCCAGCCGTTGAATCAGCTTGGAATGTTCGCTGCCGCCGCTGAGATGACCGCTCAAAATGCGTTCGATCAAAGTGGAACCGTCAGCCTGCGCGCTTTCGTCCAGCAGATTGAACAGCGCCGCCAGCGGCAATCCAGCCGCCTGTTCCGCCTTCCAGTGGGTCAACGCCTCGGCGGCCGGGTTCATGTAGGCAATGGCGCCCGATACATCGGTGGTGATCACTCCGTCACCGATGGATTGCAGGGTGATCTGCGCCCGGTCTTTCTCCAGCTGCAGGGCGTCGGCGAAGGCGTGGCGCTGCTTGAGCAATTTGTGGGTACGCATCAGGGCCAGGGCAATCAAACCCAGGGCCGTGGCGAGGTTGGTCACCAACAGCAAACGCAGAATGACTCGCGAGCCCTCACCCAGAGCATCACTGAAGGCCTTCGCCGCCGGCGTCACCTCGTCGTTGATCGCGAAGACCTGCTCCTTCCAGTGTTGAATATCCGCGCGGGACGCCGGGCTGGCCGTGATGTGCCGGTGCATGTCCTGGGCAACGTCATCGAGCTTGACCAGATACGAGTCGCCAACGGTCCAGAGATCGATGGCTTTTTCGAGGTAGCTGAAATGTCGGAAATTGAGGTACAGCCAGATCAGGCTGGAAACGTCGTCCGGATGGTTGCCACCTTTGAGAATCGCCTTGCGGGCCGCTTCGATATCGGGAGGCTCATGATCGAGCGCCACACGCAACTCATGACCGCCCTGAGGGACGGCAATCGCGTTCTGGTACTTGTGAAAAATCGCCTCGTCGCCACTGTCGGCATAGAGGTTGAGGTAGTAGATGGCGTCTTTCTGGCCCTTGGACCACAGGCTTTCACCCGCCACATAGCCGCGCACGGCCGACAGTACATACAGGCTGACACCACCCAGCAAGGCCTGGAACAACACAACGGCGATAAAGGGCCAAACGATGCCCAGCAACCGTGGAGTTCCGAGAGTCCGCGTTTGATTCATGAGTTCCCTTGAATTAGCACTGCCAGATCATCATCCAACGTGATCGCTACAGCTAGACTAGGGGGCCTTACAAATCCCGGCAAGTCATGAATGGAAACATTCGCGCACGACGCGACAGATCAATGCTGCTGCAAATGCCCATAAAGCTTGGCGTACAAACCTCCATCGGCAATCAGCTGCTGGTGATCGCCATCTTCGGCGATCTGCCCGCCATCGAATACCAGCACCCGGTCAGCCTGTTTAACCGCGGATAATCGGTGGGCAATGATCAGCGTGGTGCGATTGCTCAGGAACCGCGCGAGTGCCTGATGCAGGTTGTATTCGGTGGCGGCGTCCAGGGCCGAGGTGGCTTCGTCGAGGATGACGACTTTCGGTTCGGCCAGCACCATCCGCGCAATCGCCAGTCTTTGACGCTGACCACCGGACAAACGCACCCCGGAACGCCCGACAATACTGTCCAGGCCGTTGGGCAATTCACGAATCGTGGCATGCAGCTGGGCGATTTCCAGCGCCTGCCAACAGGCCTCATCGCTGCGTTCGCGACCCATGGTCAAATTCGCGCGTACGGTGTCGTTGAACAACGCCGGATGTTGCAGGACCACTGCGACATTTTCCCGTACGGTCTCCAGACCGATTTCCTGCTGGGTCGAGCCGCCAAAACGGATGGTGCCGGCCTGAGGCGTGTACAGACCCAGAAGCAACTGCACCAATGTGCTCTTGCCGCCCCCACTGGCACCGACAATCGCGACTTTTTCACCGGGAGCGATGGACAGGTTCATCTGGTTCAACACCAGTTCGTCGCCGTAGCCGAAGCTCAGGCCCTGTACCTCGATCCCCACAGTCTCGCGACCGGTGAACGGGTCGACGCCATTGGGGTATTCCGGTTCATCGGCCCGCGCCAGCAGTTCGTTGATCCGCGACAGCGCGCCACCGGCAGCGTAGTAGGCGTATTGCAGGTTCAGCAGTTGCTCCACCGGACCGATCATGAACCACAGGTAGCTGAACACCGCGAGCATTTGGCCAATGGACAGGTCGGAAAACAGCACAGTGAGCATGGCCGCGGCTCGAAAGATATCGATACCAAACTGGAACAACAGCCCGCTGGCACGGTTCGAGGCATCGGTCTTCCATTGCGAATTGACCGCATAATCACGAACTTCCCTGGCCCGCAGCCCCAATCGACCGAGGAAAAACCCCTGACGGTTACCTGCGCGAACTTCCTGGATCGCGTCGAGGGTTTCGGTCAGCGCCTGGGTGAAGCGCGAGGTGCTGTCGTTCTCGAGCTTCTTCAAGTGTTTGACCCGCTTGCCCAGCTGTACCGTGGCGTAGATCACCAGCGGGTTGAACAGCAGAATCAGCAGCGCCAGTTTCCAGTGCATCCACAGCAGAATCCCGGCGGTGCCGAACAGGGTCAGCATGGCGACCAGGAAACGACTGAGGGTTTCGCCGACAAATTTGTCCAGGGTATCGAGGTCGGTCACCAGGTGTGTGGTCACCGTACCGCTGCCCAGGCTTTCGTATTCACCGAGAGAGATGCGTTTAAGTCGCTCGATCAGGCGGATGCGTATGCGGTACACAATGTCCTTGGCCAGCGCGGCGAACAACCGCGCCTGCACCACGTTGAACAGCAGGGCCGCGCAACGCAAGGCCAGGGTCACCAGCAGCATCAGGCCAATGTAGCCCGCCGCTTTCTGCCAAACCTGGGGGAGTGCAAGGTTCATGATTTTCAATGCCGCGTCACCGTGTCCAAGCAGCACTTCGTCCACCAGCAACGGCAGGAGCAACGGGATCGGTACGCTGCACAGTGTCGCCAGCACGGCCACGCCGTTGGCGATCCACAGGGATTTCTTGTGATGAAGGGCCAGACGGCGGATTTCCGCCCAGCTCAAGCGGTCGACACGTCTTGCGGTTGGAACGTCGTCGGGCAGGTCATGCACAGGCAGCGCGCTCCAGCCAGCGGCCGAGCAGCGGTGACAGCACACTGAGCGGTTGATAGCCATTGGTCAGCAGGGCCAATTGACCGTTTCGCTCAGCCAGCAGGGTAGGGAAACCGGCGATTCCCAGATCCTGAACCCAGGTGAAATCGGCAGCCGTCGCCGTGTGCATGTCGGCACGGTCGAACGCGCCGGCGAATTCAATACGCGGCAGGCCAGCCTGTTCTGCCAGCTCCACCAGCACGCTGGCGTGGGTGACGTCTCGCCCTTGGGCATAAAAGGCATGCTGAATCAGCCCCAGCAGTTTCCACGCGCAGTCTGGCGCCAGGCTGCGGGCCGTCACCAGTGCCCGGCAGGCAGGTTCGGTGTCGTAGACGAATCCCTCAGGCAAGGCGCCTTCCACCTTGAACGGCTGGCCGGTGGCCTCGGTGACCGCCTGCCAGTGTTCAAGGATGTAGCGCCGGGTCGAAGGCTCCAACGCGGCGCCACTGCCGGTGCGCAAACCGCCCACCACCAGATGCACGTCCACACCTGCCGCCGCCGCCTGTTCGACCAGTGCGTTTGCAACCGGGGCAAACCCCCAGCACCAGGAACACATCGGGTCCATCACATAGAGCAGGCGGCATGCAGACATGGTTCAGGCCTCGGAGGATGCTTGCTTATAGTTGTAGCCGATCGGATGAGGCTGGTTGCGTGCCTTGGCCAGTTCGATCTGCTTTTGCCGGTCGATGGCACTGCGACGGGTTTTCTCGCTCAGGTTGTCCCAGCAATGCGGGCAACTGATACCGGCCACGTAATGCTCGGACGCGCGATCAGCAACGCTGACCGGTGTACGGCAGGCATGGCATTGATCGTAGTCGCCTTCGCTCAGGTCATGGCGAACCGTCACGCGGTTGTCGAACACGAAGCAGTCGCCCTGCCACTTGGTTTCTTCCTGGGGCACCTCTTCAAGGTACTTCAGAATGCCGCCCTTGAGGTGATAGACCTCATCGAAGCCTTCACTGAGCATGTAGCTCGACGCTTTTTCGCAGCGAATACCACCGGTGCAGAACATCGCGACCTTCTTGTGCACGGCGGGGTCGAAGTTGGCTTTGATGTAATCGGGAAATTCGCGAAAACTGGTGGTTTTCGGATCGATCGCACCTTCAAAGGTGCCGATTGACACTTCGTAGTCGTTGCGGGTATCGATCAACAGCACTTCCGGATCGCTGATCAGCGCGTTCCAGTCCTGCGGCTCGACGTAGGTGCCGACTTTCTTGTTCGGATCCACGCCTTCAACGCCCAGGGTCACGATTTCTTTCTTGAGCTTGACCTTGGTGCGGTAGAACGGCTGCTCATCGCAGTACGACTCTTTATGGTCGATGTCCACCATGCGCGGGTCGTTGCGCAGCCAGGCCAGCAGGCCATCGATGCCTTCCCGGCTGCCGGAAACGGTACCGTTGATGCCCTCTTCGGCGATCAGCAGCGTGCCTTTGATGCCATTGTCGACCATTGCCTGCAGCAGTGGCTCGCGCAGGGCGACGTAATCTTCCAGAGTGACGAACTTGTACAGTGCCGCCACGACAATCGGTTGTGTCATGGGTAAATCTCCAGGTGGCTACCCTCGTAAGGGGTGAACCGGATGCGAAAAAAAACGCGCCGGGTGAGCGGCGCGTTGTGCATTCTAACAAAAACCCGAGTGCTAAAGGACAGGTAGATCTCTCTGTGGCGAGGGAGCTTGCTCCCGCTCGGCTGCGAAGCAGTCGTAAACTTTCGACTGCGTTCTATCAGATACGACCCTGTTGCAGCATTTGGGAGCGCTTCGCACTCCAGCGGGAGCAAGCTCCCTCGCCACAACAGCTTCCAGGCCTCTGGATCAGTGTTTGCTGCCACCGGCGCAGGTTGGCGAGGCCGGCGCCCCGTCCATTTGCGCCCATTCCTGCGGCGTGTAGGTATGCAGCGCCAACGCATGGAACTCGCCCATCAGCTCGCCAAGCGTGCCGTAGACTTTCTGATGACGTTTAACGCGATTGAGCCCCTCGAACTGCTGGCTGACCACCACGGCCTTGAAATGGGTCTGCAACCCGCGGCTGTGCATATGGCTTTCATCCAGCACTTGCAGGTGCTCGGGCTGTAACAGCGCCAGCGTCGATTCGATGCGTTGTTGCATGGTCATTACGAACTCCGCTTAAGGCTTTTTCTTGGCTGGAGCGGCGGCGCCTTTTGGCTCCAGCTCGGCTGTCATGTCAGCCAGCAGTTTGTTGACCACAGGCACGGCACTTTCCAGCTTTGCCTGGGTCAGTTGCGCCGATTGCTGGGTCAGCTGCGGCATTTTTTCCAGCACTTTCTTGCCCAGGGGCGACTGGTAGAACGCAACCAGGTCCTTGAGCTCCGATTCGGTGAAGTTGGTAGTGTAGAGCTTGACCATGTCCGGCTTGAGCTTGTTCCAGCCGATGGCCTGGTCCAGTGCCGCGTTGGCCTTGGCCTGGTAGGTTTCCAGTACCGCTTTTTTCGAGTCCGGGGCTTTGGTTTGCTGGAAGCGCTGGGCGAACATCTGCTGAACTTGCATGTACACCGGAGTGCCCAATTTGTCAGCATGCGCCAGGGTCAGGAAAGCTTCGGCACTGGCGTTGTGGCTGGCGGTATCGGCGAAAACCTGGCCGCTGGCACAAACCAATGCAACCGCGGTACAGATGGCACGAAGACGAGTCATCGAGTTTCCTTTTCTAGCAGGCGAGGTAAAACCCCAAGGAGGTCCATTCTGCGCCTGAAAAAGTGTTTCACTCAACCCCAAGCCTTGTCGCACCTGATTTAGAGGGCTTCAATGGACACAAGCGAGACTGATGGAACCCCGGCCGTCGAGTACGGCCTAAACTGCGCAATCAGACTACAGGAGTGTGACCGATGAGCCGTATCGAAACCGACAGCCTTGGCCAGGTTGAAGTCCCGGAAGAGGCCTACTGGGGCGCTCAGACACAACGCTCGCTGGTTAACTTTGCCATTGGCAACGAACGCATGCCGCTGGCAGTGCTGCACGGTCTGGCCCTGATCAAGAAAGCCGCCGCGCGTGTCAACGACCGCAATGGTGACCTGCCAGCCGATATTGCCCGACTGATCGAACAAGCCGCCGACGAAATTCTCGATGGCAACCACGACGATCAGTTCCCGTTGGTGGTCTGGCAGACCGGCAGCGGCACGCAGAGCAACATGAACGTCAACGAAGTGATCGCCGGGCGCGCCAACGAGCTGGCCGGCAACCCGCGTGGCGGCAAGTCTCCGGTACACCCCAACGATCATGTCAATCGCTCCCAGAGCTCCAACGACTCCTTCCCCACTGCCATGCATATCGCCGCGGCCCAGGCCGTGCAGCAACACCTGCTGCCGGCGATTGCCGAGCTGTCCGGCGGCCTGGCCGAGCTATCGGCGCGGCACATGAAACTGGTGAAAACCGGGCGTACCCATATGATGGACGCCACGCCCATCACCTTCGGCCAGGAGGTGTCGGGTTTCATCGCGCAACTGGATTACGCCGAACGGGCCATCCGCGCGACACTGCCGGCGGTCTGCGAGCTGGCTCAGGGCGGCACAGCCGTCGGTACCGGGCTGAACTCGCCCCATGGTTTTGGTGAAGCGATCGCCGCGGAGCTGGCAGCCCTTTCCGGTCTGCCCTTCACCACCGCACCGAACAAGTTTGCCGCGCTGGCCGGGCACGAGCCGCTGACCAGCCTCTCCGGCGCGCTGAAAACCCTCGCCGTGGCCCTGATGAAAATCGCCAACGACTTGCGCCTGCTGGGCTCCGGGCCACGTGCCGGGTTTGCCGAAGTGAAACTGCCGGCCAACGAGCCGGGCAGTTCGATCATGCCGGGCAAGGTCAACCCGACCCAGTGCGAAGCGCTGTCGATGCTGGCCTGCCAGGTATTGGGCAACGACGTGACCATCGGCTTTGCCGCCAGCCAGGGCCACCTGCAACTGAACGTGTTCAAGCCGGTGATCATCCACAATTTGCTGCAATCGATCCGCCTGCTGGCCGATGGCTGCAGCAATTTCCAGCAGCATTGCATCGCCGGTCTTGAGCCGGACGCCGGGAAAATGGCCGAACACCTGGAGCGCGGCCTGATGCTGGTAACGGCGTTGAATCCGCACATTGGCTATGACAAATCGGCGGAGATTGCCAAGAAGGCTTATAGCGAAGGGCTGACCCTAAGAGAGTCGGCGTTGCAGTTGGGGTATCTGACCGATGAGCAATTTGATGCGTGGGTAAGGCCTGAGAATATGCTGGAGGCTGGGGCCAAGGGCTGAGTTTTTAGCGTCTGACAATCCGCCTTCGCGACCGAGCCCGCTCCCTCATTGACTGCGTACGCGGTCAAAATGTGGG
>DATMUG010000243.1:0-9759 GCA_035563915.1 Pseudomonas sp. | reverse complement strand
CACCGCTCACGGTGTGATCATGATCATCTTCATGGCGATGCCATTCTTCACCGGCCTGATGAACCTTGCAGTGCCGCTGCAGATCGGCGCGCGTGACGTTGCCTTCCCGTTCCTGAACTCCCTGAGCTTCTGGCTGCTGGTTTCCGGCGTGGTGCTGATCAACCTGTCCCTGGGCGTCGGCGAATTCGCCAAGACCGGTTGGGTTGCCTATCCGCCGCTGTCGGGCCTGCAATACAGTCCGGGCGTGGGTGTGGATTACTACATCTGGGCGCTACAGCTATCCGGGTTGGGTACGACGCTAACGGGGGTCAACTTCCTGGCCACCGTGCTGAAAATGCGTACCCCTGGCATGAAGCTGATGGACATGCCGATCTTCACCTGGACCTGCACCTGGGCCAACGTTCTGATCGTGGCTTCGTTCCCGATCCTGACCGCTACCCTGGCACTGCTGACGCTTGACCGTTACATGGATTTCCACATTTTCACCAATGAACTTGGTGGCAATCCGATGATGTACGTCAACCTGTTCTGGGCCTGGGGTCACCCTGAGGTTTACATCCTGATTCTGCCGGCCTTCGGTATCTTCTCCGAAGTCGTTTCGACCTTCTCGGGCAAGAAACTGTTCGGCCACCACTCCATGATCTACGCATCGGGTGCCATCTCGATCCTGGGCTTCATGGTTTGGCTGCACCACTTCTTCACCATGGGTTCGGGTGCCAGCGTCAACGCCTTCTTCGGTCTGGCGACGATGCTGATTTCCATCCCGACGGGTGTGAAGCTGTTTAACTGGCTATTCACCATCTACCAGGGCCGTCTGCGCTTCACCAGCCAGGTAATGTGGACCCTGGGCTTCATGGTGACCTTCGCCATCGGCGGCATGACCGGCGTACTGCTGGCCATCCCGGGTGCCGACTTCGTACTGCACAACAGCCTGTTCGTGATCGCGCACTTCCACAACGTGATCATCGGCGGTGCGGTATTCGGTTACATCGCCGGTTTCGGCTTCTACTTCCCGAAAGCGTTCGGCTTCAAGCTGCACGAAGGTTGGGGCAAGGCAGCGTTCTGGTTCTGGATCACCGGCTTCTTCGTCGCGTTCATGCCGCTCTATGTACTGGGCTTCATGGGCATGACCCGTCGTCTGAACGCCACCACCAACCCTGAGTGGGTGCCGTACCTGTACGTCGCCATGTTCGGTGCGATCCTGATCGCCGCCGGTATCGCTTGCCAGCTGATCCAGCTCTACGTGAGTGTGCGTGACCGCAACAAGCCAGAAAACATGTGCGAACACGGCGACCCGTGGAATGCACACACCCTGGAATGGTCGACCTCGTCGCCACCACCGTTCTACAACTTCGCCGTGCTGCCTAAAGCCGATGGCGTCGATCCGTTCACCGAAGCCAAGGAAAACGGTACTGCGTACAAGACTCCGGCCAAGTACGAACCGATCCACATGCCAAACAACACCGCGACCGGTGTGGTGATGGGCGCGCTGTTGACCGTGTTCGGTTTCGCGATGATCTGGCACATCTGGTGGCTGGCAATCGCGAGCCTGGCAGGCACTGTCATCTACTTCGCGATCCACGCGGCCCGTGATGATCAAGGCTACTACGTGCCGGTCGACGTGATCGAGCGCATCGAAGCCGAGCAGCACAAGCGTCTGGTAGCGGCCGGGAAAGTCCGGGCCACCACCACCCGTGTTGAAACCTCGTTGGAACAGGCTTAAACCATGTCGAACTTAGTGACCAATGTTGGACACGCCCATGGTCATGACCATGGGCACGATGACCACCACCACGACTCGGGCGAGATGACCGTATTCGGTTTCTGGCTCTACCTGATGACCGACTGCATTCTGTTTGCGTCGATCTTCGCAGCGTACGCGGTACTGGTTAACAACGTAGCGGGTGGCCCGTCGGGCCACGACATCTTCGAACTGCCATACGTGCTGGGCGAAACCGCTCTGCTGCTGTTCAGTTCGATCACCTACGGCTTCGCCATGCTGGCGTTCTTCCGTGGCAACAAGAAGCAGGTCCTGGGCTGGCTGGCCCTGACCTTCCTGTTCGGTGCCGGCTTCATCGGCATGGAGATCAACGAGTTCCACATGCTGATCTCCGAGGGCTACGGCCCTAACCGTTCCGGCTTCCTGTCCGCGTTCTTCACCTTGGTTGGTACCCACGGTCTGCACGTGACCAGCGGTCTGATCTGGATGGCGATCATGATGTATCAGGTGCAGAAAAACGGCCTGACGGCGACCAACAAGACCCGTCTGAGCTGCCTGAGCCTGTTCTGGCACTTCCTGGACGTGGTGTGGATCTGCGTATTCACCGTTGTTTATCTGATGGGGACTATGTAAATGGCTAACGCTCATTCCCACAATGGCCACGACGACGGCAGCCACGGCAGCGTCAAGTCCTACGGCATTGGCTTCATCCTGTCGGTGATCCTGACCCTGATTCCGTTCGGTCTGGTGATGTACCCGACGTTGCCCAAGTCGATCACTTTGCTGATCGTCGTGGCTTTCGCCGTGATCCAGGTGCTGGTGCACCTGGTGTACTTCCTGCACCTGGATCGCTCGTCTGCCCAGCGTAACAACGTCATCGCGTTTGTCTTTGCCGCGATCGTGATTGCCCTGCTGGTTGGTCTGTCGATCTGGATCATGTTCAGCATCCACACGTTCATGATGGCGAAGTGAGGTAAATCCGCATGTCCTTCAAGCACTTTATCCAAATCACCAAACCGGGGATCATTTTCGGTAACGTGCTTTCTGTGGCAGGCGGATTTTTCCTGGCCTCCAAAGGGCATGTCGATCTGGCCATCTTCCTGGCCGCCATGATCGGCACGTCCCTGGTGGTCGCCTCCGGTTGCGTGTTCAACAACTGCATTGACCGCGACATCGACCTGAAGATGGAACGCACCAAGAACCGGGTGCTGGTCCAGGGTCTTATCTCCCTGAAACTGGCCCTGGCCTATGCGACTGTCCTGGGTGTCGTCGGCGTTGCGTTGCTGTACAAGGTGGCCAACCCGTTGGCTGCACTGTTCGCCGTGATCGGCTTCGTGATCTACGTCGGCCTCTACAGCCTGTACCTCAAGCGCAAGTCGGTTCACGGCACGCTGGTGGGCAGTCTGTCGGGCGCCATGCCGCCGGTGATCGGGTACGTCGCAGTGAGCAACACCTTCGACATGGCTGCACTGACGTTGCTGGTGATGTTCAGCCTGTGGCAGATGCCGCATTCCTACGCCATCGCGATCTTCCGCTTCAACGATTACCTGGCCGCATCGATTCCGGTGCTGCCGGTCAAGCGCGGAATCCAGGTGGCCAAGAAGCACATCCTGATCTACATCCTGGCCTTCCTCGTGGCGACCTTGATGCTGACTTTCAGCGGCTACGCCGGCATGAGCTACCTCGCCGTCGCTGCCGCCATGGGCATGTACTGGCTGTACATGGCCTGGACCGGCTACAAGGCAGTGGATGACACGGTCTGGGCACGCAAGCTGTTCGTGTTCTCGATCTTCACCATTACCGCGTTGAGCGTGGCGATGTCCCTGGACTTCAAAGTGCCGACCGAATTGCTGCTGACGTACGCGCCTTAAGCGTCGAACGCGATAAAGAAAAACCCCGCCCTTTGAGAGAAGGTGCGGGGTTTTTTGTTGGGGGATTTCTAGTGGGCTAATAGCTAGGACAGCTCGTCAGGTGGATGTTTCGTTGGTTGCCTGACTATATGCAAGTTGCCTATAGTTAACCGATGAGAACTGTATTCTTCGAAACCTCTTCCTTTACGGCCACCGTTGGTAATTATCTGACGGACGATGAGTATCGTGCACTGCAAACCCATATGCAGCTGAATCCGCATGCGGGAGACGTCATGCCTCGGACAGGCGGCTTCAGAAAACTGCGCTGGGCGGATGGGCGTCGAGGTAAAGGCCGGCGAGGTGGCTTGCGGGTTATCTATTATTGGCTTATGAATGATGGCCAGTTCTGGATGTTTGCAATTTATGACAAAGATGAGCTTGAGAATTTGAGCGCTGACCAAGAGAAGGCGCTCAAGAGAGCCATAGAGACAGAGTTGAAAGTACGAGGTACCCCATGAAAAAACGCGACCTGTTTGCAGAGTTGATGCAGGGCGTTGAAGAGATGGCGGCTCAACGCGAAGGCAAGATAACGTTGCGCAACACGTCCATTGAGGACATCCCTGCGCCAGAGGTGGGGGCGCAAGAGATCGTTGCATTACGGGAAAAGTTACACATGTCCCAAGCTGTTTTCGCCAAGCGCATTCGAACGAGTCCCAGCACATTGAGAAATTGGGAGCAGGAAAAATCCAAGCCTAATGCTCAGGCGGCCTTGTTGATCAGGTTGGTGGAGAAGTTTCCGGATATGGTTGATCGATTGGCAGTCGTTTAGGCAAACCTATCGAAAGCCTGAGAAACCCCGCCCTTCGAGAGAAGGTGCGGGGTTTTTCTTTTTCCACATGACACTCGCTCGGCAACAACACATGACTCCTATAGGAGCAGCCGAAGGCTGCGATCTTTTGATCTTGCTTTCTAAAACAAAATCAAAAGATCGCAGCCTCGTTGCACTCGACAGCTCCTACAGGGGGGCAGTCGGTTATTTGTGTGGAGTGTCGAGTAATCGAAGGAAACGTTCCCGCACCTGAAAATTATCACTGTGCGCCACGTTGAACCGCAGGAACTGGCTCGCATCCGGGGCTTTGCTGAGCAGGGTGCCGGGGGCGAGGACCAGGTCGATGTCCAGCCCTTTTCTGGCGAGGGTTTCGGCGTGATGCCCTTCGGGTAGTCGGGTCCAGATGTACAGCCCTTCATGGGGTAGCGATGACACTTTACACCCGGCCTCGACCAGCCAACTGGAGACCCGGCTGCTGGACTCGTAGAGGCGGTCCACGGTGCGTCGGGTGTGTTTGGCGTAGCTGCCATCGCTGAGCATGGCGCAGATGATCTGCTCCGCCAGTTCCGAGGTCATGCCGCCGCAGGCCATTTTCAGGGTGACCATGCGGGCCGCCAGTGGCGGCGAAAGCACCGCGAAGCTGACCCGGCTGTTGGCCGTCAGGGTCTTGGAGAATCCGGATATGTAGCTGACATTGTCCAGCCCGCCCGCTGCCAGGCGTGGCGTCTGACGTTGCTGCAAGTCGCCGTACAAATCGTCTTCGACGATGTGGAATCCATAGCGGTGGCTCATTTCCAGCAAGCGATAAACCTGTGCGGGGGAGAACGAGTGCCCGGTGGGGTTGTGCAGGGTGTTGTTGGTCATGTAGAGCACGGGGCGATGAGCACTGACGACTTGCTCGAAGGCCTCCATGTCCATGCCATCGGCGCCACGTGCAATGGTGATGACATTGGCGCCATGCAAGGCCAGATTGGTGTGCATGGTGAAGTAGCACGGGTCGTCGAGCAGCACGGTGTCGCCGGGTTTGACCAGCAGGCGCATCAGCAGGTCGATGGCCTGCACGGTGTTGGCCGTGGTGACGATCTGGTCCACCGGCACCTCGATGCCGATGGTGGACAGCTTGACTCGCAAGGCTTCGCGCAAGGGCAGGTAACCGGCGGCGACGCCGTACTCGCCCATCTGTAGAGAAGTCGCGCGCAGGGTACTGCGCACGGCTTTGAGCAATTCTTCGGCAGGCAGCCAGGAGGAGGGGAGAAAGCCCGCGCCGGGACGCAGTGCGCCAGTGTCCTGCAGCACCGCGCGGCGGACCACGCTCAGCGTGTCCTGGGGCTGCAAGTCTGGCCCGGTATCGGTCTTGAACGTGACGCTGGACCGGTGCACGTAGTGCCCCGACCCCTGGCGTGAAACCACCAGGCCCTTGGCTCGCAAGCGGTCCAGCGCATCCACCACCGTGGACTTGCCCACGTTCATCAACTCGGAGAGTTCGCGAATCGGCGGCAGTCGCGAACCATGTGGAAGCCCGCCCTGACTGATCGCCACTGACAATTGATCGACGATCTGCTGGACCAGCGGCACACCCGGCTGGAACTCGAAGGCGGCGATCACGGCACGCTGAACCTGCATTTTACTGGTCTCTCCGGCAGTAAAGTTCGTTGGATTCTATACGAACTTGCTCTGATGAAAACAAGCCTGTGTCTCTACCATCACCTTACAGAATTTCCTGATTGTTGGCGCTGCGCGCCTGAAAAATCACTGGGTCCAGAGGTGCTGCATGAGTGTTCAAACAACCGCCGCCGTTGCAAGGCCAGTGATCAACATTCGGCTGTTTGCGATCCGGATCATCACCGCGGTATCGCTGTTTGCGGTATTGGGCAAAGCCAACGTCTGGCTCGACACCGCGACCAACAGCATCCTCGCCCTTGGCTATCGCGCCTTGCTCCTGTTGCTGCCGCTGACGTTGCTGGTATTGGGGCGTCGCTCACTGAGCGTCACTCTGGTCTGCGCGGCCCTCGGGCTGGTATTGCTGGCCGTCACCAGCAACCAGGGCGTGGTGATGTTCGCCGCCGCGTTGTTCGCCTACGGCATCGCGATTGCCGGTTACCTGATCAAGAGCGAAGCGGCGCAGACCAAGGAAGGCGCGGCGTACAACCGCGTGGCCATGAACATGGGCAGCCTGATCGCCGGTCTGATCCTGCTGTCGCCACTGCTGACCCCGACCATGTTTTTCCTTGGCGCCGCGGCGTTCGTGCTGCTGTGCCTGCCCATCGCCCTCGGTGCGACCTTCACCTCCGAGCCCGTAACAGCGAGCCCCATCACCCACGATGGCAGTGGCTGGCGCAACAAACTGCCGTGGGTGATCGCCGGGATCATCATGGGCATCAAGCTGTTCGGGGTGTTTTCGATTCTGCCCCAGGCCATCCTGCTCAAGACCGGTGAACTGCCCGCCTGGTACGGCCTGATGCTGATCCTCAACAGCGCCGTGGTGGTGTTCGCCCAAGTACCGGTGATGAAGCTGATCGAGCGCACCGGTCGCTTCAAGGTGGTGGCGGTGATCGGGATCATTGTCGGCGGTTTCGCGGTGCTGTCGTCACCGGCCGCCTTCCACGTCGAAACCCTCATGGGCGCGCTGATCTGGGTCGCGCTGCTGTCCATCGCCGAGTGCGCGTTCAGCTACCTCGATTACTTCTCGGTCAAGCAAAACAACATGTTCGTCAAGGAAGTCTCCCTGGGCGTGGGTGCCGGGCTGACGGTGCTGGTCATGCGGGTCGTGCCGGCGCCGTACAACGCACTGGTGCTGGCGGCCATCGGCGCGGGGGGAATTCTGGCGTGGTACTGGTTCAACCGTAAATCCCAAGCGTCGTTACACGACTGAGTCGTCGCGGGTGCGGGTTTCAATGTGTAAGTGGGGGCAAGTATGAATACGACTTCATGCGTCGTAGTGGTCGGTTACAACGGTAGTCGGGTCCACGATATCCAGAAATTGCGCGAGCTGTGCAAGTCGCTCTACAACGCCAGGCTCATCCTGTTGGTCGAGCAGGTCCAGCCCCATGACGAACAAGTGGCCGATCATGTCTGCAGCACATCGCTGGCGGAAAAAGACGTGGCCGATTCCCTTGAACTGGTGGTGGGTTGCCTGAATGCCGATCGCTGGAAGCTGATCGGCGTGCTGCCGTTTTCTGATCGTGGCGTGCTGCTCGGCGCGGCGCTGGCCAGTCATTTCGGGCTGCCCGGCATCACGCCGGCCGAGGCGCGGGCGGGGTTGGACAAGCAGATCTTCCGCAGCCTGGAAGTCATGGCTACCCAGGCGCCCGACGATTACCGCCCGGTGTTTTCAACGCGGGTCGAGAGTCTCTCCGAACTGCGCCAACGGGTTGTCGAACTGGGCGGACGCGCCTTCATCAAACCGGCTTGCGAGGGCGCGAGCAGGGGCTGCCGTGTCATCAATCACCCATCCGAATGCGATGAAGTCTGGGCGGCACTCAAGCCTTACCGAGAAGGCGGCATCGTCATCGAAGAGTTGATCCACAACGCCCGTGAATACAGTTGGGATTGCGTAGCTGGCAGCACCTGGATTACCGAGAAAACCACCACCGAAGGCGCCTACCGTGCCGAGATCCAGCAGGTGGTGCCCGCCCCTTTGCCTGACGACGTACAGACGCAATTGCTCGACGCCGGACGGCACATGGCCGATCTGGTGTCGCTGGATAACGGTGCCTGGCACAACGAAGTGTTCCTGCGCGCGGACCACCTGACCTCGGCCGTGGAAACCAACATGCGCCCCGGTGGCATGCACATCTGGGATCTGGCGCGTCAGGCATTCATCGATTTCAACCCGTGGGAGCGCTGGGTGCGTTGGGCCGTGGAAGGCCGGATCGAGCCCTTTGAACCCGTGGCGCGCGGCTATTGCGGCATACGTCTGCTCAGGGCGCCAACCGGCGGAATCTTGCGCTCGATCCCCGATATCGAGGCGCTGGCCCGCTCGCTGAACATCGACGTGGTGGAGGCCACATTGACCAAGCGCATCGGTGATTCCGTCTCTGCGCTGGTGAAGGACAACTTCTCGTTCATCGGCCAAATCGTTTTGTTCAACGAGGACTACGGGCAGCTCAGCAATGACCTGTTGCGTCTGTCGCAAGCCATCGAGTCAAACGTCGGGATCACCCGCCTGGAACCGCCCGTGAGGGCCGCGTGCTGAGTCATTGCCTGATGGGTAGCCGTCGTAGTTTTTGCAGTAATGAAGAGGATTGGGTAAATGATTGAGCATATGACCTGTGATGAACGTTTCATCGCCCTGGCCAAGGAGTTCGGCTTTGACATCTACGGTGAGAACACTGTGGGCGGCCATTACACTCCGCTGATTCGCCACCACGATGAGCTGTACATCAGCGGCCTGATTCCCCGCACGGAAGGCAGGCTCCACTACCCGGGTCGGGTCGGTCTGGACCTTGGCATGGCGGATGCGCAAGCGGCGGCCAGTATCTGTGCGTTGCGCGGTCTGGCGTTGATCGTCGACGCCATTGGCTCACTGGATAAAGTCAAATCACTGATCCGGACCACCGTCTATGTGAAGTGCGCGGCGGACTTTATCGATCTCAGTGAAGTGGCCAATGGTGCCTCGGATGTCTTCAGTCATGTGCTGGGCGATGCCGGTAAACATACGAGAACCACTGTCGGGGTTTATCAGTTGCCGAAAAATGCTGCGGTCGAAATCGATATGATTGCGGCGTTGCGCCCGTCGGTTCTGTAAGTTATGAAAGTCCCTGCTTTACAGTTGAAAGTTGTTGTCCTAGTGTCTGGTGACTCAAGTCACCGGACATGTGGTATTGGCCAATGAATAACATTCAAGGCGGGTTCTTTTCATATAAGGATTTTCGTCAGAGTTTGCACAATTCACCCGTCGGCGCGCGGGTCTGGAAACAGGGCGAACTGACGGACATGCGTCAAAGTCTGTCGGACAGCGAAGTCGATATTGTCGCGCTGGCCCACGACAACAGCCCCGAAGGTTGCAGGCTGACGCCAGGGATGGCGGTCTCCATGCAATGGCTGATCCCGGGCTCAAGGCTGGACGGTCATGTCCATGCCTGGTGGCACCTGTTCATCATTCAGGCCGGCAGCGGCACGCTGACCCTGGACGGTGCCGATGAGGTCAGCGTCAGCCCTGGCGACGTGTTGCTGGTACCGGCCTGGACCCGGCATGGTTTCGTCAACACCAGCAAAACCGAGCCTTTGGCCATGCTCAACATGAGCAACATGCCGCAAATGGCGCAGCTCTCCAACGCCACACTCTAATCTATCCCCTCCCTTCCTGCAGGAGCGAGCCTGCTCGCGATGGTCGTCAACGATAACGCTGACAGCCTGAC
>DATMUG010000242.1:0-12197 GCA_035563915.1 Pseudomonas sp. | reverse complement strand
TTCACCTTCCGCGCTGGGAACCACTTTGCTAAGGTTCTTCGCGGTGAGAATGCTTGCGCCCATGGAGAATCCGATGCGTGTGTGGTTTTTGAGTGCTGGCCTGGCCTTGATGTGCATGGCCCAGAACGCAGCGGCGGGTACCGTCCTGATCGTTGGCGATAGTATCAGCGCCGGTTTCGGGCTGGATACCCGGACAGGGTGGGTGTCGTTGCTCGAACAGCGGCTCAAGCGCGAAGGTTTTGACGAAAAAGTGGTCAATGCCTCCATCAGTGGCGACACCAGTGCCGGAGGCCAGGCGCGGCTGCCGGCGCTGCTGGCAGAGCATAAGCCGGAGCTGGTCATCCTTGAGCTGGGCGGCAATGACGGGTTGCGCGGACTGCTGCCAACGCAATTGCAACAAAATCTTGCTTCAATGATCGACAGCTCCCGCGCCAGTGGCGCCAAGGTGCTATTGCTCGGCATGCAGTTACCTCCCAACTATGGTGCGCGTTACACCAAGGCATTCGCCGATGCCTTCAGCAATGTCGCCAGCGAGAAAAACATCCCGCTGGTGCCTTTTTTCCTCGACGGTGTGGGCGGTCATCCCGACCTGATGCAGGCCGACGGCATCCACCCGGCGGCCGGGGCCCAGGACAAGTTGCTGGAAAATGTCTGGCCTACCTTAAAACCGCTGTTATGACACTTTTCTAGGCGCGGGCTTTCGGCTAATGTGGCGCCCCCGATTTGGAGCCCCCGATGCCGCGTCCCGCCTGGTCACTTTTTTCCTACCAACTGATCGAGCCTGACGAACAGCTGGATCTGTTCGCCTGCCAGGAAGTGCGGGTTCATCTGGTGACTCGACAGCTGGAGCTGGGTGGCTCAGCGGACCGGACCTTGTGCGGTAGCCTGTTGCCGGCGCAGCCACGCTGGTCCAGTGTCGATCGCCGGGTGTTCCAGGATCACCGCCTGTGCTCGTTGTGCCGGGCCATTCTCGAGTCGCAAAAGCGCGGTACCTCGCCGATCTGGCCGGAGTTGCGGTTCGAACTCTGAATCGGCAAAGATAGCAAGCTATCGGCCCGCTCCCCGAATACAGGGGCGGCAGTGTACAATCCCGCGCCTATACCCTCTGTTGATCATGCGAAGGATTTTCCGGATGTTGCCGCGCTTTCCTGCCGTCACCCGCTGCCTGTCTCTTGCCGCCCTGTGTGTGGCCGGTCCCGTTGCTGCATTGGAGTTTCCCCTGCCACCGCCTGGTGAAGACATCATCGGCCAGGTGCAGGTGATCAAGGCCAAGTACGAAGATACGTTTGCCGACCTGGGTACCACCTACGATCTGGGCTACTCGGAAATGGTCGCGGCCAATCCGGGAGTCGATGCCTGGTTGCCGGGCGCCGGCACCGAAATCGTGTTGCCGACCCGCTTCATCCTGCCGCCGGGGCCGCGTGAAGGCATCGTCATCAACCTGGCTGAGTACCGCCTCTACTATTACCCCAAAGGCCGGAATGTGGTGTACACCTTCCCGCTGGGTATCGGTCGTGAAGGCTGGGGGTCGCCGATTGCACACACGACTATCACCGCCAAGACGCCGAATCCGACCTGGACGCCTCCGGCGTCGATCAAGGCCGAGCATGCCGCCGATGGCGATCCGCTGCCCAACGTGGTACCGGCGGGTCCGGATAACCCCCTGGGACCGTTCAAGTTCACCCTGGGGACTCCGGGCTACCTGATTCATGGCTCGAACAAGAAGTTTGGCATTGGTATGCGTACCAGCCACGGTTGCTTCCGCATGTTCAACAACAACGTGCTGGAAATGGCCGGCATGGTGCCGGTAGGCACTTCGGTGCGCATCATTAACGACCCGTACAAGTTTGGTGTGAGTGGCGGCAAGGTTTATCTGGAAGCACACACGCCATTGGACGACAAGGGCAACCCTTCGGTGGTCGACAAGCACACCTCCGTGATCAACGCCATGCTCAAGCGTGAGGACATCACCAACAACCTGCGCATGAACTGGGATGTAGTGCGTGATGTGGTCGCCGCTGAAGATGGTTTGCCGGTGGAGATCGCGGTACCGAACACAACCGCTCCAATGGTAAGCAGTGCGCCACTGGATCCGCTGCAGTAACGCTTGAAAAGAACCCGCCGATGCTTGCCGCGTCGGCGGGTTTTTTTGTGCCCGCACGAAACGGCGGGCAATAAAAAGCCGACCCAAAAAATGGGTCGGCTTGATAACAATCCCGAAGGACTGTTATTACTTGCGGCTAGCTTTTTCCAGCATGCGCAGAGCACGCTCGTTAGCTTCGTCAGCAGTTTGCTGTGCTTTTTGAGCAGCAGCCAGAGCTTCATCAGCTTTACGGTAAGCTTCGTCTGCACGAGCTTGGGCGCGAGCTGCTGCGTCTTCAGTAGCGGTCAGACGTGCTTCGGTTTCTTTCGATGCGCTGCTGCAACCGGTAGCCAGAACTGCGGCCAGAGCCAGAGCAGAGAATTTCAGAACGTTGTTCATCGTGTTCCCCTTCAAGGACTTTCAATTAAGTGGCTTTCTCCTCCGATTGAGGAAATAGCCGGCGTACATACTACCCATTACTTGTCGTAAGTAAACTGACATAAAGCAGGAAGCCAAAAAAATTGTAGGCGTTGATTCTTTTTCGAGCAACTTTTAACTGCATTGTTTAAAAAATATTCAGCTGGGAGCCGCGAGATGAGCGAGGCGACGCGAAAAAGTTCCGCACCTAAACAGCTGTTTTTCCGGTCTTTACTAAAGTGCGTCTAGATGGTTTCGTCTACACTTTCTTTCGGATTTTGCGCGATGCCTCTCATATCTTTCTCCATGTTCTGGTGACTTTAAACACGGGGGCTCGTCTTAAGTCTCAACATCCGGCAATGGTCTGGCTGTCGACCCTGTGTGACTTGCGGTCGAGCCGTTCCTGCGTACCCCGGAGCAGCACCCGCCAACCAGGCTGATGACGAGCGCACCTTGAGCATTTCTGCCAATGGTGCCTACTATTTGTACGTGCTCGGTTGCGCGAGATCGGTGTAGCTCTTCTCGGTGTCCATTGAGGCACGGGGTGGCGTAGTTGTTCCTTCGCCGGGAAAACATCGGTAAGGTAGGGGTCGCAATTAAAGACCCGCGAGGAGTAGTGATGAGCGAGGCGTTGTCCATCCACCATGACCAGGCTGGTCATCAGTTCGAGACCAATGTGGACGGTCATCGTGCCTACCTGACTTATATGGATCTGGGGAAACAGACTCTGGATATCTATCGCACCTTTGTGCCCAACGCATTGCGTGGTCGCGGCATTGCCGCAGCACTGACCGAGAAGGCGCTGGAGTACGCTGAGGAAATGGGCTACACCGTCATTCCATCGTGCTCTTACGTCGAGCGCTACATGGAGCGGCACCAGCGACATGCGGCCAAGCTGAGCCAGTGACCTTCAGCAAAACGAACACATAAAAAAACGCCGGGCTTGCCCGGCGTTTTTTTGTCTGCGTCTTTTACCTTGGCGGCGATCAGCTGCGATCACGCTTGGGCAGCACATCCTTGAGCTTGGCATGCATGCTGCGCAAGGTGTTCTCGGTAGCTGTCCAGTCGATGCAGGCATCGGTGATCGACACGCCGTATTGCAAGTCGGCAAGGTCTTTCGGGATGGCCTGGCAACCCCAGTTCAGGTGGCTTTCGACCATCAGACCGATGATCGACTGGTTGCCTTCGAGGATCTGGTTGGCGACGTTTTCCATCACCAGTGGTTGCAGGGCCGGATCCTTGTTGGAGTTGGCGTGGCTGCAGTCGACCATGATGTTTGGCTTGATCTTCGCCTTGTTCAGCGCTTGCTCGCAGAGCGCGACGCTGACCGAGTCGTAGTTCGGCTTACCGTTGCCACCACGCAGCACCACATGACCGTAGGCGTTGCCCTTGGTGGTCACGATCGACACGCCGCCTTCCTGGTTGATGCCCAGGAAACGGTGAGGGCTGGAGACCGATTGCAGAGCGTTGATCGCCACGGTCAGACCGCCATCGGTGCCGTTCTTGAAGCCGACTGCGGAGGACAGCCCCGAAGCCATTTCACGGTGAGTCTGGGATTCCGTGGTGCGCGCGCCGATGGCCGACCAGCTGATCAGGTCCTGCAAATATTGCGGGGAGATCGGGTCGAGGGCTTCGGTGGCAGTTGGCAGGCCCATTTCGGCCAGGTCCAGCAGCAGCTTGCGACCGATGTGCAGGCCATCCTGGATCTTGAACGAGTCGTCCAGATACGGATCGTTGATCAAGCCTTTCCAGCCGACGGTGGTGCGTGGCTTCTCGAAATACACGCGCATCACCAGGTACAGGGTATCGGACACTTCTGCCGCGAGCACCTTCAGGCGCTCGGCGTATTCGTGGGCGGCCTTGATGTCGTGGATCGAGCAAGGCCCGATGACCACGAAAAGACGGTGGTCGGTGCCATCAAGAATGTTGCGAATGACTTCGCGGCCCTTGGTGACGGTGCGCAGCGCGGCGTCGCTCAGAGGGATGTCACGCTTGAGCTGATCGGGAGTGATCAGCGTCTCGTTGGAAGAGACGTTCAGGTCGTTGATCGGTAAATCAGCCATCGTTTACTCGTCAGGTCACGGGTGCAGGCCGCCAGCGAACCCGCGCGGCGGAGCACAGCAAATTAAGCGCGTCGGGGAGCCGAACCTTAGCGCGTTACACCGTGGCTCGACAATGGGCAGACGCCTGTTCAGGCGGCTTTGACGATGAGTTTTCGCCCCTGGGCAGGCAAACCGACATCAATGCCTATTCCAGCACGGGTTGTGCAAAGGCCTTGCGCACTGTTTCGTGGGAAAACTCGTCGGCATGTTGCTGAACCCATTCCAGCGCCCGCGCCTGGACTTCCTGCAGGTCATCATGGACGTCGTGCTGGCGGCAGTAGCGCTCTATCCGGCAAACCTGTTCGCCCATCCGGGCACTGAACAGCGTCTGCTCGTCGACGAAGGCAATGCCTACCAGATAGCCGTGCTTGCGGCGCAGGCACCAGGCCACATAGCCGAGAAAGCGCATATCGGGATTCAGGGTCGGCATGCGCACTTCCAGCGCCGTACCGTGGCGCCAGGCACGGTGATAATTGCAAGCCACGCCCCCGAGGCTGATAGTGTGCAGCTGTTGCCGTGAAATGCATTCGGGTTTGAGCAGCGTTAATTCCACGGGTACATCGTCAGGATGAGGAATAAAGCGTCCCATGAACACGGACTCCATGTGTCGGCCATCTGACATTAATTCCCCCAGTATAGTGGTCGAATCGGAACTGACCGATTTTGACGCCGACCAGCGGCTCCTGGCGATGAACGGCGTATCGCTGGTTATCTTCACCAGTGTCGGCTGTTCAAGTTGTCGTTTTGCCCGCGAGCAATTGCCGGCGCTCGATCTGGCGGTCGACCGACTGTGCTGGATCGATGCCGGGAACAATGGCGGGGTGGTCGAGCGTTATCAGGTTTTTCATTTGCCGGCGCTGTTTTTGGTGCGCGACGGTGAGTTCTTTGGAGCATTGCATTCGCGCCTGACCGCTGCCGAACTCAATCGGGCGATCCGTCAAGCGCTGAGTCGAACAGCAGAGGAGTTGCCATGATGGGGGCAGTTGCCAAGCCGACAATCGGAATTATCGGGACCGGAGCAATCGGCGGTTTCTACGGGGTGATGCTGGCGCGTGCCGGGTTTGATGTGCATTTCCTGTTGCGCAGTGAATTTTCCGCGGTGGCCGAACGCGGGCTGCAGTTGAATAGCGCAGCGCATGGCGCGCTGTCGTTGAATCCGGTGCAGGCCTATGCGGCGGCCGAAGACATGCCGCCTTGTGATTGGCTGCTGGTGGGGGCGAAAACCTCCAGCAACGCAGACCTGGCGCCAGTCATCCTTCAGGCTGCGGCGCCGAATGCCAAGGTACTGTTGTTGCAGAACGGCCTCGACGTCGAAGACAGCCTGCGTGAGTTGTTACCCGATTCGCTGCATGTGCTGGGTGGCCTCTGCTATATCTGTGTTCATCGCGAAGCACCCGGTGTCATCACCCACCAGGCGCTGGGCGCGGTGCATGTGGGCTATCACAGCGGTCCGGCGGCCGATGGGGCGCAGCGCAACGCAATTGTCGAGGAGGGCGTCGAGCTTTTTCTCCGTGCGGGCATCGATTCTCAAGCGATGGCGAACCTGCATCAGGCGCGCTGGCTGAAACTGATCTGGAATATTCCGTACAACGGGCTGTCGGTGTTGCTGGAGGCGAGCACCACGCCGTTGATGGCCGATGCCGACAGTCGTGAACTGATCAAGGCGCTGATGGCCGAAGTGGTCCAGGGGGCCAATGCCTGCGGTCATGAGGTGCCGACCGGATATGCCGAGCATTTGTTTGCGATAACCGAGAAAATGCCCGACTACTGGCCGAGCATGTACCACGATCATCTGCACAAACGACCGCTGGAACTGGACGCCATTTACGCCCGGCCACTGGCAGCGGCAAAGGCCGTGGGCTGCGAACTGCCGAGAATTGAGGCGTTGTATCGCAGTCTGGCGTTTATCGATCGGCGCAACCGCTGAGTTGATCCACCTGAGAGGCAAGTGCATGGCAAAGACGATCGACGACAAACTGGTGCTGGCGATTTCCTCGCGGGCCTTGTTCGATTTGAGTGAAAGCCACAAGGTCTATCTGGCCAGTGGCGTCGAGGCCTACCGGCAGTACCAGATCGAACACGAAGACGAAATCCTCGAGCCCGGCGATGCCTTTCCTCTGGTGCAGAAACTCCTCAATCTCAATGCTCACCTGGGGCGCGCCCGGGTCGAGGTGATCCTGGTGTCGCGCAACAGCGCCGACACCGGCCTGCGGGTGTTCAATTCGATCGATCACTATGGGCTGGCCATTTCCCGTGCGGCATTCGTCGGCGGGCGCAGCCCTTACCCTTATCTCAAGGCCTTCGGCTGCGACCTGTTCCTGTCGACCCATGCCGAAGACGTGCGCAGCGCGCTGGATGCCGGGTTCGCCGCGGCGACCATTCTGTCTGGGGGCGCCAGCCGAGCCGCCAGCGATGAATTGCGTATTGCCTTCGACGGCGATGCGGTGCTGTTTTCCGATGAGTCCGAGCGCGTGTATCAGGCCGGTGGTCTGGAAGCGTTTCAGGCCAAGGAGCGCGAAGCAGCCCGCGAACCGCTGCGCGGTGGTCCTTTCAAGGGTTTCCTTGCAGCCCTCAATCTGTTGCAGCGCGAGTTTCCCGATGACGCCTGCCCGATTCGCACAGCCCTGGTCACTGCCCGCTCGGCGCCGGCTCACGAGCGGGTGATCCGGACTTTACGCGAATGGGATATCCGTCTGGATGAGTCGCTGTTTCTCGGAGGCCTGACCAAGTCGGCCTTTCTCGAAGCCTTCGCCGCCGATGTGTTTTTCGATGACCAGGCCGGTCATTGCGAGTTGGCCCGGGAGGTCGTCGCCACCGGTCATGTGCCCCATGGCATAAGCAACGAGCAAAAGGTTTAAGCCCGCCGATCAACGTGTTGCGCCAAACGTCGCACTCGCCGAGGCACTGCTAAGCTGAATCAATCTCCGCCATGTTGGCATTCGAGGAGGTCATATGATTCGCTCGATGCTCTATGCCACTGACCTCGGCCTGTACGCCCCCGTGGTGATGCAACACGCCCTGGAACTGGCACGGACATTCAATGCCGACCTGTACGTGGTGCATGCGGTTGAGCCCATGGGGCTGTTTGCCGAGTCGGTGCTGCAGAGTTATCTGGATGAGCAGGCGCTGAACGAATTTCACAGTCAGGGTCTGAATACGGTAATCGCCAATATCGAACAGCGTGTGCTGGACAGTTTTCGGGAGGAATTGGGGGAGGAGGGCGAGCACGACCTGGAACGGATTCAGGCGGTACGGGTGCTGCAGGGCGATCCGGCGCAGGTGATTCTGGATCAGGCGCAGAAACTCTCCGTGGATTTACTGATCGTAGGTAGCCATAGCCATGGTGCTGGTGCGGAAACGCCTTTGGGCCGGACCGCAGCGCGTGTGTTGCAGCTGTCGAAGGTACCGGTTTACCTGGTGCCGCTGGTGCAACGTCGTCGCCAGGGGGATCGCTAGAACACGAATAGGGGTATTCTGATAAAAAGTTCTAGATTTATTCTTCAAACCATTCATATAGTTATATACCGTCGCTGATGCCCGTGGCGTCTATCTGCTTTGAGGGATACATATGAAGCTTCAACAATTGCGCTACATCTGGGAAGTGGCGCACCACGACCTCAACGTTTCCGCTACAGCCCAAAGCCTTTACACCTCGCAGCCGGGCATCAGCAAACAGATCCGCCTGCTGGAAGATGAACTGGGCGTCGAAGTCTTCGCCCGCAGCGGCAAGCACCTGACCCGTGTCACTCCGGCAGGCGAGCGCATCATCACCACCGCCGGCGAGATCCTGCGCAAGGTCGAAAGCATCAAGCAGATCGCCCAGGAGTTCTCCAACGAGAAGAAAGGCACCCTGTCGATCGCCACCACTCACACCCAGGCACGCTATGCGTTGCCGCCGGTGATCAGCAATTTCATCAAGCAGTACCCGGACGTTGCCCTGCACATGCACCAGGGCTCGCCGATGCAGATTGCCGAAATGGCCGCTGATGGCACCGTGGATTTCGCCATCGCCACCGAAGCGCTGGAGCTGTTCGGCGATCTGGTGATGATGCCGTGCTATCGCTGGAACCGCTGCGTCGTCGTCCCTCAGGGCCACCCGTTGACCAAGCTGTCGAAGCTGACCCTCGAGGCGCTGGCCGAATACCCGATCGTGACTTACGTGTTCGGTTTCACCGGTCGTTCGAAGCTCGACGAAGCCTTCAGTCATCGCGGCCTGACGCCAAAGGTGGTGTTCACCGCCGCCGACGCCGACGTGATCAAAACCTACGTTCGCCTGGGGCTGGGCGTGGGCATCGTGGCAAAAATGGCGGTGGATACCAAACTCGATAACGACCTGGTCGTACTCGATGCCAGCGAGTTGTTCGAGTCGAGCATCACCAAGATCGGTTTCCGTCGCGGCACCTTCCTGCGTGGTTTCATGTGCGACTTCATCGAGAAGTTTGCGCCGCACCTGACTCGTGAAGTGATGGCCAAGGCCATCCAGTGCCATAACAAGCAGGAGCTGGAAGAGCTGTTCGACGGCGTCGAACTGCCCGTCCATTAATCTTTCCTAGACGACCTCGGTGACAGCAAACTGTTGCCGAGTGCCCGCCACCAGAATCTCCACCTCATCGCCCTCGAACTTGCCCAACAGGCTCTTGCCCAGTGGCGAGCGAGGGGTGATGACGGTAATGGGTTGCCCCACCAGTTCCACTTTCAGGCCGGCCGCATCCGGTGCCAGAAACAACCACTGCTCGCGACCCTGCTCGTCTTCCAGGCCCAGCAGCGCACCGACCTCTATTCCTCGCTGATCGTCATAGGGGCGCAGTATCAGGTTTTGGCAAAGCGCCAGGGACTGACGGATTTCCTCCACCCGCCGGGCTTGTCCGGCGGCCAGATAGGACGCCTCCAGTCCCAGGGTGTCGTATTTGTTCTCGGCGATGTTTTCTTCGTGAGTCGCGGTTTCGTAAGCGGTCAGTGCTGCGCGTTCGGCGATGTCGAGATCGATGCGCAACTTGTCGAGAATCAATTGGTGGACGGTATGCTTATTCATGATCAATCGCAGAATTGCAGGACATTGGCGCGGCTTTTCTCGCTGGGCGCGTTCTGATCCTGTTGCAGCCAGAACTGGCATTTTGGATTGGACAGATTACGGTTACTGCTGCGCGCCTGATCGAGTCGTTGCGCCTGTTCGCTTTTGCGCAGGTTTTCTTCGTATTGCTCGAACAGAGGGTTCTGGGCAGGAATGTCAGGTGCCTGTTGAACCACGGGCGGGTTGGCCAGTTGCTGTACCGCCTGGGCCACAGGCGCCAATTGCTCGTTGAACAAAAAGCGCGAGGCGAGCCAGCAAGTCAGTGCAATGGCAAGGAACCCCAGCCACAAACCGAGGGCGATACTGCCGGACAGTTGTGCGGCATTGAGCTGGATCGGCAACGGACGGCGCGGGTTGGGACGGTAGGGCATGGCTGCCTCCTGGCGGTGGGTCGCGGGCAAGTGCGATTGTCGCAGAAAGATTAATCGTCGTCGGCTCTTCTGTAGGGGGGAATTTATGCGGACAATCGCTGCCTTTGCCAACGGGAGCCTGGAATGTCTGAACTGCCTCAAATGAAAAAAACCAGGCGCTGGGATATTTTTTGCACCGTAGTCGACAACTTTGGTGACATCGGCGTGACCTGGCGCCTGGCCCGGCAGCTGGTCGCCGAGCATGACGTGGCCGTGCGGTTGTGGGTCGATGATCTGCGTGCCTTCGAACGCATGTGCCCGGAGATTGATATCCACCTCGACCAGCAATGGCAGCAGGGTGTCGAGGTGCGTCACTGGGGCGCCGAATGGCAGCCTGTCGACGCGGCGGATGTGGTGATCGCAGCTTTTGCCTGCCAATTGCCGAGTGCCTACATGGACGCCATGGCCGCGCGGGAGCAGACGCCGCTGTGGATGAATCTGGATTACCTGAGTGCCGAGGACTGGGTGATCGGCTGCCACGGCTTGCCGTCGGTGAAGTACAGGCATGTGCAGAAGTTCTTTTTCTTTCCGGGCTTTCGCCAGGGGACCGGAGGACTGCTGCGTGAAAGGGGGTTGGTCGAAAGGCGTCAGTCATTTCAGCAAGATCCCGATGCTCAGCGAACGTTCCTGCAGGGTCTTGGGGTTGATCGTGCACCGGGCTCACAGCTGATTTCGTTGTTTGCCTACGAAAATGCGGGACTCGCCAGCTGGCTGGAGGCGCTGTCGAGCGATTCGGTACCCACGCATCTTTTGGTGCCGGAGGGGCGGATCCTGGGGGATGTCGAGCGCTGGCTCGGGGTGCGCGACCTGGCGGCCGGTGCCGTGCATGTGCGCGATGGCCTGACCATCCAGGTGTTGCCGTTCGTCCGACAGGACCAGTACGACCAGTTGCTGTGGTGTTGCGATTTCAATGCCGTGCGCGGCGAGGACTCGTTTGTCCGTGCCCAGTGGGCGGGTCGACCGTTGCTTTGGCACATCTATCAGCAGGAAGAAGATGTCCATCTGGACAAGCTTGAAGCCTTTCTCACCCTTTATGTGAAGGGCCTTTCGCCACCTGCGCGGGAGGCGATCAGCGGTTTATGGCGAGCGTGGAACGCGGGTGAAAAAATGACCGACCACTGGCATTCGACCCGCAAACACTGGCCAGAGCTGCAAAAACACGCCGAAAGCTGGTGTCTGGAACGGGCCTCCCAGGCCGATCTCGCCGCGGCGCTGGTACAGTTTTATGTAAATTGGCTATGATACGCGGCCTAGATTTTTGTAAATCCCATCCAAATTCGGATATTCGCAATGAAAACTGGTAAAGAACTCAAACCCGGTACCGTGCTGCGTATCGACAACGATCCATGGCTGGTTCAAAAAGCTGAATTCACCAAGTCGGGCCGTAACAGCGCGATCATGAAGACCAAGCTGAAGAACCTGCTGACCGGCTACAAGACCGAAACCGTTTACGGTGCGGACGACAAGCTGGACGACGTGATCCTGGATCGCAAAGAAGCGACCCTGTCGTTCATCAGCGGTGACTCCTACACGTTCATGGACACCACCGACTACACCATGTACGAGCTGAACGCCGAAGACATCGAAGCCGTTCTGCCGTTCATCGAAGAAGGCATGACCGACATCTGCGAAGCCGTGTTCTTCGAAGGCCGTCTGGTTTCCGTAGAGCTGCCAACCACCATCGTGCGTCAGGTTGACTACACCGAAGGTTCCGCTCGCGGTGACACTTCCGGCAAGGTCATGAAGCCTGCCAAACTGAAGAACGGCACCGAACTGTCGGTCGCTGACTTCATCGAAATCGGCGACATGATCGAGATCGATACCCGCGAAGGCGGTTCCTACAAAGGCCGTGCCAAATAAGCACTGCTTGAGGAATGAAAAAGCCCGACCATTGAGTCGGGCTTTTTTGTGCCTGCAGTTTCACATTCAGAGATGAACCCTGTGGGAGCGGGCTTGCTCGCGTAGGCATTGTGTCAGGCAACATGTACTTCACTGACACTCCGCTTTCGCGAGCAAGCCCGCTTGTGTCTAGGGCGAGGGATAAACTCTGAGGTGAGAGGGGTGGATGGCAAGCTGTAAGTCCGCGGTGCTTAAAGCACGTGTGGGAGCAAAGC
>DATMUG010000241.1:0-3341 GCA_035563915.1 Pseudomonas sp. | reverse complement strand
GCCACCGAGCTGGTCGACCCGTCGATCCGCAACAACCCGAACCTGTACCCGACCGAAACGGCGATGAGCACGCTCTACACCCTGCAACCGCTGCCACGGGATGCCGAGCGTGCACGCACCCGGGCGTGGACCAAGATCAAGTCCGGTACTTGATACAACAATCTTTCTGTAGGAGCGAGTTCACTCGCGATGGACTCAAAAACACCGCGGGGAACCAGGCTCCCCGCGCTATCGTTAACGACCATCGCGAGCATGCTCGCTCCTACAGAAAGGCTTTCCAGGTCGAACGCAGCCGTTGCAGCGCCGCCCTGATGTCATCTTCCGGCACAGCGGCGAACCCCAACACCAGCCCCGCACGCTCATCCGCCGGGCGTGTCGAATCCGGCAGCCAATAGCTGCTCAACGCATTGATCTCAACGCCCACCGCCTCGGCTTGCGCCACCAACTCGCTCTCGCGGGCCACGCTCTCGACCGCAACTGTCAAATGCAGCCCCGCCGCCACGGTGGGCAGGCTCCCCACCCCGGGAATATCTTTTGGCCAGCCGGCCAACAGCGCGTTGCGACGGCTCAAGGCGGCCCGACGCATGCGACGAATATGCCGCTGGAAATGCCCCGCGGCGATGAACTCGGCCATCACCGCCTGGGTGCTGACTTCGGAATGCCGCACATCCACCGCACGGCGACGGGAGAACGCATCCACCAGGCCAGGTGGCAATACCAGATAACCCAACCGCAACGCCGGGAAAGCGACCTTGCCGAACGTCCCGACATAGAGCACCCGTCCCTGGCGATCCAGTGCGGCCAAGGGTGCCAACGGCGCGCCGCTGTAGCGGTACTCGCCATCGTAATCGTCCTCGACGATCCAGCCCTGGGTGCGCTCGGCCCACGCCAACAACTCAAGGCGTCGAGCCAGGCTCATGATCACACCGGTGGGGTACTGATGAGACGGCGTAACATAAGCCAGCCGGCAATCGCTCACCCCTTCCAGCTCGGCGCAATTGATCCCCTCGCTGTCCACCGAGATGCCGTGCAACCGGCCGCCCGCCACGGCGAACGCGTGTCCCGCCGCTCGATACCCCGGATTTTCAATCGCCACCGCATCCCCGGGTTCCACCAGCAGCTGTGCACAAAGACTTATCCCCTGCTGCGCACCACTGGTGATCACAATTTGCTCAGCCGTGCACTGCATGCCACGGGAACTGCGCAAGTAAGCCGCGATGAGCCCACGCAATCGCTCATCGCCCGCCGGGTCGCCATAACACAGCTGCTGTAAATCCGGTTTGCGCCAGAAAGCCGCATTGAGCTTGGCCCAAACGTCGAACGGAAACAGATCGAAGGCCGGAACACCCACCCGAAAAGCCCTGGGTGGCCCACTCGGAGGTCGAGGCAAATGGTTGTTTTCCAGGCGCTGCAACGCACCTCTGTGGATAACTTCACTGGATGAAATCCCAGGTAAAACCGTCAAATTTGTGGATAAGGCTGTGGGTAAGCCTGTTGAAAAGCCTGTGGATACTTTTGTGGATAGTTTTTTCGCCTGGGGCAACTGCGCCACATAAGTGCCGTCGCCGACCCGCCCTTCAATAAAGCCTTCGGCGTACAGCTGATCGTAGGCACGTACCACGCTGTTGCGGGAAATCGACAGTGCTGCCGCCAGATCACGACTGGCGGGCAACCGCGTGCCGCTGGTAAGACGCCCATCGAGCACGCGCATGCGCAACGCCTGATACAGCTGGCGGCTCAAGCCTTTACGGCGGTCGAGCTCGATGCCGGCCGGGTTGAAGGGCAACGACAGTGTGGACGACTCCGACATGGCAATGGACCTACGAAATTGGTCGTTAATGGCTCTTACAACAGACCAATAGCCTGCCTAGGATGCAGACATTCGCCAAGGAAAATTTCGCCATGTACACGCCCCGCGCTTTTGCTATCGATGAGTTGTCCCAACTGCACGAACTGATCCTCGCCACCCGCCTCGCCATTCTGGTGACCCAGGGCGAACACGGCTTGCAGGCCAGCCATGTGCCGGTGTTGCTGCATCGCGAACAAGGTCCGAACGGCACGCTGTACGGGCATCTGGCCAAGGCCAATCCGCAGTGGAAAGACCTGCGCGACGGTGCCGAAGCGCTGCTGATTTTTCCGGGTGCCGATGCCTATGTCAGCCCGAGCCTTTACCCGAGCAAAGCCGAACACGGCAAAGTCGTGCCGACCTGGAACTATGTGGCCGTGCACGCCTATGGTCGCGCCGAAACATTCAGCGATGGCGGTCGATTGCTGGACATCGTCAGTACCCTCACCGATCGCCATGAGGCCAACCGTGCCCAGCCTTGGAAAGTCGCCGATGCACCCGCCGATTACATTGACGGCATGCTCAAGGCCATTGTCGGTTTCGCCATACCGATCGAACGCCTGGAAGGCAAGCGCAAGCTCAGCCAGAACCGCAACCCTGCCGACATCGCCGGCGTGCGCGAGGGCCTGGCCGCCAGCCCCGACGTGCACGACCAAGCCCTCGCCCACTTAATGCGTTAAGGAAGAAATATGAGTCAGATCGACATTCGCCAGGTCAGCGCTGACGACTATGCTGCCTGGCTACCGCTGTGGAAGGCCTACCTGCGCTTCTACAAGACCGAACTGCCCGAAGCGGTGACTGACAGCAGCTGGCAACGCATGCTCGACCCTAACGAGCCGACCCACGCCGCACTGGCCTGGGCCGATGGCAAAGCGGTGGGCATGGTGCATTTCATCTACCATCGCTCGAACTGGGCCATCGAAAATTCCTGCTACCTGCAGGACCTGCTGGTGGCACCCGAAACCCGCGGCACCGGCGTTGGCCGCCAGTTGATCGAATACGTCTACGCCACGGCCAAGGCGGACGGTTGCAACAAGGTGCACTGGCTGACCCACGAAACCAACGCCACCGCGATCCAGCTTTACGAGCGCATTGCCGAACGCCCGGGTTTCATCCAGTTTCGCAAAGCCATTTAAGGTTCAAGGAGAACAACATGTCGACTTCACTCGCAGACTGGAAAGGTGTCCCAGCACCCACCGCACAAACCATCGAAGGGCGTTTCATCCGCCTGGAAAAGCTCGATCCGGCGCGCCATGGCGACGATTTGTTCAAAGCCCTTCAAGGCCCTGGTGCCGACCCGAAACTCTGGGACTATCTGCCTTACGGCCCATTCCCTGAACGCAGCGCTTTCAACGACTGGCTGAACAACCATGCCGCCCAAAGCGACCCGTATTTCTTCAGCGTGATCGACCGCGCCAGCGGCGAAGTGCAAGGCATCCTCAGCCTGATGTCGATCGTCCCGGCCCAGGGCCGCATCGAAATCGGCCACGTCACC
>DATMUG010000240.1:0-7079 GCA_035563915.1 Pseudomonas sp. | reverse complement strand
TCATCGCGGGCAAGCCCGCTCCCACAAGGATTAGCGTTGTTCACAGATTTTGTGGACACCCAATTAACCTGTGGGAGCGGGCTTGCCCGCGATGCTTTTAGCCGTTCAAAAATCGCTGCAAATACTCGACCTGCTCCCGATGCGCCATTTCCTGCACCACCGGCCGTAACCGCACCTGTGCCCCTGGCAAACACTGCGCCAACCGAGCCAACGCCAACGGCGTCAACGCCCCCAGCCGCGGATACCCGCCAATGGTCTGTCGATCATTGAGCAACACGATCGGCTGCCCATCCGGTGGCACCTGGACCGCCCCCAACGGAATGCCCTCGGAAATCATCGGTTTGCCCTGGTACTGCAACGCCGTGCCCAACAGGCGAATGCCCATCCGGTCGGCGCGACTGTCGAGGTTCCAGGCATTGTTGAACGCATCGAACAGACTTTGTCCGCTGAACTCGCCAATTTGTGCACCGAGGACCAGGTCCAGAGGCGTATCCAGGCTCAAATCGGGCCGTTGCTCCGCGGTCAGCTCCCGCAGCAACATCACCGAATTGCCCGAATAGCTCAAGCCCGCGCCTTTGCTCAGCGCCCGCCCCATGCCATCCAGACCGCCCAGTTCTTCACGGACCACCGTTGCGCTGCTGCCCAATACCTTCGGCGCATCGAAACCACCGGGTGCAGCCAGGTAGGCGCGAGCGCCGAGCACGGGTTGGGTGAATTGCAAACGCTGACCTTTATGCAGCCTGAAACTGCGCCACGGTGCCAGCGGCTCACCATTGACCTGCGCCCCCAGATCCGCCCCGGCCAGCGCCAGCACGCAATCTTCTTCGGCTACCACGCTGAACCCGCCGAGGGCGATTTCGATCACCGTCGCATCCAGCCCGTTCCCCAGCAGCCAGTTGGCCCAGGACATCGAACGCCAATCCAGCCCCCCGCCCTGGGTCACCCCCAGATGGCGCACGCCGAAACGGCCGGCGTCCTGCAACAAACACAGCGGCGTACTTGCCTCAATCGTCAGACGGCTCATGCCTGGGCCTCCAGTGGCGTGTCGTCACCGCCCAGGTTAATGAACTCGGCGCGCCCGACCGCTTCGAAACGCACGGTGTCACCCGGTTGCATCAGGCTGTAGCCGTCACGGTGGCGGTCGAACAACTTGGCCGGTGTGCGGCCAATCAGGTTCCAGCCGCCCGGTGACACCGCCGGATACGCCGCCGTCTGCCGTTCGGCGATGCCAACGCTACCGGCGGCGACTTTTTTGCGTGGGGTGTTCAGTCGCGGCGCGGCGAGCACCTCTTCCACCAGCCCCATGAAGGCGAAACCCGGTGCGAAGCCCAAGGCAAACACCTGGTACTCACGTTCGCTATGACGGCGGATCACCTCCTCCACCGCCAGCCCGCTACGCTGGGACAGCAGGGTCAGCTCCGGTCCTACGCTCAAGTCGTACCACACCGGCAAGACATGGCAGGTGCCACGGGTACGGGCGTTGGGCGACAGATCGATCAGGGCGGTGGCGATCAACTCCCGGGCTTGAGTCGGACTCAACGCGGTCAGATCGTAATGCACCATCAAGGTCGTGTACGACGGCACCAGATCGATCAACTGCGCGCCGAACGCGCCCCGCAGACTTTCGCTGGCGGCCAGCATCCAGGGCATGTTGGCTTCGGCGATTTCATCGAACAGGCGCACCATCAGGCAATCGAGCGCTACCACTTCCACCCGCAGTTTCATGATGCGCCCTGCTCGTTCAAGGCCTGACGGATACGTTGCACGGCCGCCACCGAACTGGCGTTGTCGCCGTGCACGCAAAGGGTATTGGCCTGCAAGTGCAAGGCGCTGCCGTCGCTGGCGGTCAGATGATCGCCCCGGGCAATGGTCAGCGCCTGATGGATGATTTTTTCCGGATCGTGATGCACCGCCCCTGGCAGGCTGCGCGAGACCAGCATGCCGGCGCTGTCGTAGGCGCGATCCGCGAAGGCTTCGAACCAGAGAGTCACGCCGTACTCGTCGCCCAATCGCTGCGCGGCGCTATTGTCTTTGGTGGCCATCAACATCAAGGGCAGGCTGCGATCATAGGCAGCGACCGCTTGCAGCACGGCGCGCAGCTGCGCCGGGTTGGCCATCATGTCGTTGTACATGGCGCCGTGGGGCTTGACGTAACTGACCCGCCCGCCCTGGGCGCGACAGATGCCGTCGAGGGCACCGATCTGGTAATGCAGGATGTCCTGAAGTTCCTGGGCGGCGTAGGCCATGGAGCGGCGGCCGAACCCCACCAGGTCCTGGTAGGCCGGGTGAGCACCGATCTGCACGCCGTGGCTGAGGGCCAGGCTGACAGTCTTGCGCATGATGCTCGGGTCGCCGGCATGGAAACCGCAGGCAATGTTGGCGCAATCAATGAAGGGCATGACCTCCGCGTCCAGACCCATGGTCCAGTTGCCGAAGCTCTCGCCGATGTCGCAGTTCAATAGCAGGCGGCTCACGATGAACACTCCTGTAGGTTTTATTCTTTTCAGCTGCGGGACATATCCGTCGGACATGTGCGCAGGTTATCAGTTACTGCGCGTCGAGTTGTTTGCCACGGGTTTCCGGCAGGCTCAGGGCCGCAAGGATCACCACGCCGTAGGACACCGCCGCAAAGGCACCGATCCCCACGCTCAGCGGCACTGTCTGGCTGAGCAGGCCGATCAGCAGCGGGAACAACGCCGCCAGCGCCCGGCCGATGTTGTAGCAGAAGCCCTGGCCCGAGCCGCGAATTCGCGTCGGGAACAATTCGGTGAGGAATGCACCCATGCCGCTGAAAATCCCCGAGGCAAAGAAACCCAGCGGAAAGCCCAGCCACAGCATCACGCCATTGCTGACCGGCAGTTGCGTGTACAACAGGACGATGGTGAACGAGCCCACCGCGAAGAGGATGAAGTTCTTTTTTCTGCCCAAAATGTCAGTCAGATAGGCGCTGATGACGTAGCCGACGTAGGAACCGATGATCACCATCGCCAGATAACCGCTGGTGTTGAGTACGCTCAAGCCTCGCTCGTTCTTCAGAAAAGTCGGCAACCAGGAGGTGATCGCGTAGTAGCCGCCCAGCGCACCGGTGGTCAGCAGCGAAGCACGAAAGGTGGTGAAGAGCATGCCGGGCGCGAAGATCTCGTAGAACTTCGAAGGGTTCGTCGGGGCTTCCTTGGCTTTGGCTTCACGGTAGATTTCCGGGTCCTTGACCAGGCGGCGAACAAAGATCACGAAAATCGCCGGGACGATGCCGAGGATGAACAGCGCGCGCCAGGCGTCTTCCGGCGGCAAGACCGAGAACAGCAGCGCGTACAGAATGGCGGTCAGGCCCCAACCCAGCGCCCAGCCGGACTGCACCATGCCAACGGCTTTGCCGCGGTCCTTGGCACGGATGACTTCACCGATCAGCACGGCGCCAGCCGTCCACTCGCCACCAAAACCGAAACCCATCAGGGTACGGGCGATCAGCAGTTGTTCGTAACTCTGGGCGAAACCACAAAGGAAGGTGAAGAAGGCAAACCACAGCACCGTCAATTGCAGCGTGCGTACGCGGCCAATGCGATCGGATAGAATCCCCGCCACCCAGCCACCGATGGCCGAGGCGATCAGGGTGCTGGTGTGAATCAGCCCGGCCTGGCCGGTGGTGATGCCCCACATGGCAATCAGGGTCGGCACCACGAAGCTGAGCATCTGGGTGTCCATGCCGTCCAGGCCGTAGCCGATCTTGCAGCTCCAGAAGGTGCGACGTTCCTGCTGATTGATGTTGCGATACCAGTCGAAAGGTCCGGGACGAGCCGTGGCTTTCGCAGTGGCGAGGGTGTCGGGCGCACTCATGGCAAATCTCCGCGCTGATTTTATTGGTATTGTTCTGAGCCCCGACGACGCCTATCGTGGGAACCGGATGGCCTGATTTTTGGGCGCGCAGCCCCACCTCGTCCAACTAATAAAAACCCGCCTTAGACATAAGAAATTTTTATCCCATGAACCTGAAGTTTCTCGAGACCTTCGTCTGGGTCGCTCGCCTCAAGAGCTTTCGCCTGACGGCCGACAAGCTCTTCACCACCCAGGCGTCGATCTCCAGCCGCATCGCCGTACTTGAGAGCGAGCTGGGAGTGAAGCTGTTCGTGCGCGATTCCCGCGGGGTGAGCCTGACACCCGAGGGCCTGAAGGTGCTCGATTATGCCGAGCGAATGATGGACACCATGCAGGCGCTCAAACAGTCGATCGAAACCCGTTCGAGCAAGGCCGGGCGTGTGCGCATCGGCGTGATGGACACCGTGATCCATACCTGGCTCAGCCCGCTGGTGGCGCAGATAACCGATCTCTACCCACGGGTGGAAATCGAGCTGGTCGCCGATACCTCGCTCAACCTCTGCGATCAGCTGCAAAAAGGCTTTCTCGATGTGGCCTTGCAAACCGATCTGTTGCGCCAGGAAAGCGTGCGCAGCCTGGAGCTGGCCAGTCACCCGATAGGCTGGATCGCCGCCAGCAACTCGCTGTACAACCGTGAGTACTCAGGCGTCGCCGATCTGGGCAATGAACGGATCATCACCTATTCGAAAAACTCTCACCCTCACCAGGAAGTGCTCGCCTTGATGCAGGCCAATGGCGTTATGGCACCGAGGCTGAACTGCGTGAACTCGGTGTCGGCCATTACCCGGTTGTTGCGCGACGGTTTCGGTATCGGCGCCTTGCCGCCGGTGCTGGTGGCCGAGGAACTGGCGCGGGGGGAACTGACCTTGCTGGCCATCGACCAACGCCCGCCGGATCTGCAGGTGGTGGTGTCGTGGCGAGTGGGGGCGGAATGGGTCGAGGAGATTGTGGCGTTGTGTCAGCAGGTGCTGAAAGAGTATGCGCGCAGGGTGGGTGAGCATTACATCATCCTGGCTGACTGACGTCCCCTGTGGCGAGGGAGATTGCTCCCGCTCGGCTGCGCAGCAGTCGTAGACCGGTGAACGCGGTGTCACTGAATTTCCGAGGAGACTGGTTTTGGGGCCGCTTCGCAGCCCAGCGGGAGCAAGCTCCCTCGCCACACAAGCCCCCTCGACTTCGCTCAGTCAAAGCCCGCGCATATCCCGGTCTTCGATCGGCCGGCTCTGGCGCAGGCGTTTGCCGCCCAGCACCACCCAGTCGATCAAACGGAACAGACACTCCAGGCCAAACGACAGCAATATCGCGCCGCTCATGCCCCAGATCATCGCTTCGGGCGTCAACAGGATCTGGTAGCTGTAGCCTTTCCAGGTTTCCTTGCGAATGTCGGGATCGGCGGCCAGCACCACTTGCAGGAAGCGGATGTACCAGGGGCCCTGCATTGCCTGGAATTGCTTGTCCAACGCGACCTGACGGGTCAGCAGGTTGTTCAGGCTCTCGGCATCGCTGCGAAAGATCGGATCTTCGCTGGCACGATAATGGGCCACCAGGGCCTGCATATCGCCCTTGAAGAACTGGTTGGCGGTGTTCTGGAAGCCGCTCAAGCCCGCCTGGGCTTCAATCAAATGCGCTTCGACCCGCTTGGCATAGTCGTTGATGAACCCCGGCACCTGGACACCAACCAACAGGCCCGCCGCGAACAACACCAGCCGTAGATAACTGAGCAACATGGGAACAGATCCTTATTCGGTCATACCCTGGCTGACGCATTCACCCCGTCGCCACAGGCTCCATTGGCCCGGCTCGTAGCGGGTCCAGGTTTCGTTTTCGGTCAAGGGTTCGGTGGCAATCACCGTGACGACGTCGTTGGGCGTGGTTTCGGCCTGGAAATCGACGATCACATCGACATCTTTCAAGCGCGCCGGACCGAATGGCGCACGGCGGGTGATCTGCGCCAGCTTGGTCGAGCAATAGCAGAACAGCCAGTCACCATCGCTGAGCAGGCAGTTGAACACGCCTTTGCTGCGGTATTCGGCACAGGCCGCCACCAGATCCGGCAGCAGTTCTTCGACCTCGACCGGCTCGGGGAACGCCGCACGCACGCGGTTGAGCAGGTCACAGAACGCCGCTTCGCTGTCGGTATCGCCCACCGGACGGTAGAAACTGGCGGTTGGCTGAAAGTCCGCCAGTTGGCCGTTATGGGCGAAACACCAGTTGCGGCCCCACAACTCACGGACAAACGGATGGGTATTGGATAAACAGACTTTGCCGACGTTGGCCTGGCGGATGTGGCCGATCACAACTTCGCTCTTGATCGGATAGCGTTGCACCAGGTTCGCGACTTCCGACTCGCAACTCGCCGCCGGGTCCTGAAACAGGCGCAAACCCCGGCCTTCGTAGAAAGCGATGCCCCAACCGTCCCGGTGCGGACCGGTTCGCCCGCCACGCTGCATCAGCCCGGTAAAACTGAACACAATATCGGTCGGGACATTGGCGCTCATGCCCAATAACTCACACATGCTTGGACTCTCGCTTAAAGCCTGGGGCAAGGTTACAGGCGGGGTTCGACCCGCATACGCTGGGGATTGCTCGGTACGGGCGGTCGACCGTAGCGATCATCGCCGGCACCGCCAAATGGATGCACTTCTTCAGGATCATCGGCCATGGCCGCGGCCTTGGCGGCTGCAGCCTGTTCCTTGCGAGCGTTGGAAGCGCGCTCGATGGGGAAGCGGATCGCCACGAACACCAGATAGATGGCAAAAGCGATCATGCCGTACATGAACAGATCGGAGATCGCCCGCCAGGCGTTATTGCCGACCTTGAACAGCAGGTCCAGGGCGGTAATGGCGATGGCTGGCGCGACCTTTTCCTTGACCGGGTCGATGATGGTCGGGCTGAACAGCAACACCGCCATCAGCACTCGCAGCGGCTCGCGCAACCAGCGCCACATCCAGCGGGTCAGCCGCATCCACACCAACAGGCAGCCCAAAGCGGCGAAGGCGTAGAGGCCCCAAGCGATCAGATAGTCGTTCTCGGTCATGGTGTCCATGGCAAGGCAGGCAAAGAGACGCTTATAGTAACGACTTTTCGCACGTCAGGCTGCACCAATGCCAGGCGGCCGTGTGCCATCCCTGTGGGAGCGGGCTTGCTCGCGAAGGGACCAGCACCTTCAACATCTCTGTTGACTGATACACCGCCTTCGCGAGCAA
>DATMUG010000239.1:0-3725 GCA_035563915.1 Pseudomonas sp. | reverse complement strand
GTGTTCACAGATTTTGTGTACGACTCGGACACTGTGGGAGCGGGCTTGCCCGCGAAGGAGCCAGTCCTGACAGCAAAGATCTCAGGGTTCAGCGAAAGAAAGGCACATCCCCCAACACCGTCGCCCGCTGCATCACTCGCCGGGCCGGGCGATAGTCATCCACCGCGTAGTGTTGGGTCACGCGGTTGTCCCAGAACGCAATGTCGTCTTGCTGCCAGCGCCAGCGAATGGTGAATTCCGGGCGAGTGGCGTGGGCGAACAGGAATTTCAGGATCGCCTCGCTTTCGGTTTCCGACAGCTCGTTGATCTTCGAGGTGAAGCCTTCATTGACGAACAGCGAACGACGCCCGCTCACGGGATGGGTGCGGATCACCGGGTGCGACAGTGGCGGATTCTTGCGTCGCGCTTCTTCCCATTGCGCCAGCGCCTCAGGGGTGTTGCCGTAGCGCTCCAGTGGAAACGAGCGGGTGAAGTCGTGGGTGGCGGTCAGCCCTTCGAGCAGGGTTTTCATCGGCGCCGACAAGGCCTCGTACGCCGCAATGCCGCTGGCCCACAGCGTATCGCCACCAAACTCTGGCAACAGCTTGGCGCTGAGCACCGCGCCCATGGCCGGGGTCGGCAGGAAGGTGACGTCGGTGTGCCAGATCGCGTTGTCACGCACGTCGGTAACGGCGGTGTCGAGGATCAGGATTTGCGGCTGTTCCGGTACGTTCGGGTAGATCGGGTGAATGTGCAGATCGCCGAAATTGGCGGCGAAACCAGCTTGCTGTTGCGGGGTGATCGGCTGGTTACGGAAGAACAGCACCTGATGCTTGAGCAGCGCCTGCTCGATGGCATCGCGTTGTTCCAGGTTCAGCGGCTGGCTGATGTCGACGCCGCTGATTTGCGCGCCGAGGGCGGAGCTTAAAGGGACGATGGTCAAGATACTCATGAAAGTTCTCTTCAATTCTGGGTGTCGTACATGAATTTTGTGAATAACACCGCCTCTGTAGGAGCTGCCGAAGGCTGCGATCTTTGGCTTTTCTGTTGAAGGGCAGGATCAAAAGATCGCAGCCTTCGGCAGCTCCTACAGGGCTGTTTTAAAAGAGGCGGGTATCAAGGTTTCAATGGGCCTGGCCATGCCACGGCACCAGTTTGCGTTGCAGGGCACGCAGGCCCATTTCCATGGCGAAGGCGATCAGGGCGATCACCAGAATCCCCAGCACCACCACATCGGTGACCAGGAACTGCGCGGCGGACTGCACCATGAAGCCCAGGCCGCTGGTGGCGGCGATCAGCTCGGCGGCGACCAGGGTCGACCAACCCACGCCCAGGCCAATACGGATACCGGTCAAGATGTCCGGCAAGGCGCTCGGCAGAATCACGTGGCGAATCAACTGTGCACGAGTGGCGCCCAACGATTGCGCAGCGCGCAATTTTGCCGGGTCGACGGTGCGTACGCCGGTGGCGGTAGCAATGGCAATCGGCGCGAAAATCGCCAGGTAGATCAGCAAGACTTTCGACAACTCGCCGATGCCGCACCAGATCACGATCAGCGGCAGATAAGCCAGCGGTGGAATAGGGCGGTAGAACTCGATCAGCGGATCGAGCACGCCCCGCGCAATGCGGTTGGCGCCAATGGCAATACCCACCGGCACGGCGGTCAGCACCGCAAAACCCAGGCCCAGGCCGATGCGACCGAGGCTCGCGCCCAGGTGCTGCCACAGGGTCGAATCCATGTAACCGGTGGTCGCCAGCAGCCAGCCTTTTTGCAGTACGGCGGACGGTGGCGGCAGGAACAGCGGCTCGATCAGCCCGCTGGCGGTCACGGCCCACCAAATGAAGACCAGAGCGGCCAGCGTCAGCAGGCTGATCCAGCGAATGCTCAAGCGGCGACGAACCGCAACCGCGGGAGCGCCGGGTTTTACCGTCGCGACGGGAATTTCATAGCTGCTCATGCGCGCTCCTGCCGCTGGGCGGCGCTGCGTTGGGAGAAGACCCGGGCGAGCACGTGTTCGCGGGTTTCGATAAAACGCGGATCCGACTTGATCGAACGCGCCGACTCGCCGGCGGCGTAGCGCTGACCGAAATCCAGGTGCAGGCGTTCGACGATTTGCCCGGGGTTGGGGGCCAGCAGGATCAGGTCGGTGGCGAGGAACACCGCTTCTTCAATGTCGTGGGTGATCAGGAACACTGGCTTGGCGGTTCGCCGCCAGACTTGCAGCAGCAGTTCCTGCATCTGTTCGCGGGTAAAGGCGTCAAGGGCGCCGAACGGCTCGTCCATCAGCAATACCCGTGGATCGGCGGCGAGCGCACGGGCCAGGCCGACACGCTGTTTCTGGCCGCCGGACAGTTGCCAGATGCGCCGCTGTTCGAAACCGGAAAGGTCCACCAGCGAGAGCATCTCACGGGCACGCAGTTCGCGTTTCTCCCTAGAAATGCCGGCCAGTTCCAGGCCGAAGCCGACGTTGGCCAGCACGTCCTGCCAGGGCAGCAGGGCATCGTCCTGAAACACCACACCGCGTTCGGCGCTCGGCCCTTTGACCGGCACGCCGTCGAGGGTGATGCGCCCGGCGCTGGGTTCGACGAAGCCGGCAATCAGGTTCAACAGCGAAGTCTTGCCACTGCCGGACGGGCCAAGGGCGACCAGCAATTGCTGGGGCCCGAGGGTCAGGGAAATATCCGCCAGCACAGGTGCAGAGCTGCCGGGGTACTGTGCGCTGATGCGCTCCAGCTGTAGCAAGGCCATCGCGGTTAACTCCCGATCAGTTGGTGATGAACTTGGCGCTGACGTACGGCGCGTAGTCCGGCAGCACGGCTTCGACCTTGCCTTGCTCCTTGAGGAACACGGCGGTGTCGGTGATGGCCTTGGTGGTTGGCGCGCCGAGGGTGACCACTTGATCAGCCGCCAGCGGGTAGACGTTGCCTTGCAGCAGGAGCGGAATATCGCTGGCCTTGGCGCCCGAGAGCTTCACCAGCTTGTCGACGTTGGACTGATTGGCGAGCCAGGCTTTCGGATCCTTGCGGTAATCGGCATAGGCATCCAGGGTCACTTTGGCGAACGCGGTGACGATTTCCGGATGCTTCTCGGCGAAGTCCTTGCGCACGATCCAGGCATCGAAGGTCGGCGCGCCGAACTTGGCCAGCTCGCCGGAGGTGATCAGCACTTTGCCGTTTTCCTTGGCCACGCCGAGTGCCGGGTCCCAGACGTAGGTGGCGTCAATGTCACCGCGTTTCCAGGCGGCAATGATCGCGGGTGGGGCGAGGTTGAGCACGGTGACTTTCGACGGGTCGATGTTCCAGTGCTTCAACGCGGCCAGCAGGCTGTAGTGGCCGGTGGAAACGAATGGCACGGCGATCTTCTTGCCGATCAGGTCTTGGGGCGTCTTGATTCCGGAACCGTCGCGCGCCACCAGGGCTTCGGCGGCGCCGATCTGGGTGGCGATGAGGAAGGTTTCCACCGGCACCTTGCGGGTGATGGCTGCGGTCAATGGGCTGGACCCGAGGTAACCGATCTGCACGTCGCCGGAGGCGATGGCGGCAATGATGTCGGCGCCGTTGTCGAACTTGCGCCAACTGATGTCGGCCTTGGTGGCCTTTTCGTAGGCGCCGTCGGCCTGGGCGACTTTCGCCGGATCGACGGTGGTCTGGTAGGCGACGGTGACGTCAGCCGCCTGGGCAAGGAAACTCGCCGCAGCCAAAGATGCGGCCGCCAGCAAGCGAAGGGGGAAATTGAGTTTCATCGG
>DATMUG010000238.1:0-18739 GCA_035563915.1 Pseudomonas sp. | reverse complement strand
GAAGGCGTTCCCCTGTAGGAGCTGCCGAAGGCTGCGATCTTTTGCTTTAGTGCTTGCTGTCCTGATTCGACAACGCCAGCAGCTGTTTTTCCTGGTTCCAGTCGAAGGGTTCGTCGTTCTGTTCGGCTTCGAAGCGACGTTCTTCCAGCGCCTGATACAGGTCGATTTCATCATCGGGCATGTAATGCAGGCAGTCACCGGCGAAGTACCACAGCAGGTCACGCGGGACCAGGTGGGCAATTTGCGGATAGCGGGTGATGACCTGGCACAGGATGTCCTGGCCCAGATACTGGCTTTCGATCGGATCGACCGGCAGCAGTGCCAGCAGTTCGTCGAAGCGCTCCAGGAACAACGCATGGCTTTCGTCGGGAACCTGCTCGGCCTCGCCCACGGCGACCAGGATGCTGCGCAGGTGGTCGAGCAAAACGAGATGATCGGCAACGATGTTGGACACGAGATAAGTCCTCAAGAGCAAAACGGGCGCGGGAGTATAAAGCTCCCGCGCCCATTTTTATATGCCATGTCGGGCCGGCTGGATCAGCGGATCCTGCCCTCGGCCAACGTCAGTTCCTCTTTGTCGAAATCATCGACATCGATCACCTTGCGCCTTGCCGCTTCTGCCTCCCGCAACGTCTGCGCCTCGACGGGCTGTAATACGCCTGCCTCCAGGGCGGTATCGATGACAGGTTCACCGGCGACCGGCCTGATCTGACCGCTCTTGAGTGCCACATGCAGTTTCCTCTGCAAGGGTTGCGCAGCGCTCAACAGGTCGCAGGCATGTTGCAGGGCGCCAATCGGATCTTCGCTCGATTGCGGGCGGTAGCAACCCTGGAGCAGCTCTTCGAGGGCCGGGTCGCCCTTGGCGCGCCCGATCACCCCGGCGACTTCGGCACCGAGCTTGTCCGACGGCCCTTTGTGACGGCGGCCGAACGGGAACACGATCACCCGCAGCAGGCACGCCAGGACCTTGTTCGGGAAATTGTTCAGCAGTTCATCCATGGCTCGTTCGGCCTGGCCGAGGCTTTCCTCCATGGCCCAGATAAACAGCGGTTCCATGTATTGCGGCGTGTCGAGGTCGTTGTAGCGCTTGAGGGCGGCGCTGGCCAGGTACAGGTTGCTCAGCACATCTCCCAGCCGTGCCGACAGGCGTTCACGACGTTTCAGTTCACCACCCAGCAACATCATGCTCAGGTCGGCCAGCAGTGCGAACGCCGCGGCCTGACGGTTGAGGGCACGGAAGTAACCCTGGCTGAGCCTGTCGCCCGGCAGGTGTTCCAGATGACCGAAACCGAGATTCAACACCAACGTGCTGGCGGCGTTGCCCACGGCAAAACCGATGTGCTTGAGCAGCAGGCCATCGAACTCGGTCAGCGCCTGCTCCTTGTCCTCGCGCCCCGCCAAAGCCATTTCCTTGAGCACGAAGGGATGGCAGCGAATCGCGCCCTGGCCGAAGATCATCAGGTTGCGCGACAGAATGTTCGCGCCTTCCACGGTGATGCAGATGGGCGCGCCCTGCCACATGCGTGCGAGATAATTGTTCGGTCCCATGATGATCCCCTTGCCACCATGCACATCCATCGCATGGCTGATGCACTCGCGACCGCGTTCGGTGAGCTGGTACTTGAGAATCGCCGACAGCACCGACGGTTTTTCACCGAGGTCCACGGCGTTGGCGGTCAGCATCCGCGCGGCGTCCATCATCCAGGCATTGCCACCGATGCGGGCCATGGCTTCCTGAATGCCCTCGAACGCCGCGATCGGCACATTGAACTGCTCGCGAATCTGCGCGTACTGGCCGGTGACCAGGCTGGTGAATTTGGCCATGCCGGTGCCCACCGCCGGCAGGGAAATCGAGCGCCCGACCGAGAGGCAGTTCATTAACATCATCCAGCCCTTGCCGAGCATTTCCTGGCCGCCGATCAAGAATTCCAGCGGGATGAACACGTCCTTGCCCGAGTTCGGACCGTTCATGAAGGCTGCGCCCAGTGGCAGGTGGCGGCGACCGATGTTCACACCGGCGGTGTCGGTGGGCACCAGTGCCAGGCTGATGCCCAGATCCTCCTTGTCACCCAGCAGGTGGTCCGGGTCATAGGCCTTGAACGCCAGGCCGAGCAGGGTGGCCACCGGGCCGAGGGTGATGTAGCGCTTTTCCCAGTTCAGGCGCAGGCCGAGGGTTTCCTGGCCTTCCCATACACCTTTGCAAATGATGCCGGTGTCGGGCATGCCGCCCGCGTCGGAGCCGGCCAGTGGCCCGGTCAGCGCAAAACATGGAATCTCGTCGCCCCGTGCCAGGCGCGGCAGGTAGTGGTTGCGTTGTTCGTCGGTGCCGTAATGCAGCAACAGTTCGGCCGGGCCGAGGGAGTTGGGGACCATCACGGTGGACGCGAGGTCGCCGCTGTGGCTTGCCAGTTTCATTGCCACTTGCGAGTGGGCGTAGGCGGAAAAACCCTTGCCGCCAAATTCCTTGGGAATGATCAGGGCGAAAAAGCCGTTGTCCTTGATGAACGTCCAGGCCTGCTCCGGCAGGTCCATGGTTTGCCCCAGCTGCCAGTCGCTGACCATGGCGCATAGTTCTTCGGTCGGGCCATCGATAAAGGCGCGTTCCTCGTCGTTCAACTGAGCCTTTGGATAGGACAGCAGTTTGTTCCAGTCCGGACGACCGCTGAACAGTTCGCCGTCCCACCATACGGTGCCGGCTTCGATGGCATCGCGTTCGGTTTGCGACATGGGCGGCAGGGTTTTCTGGAACCAGTTGAACATCGGTGCGCTGAAGAATTTGCGGCGCAGATCGGGCAACAGCAAAGGGGCTGCCACGACGGCGAGCAGGACCCAGAAAATCAATAGCAACCAGCCCGGCGCGCGACTGAGGGCGCCCATGGCCAGCAGGTAGATAGCCACCAGGCCCAGGGCGGGCAGGGGGGCGACACGACGGTGGGCTAAATAAGCTATCCCGACAACCAGAACCAATATCCACAACAGCAGCATATTTAATCCTCCGTGAAACCAGGGCGAACCAACCCCAAGAGCTTAGACGGCATCCGCGAAACGGGGTGGTTGCGCCGAGGTGACTGAAAACGTGGGAAACCCAGGATGATTGTGTAGGCCCGAGGGACGTCGGACCGTGAAAAATCGTTCATTGAGCGGGCGCCAAAGCGTCCATATTTGGCCGAAACGTCGTTATCTCTGTGCTGAACCTCTGGCTAGACTCGGGGCTAGCCAAGGAGATTGCCTGCATGCACGAGTACTTAAGCCCCGGTCGCTTCATCGATAGTGACCACCCCGGTGTGGTGGAGTTCGCCGAAAAACATCGAGGTACCAGTCGCGATCCTGTCGAGCAGGCCGTCAGTCTCTATTACGCCGTGCGCGAGGCGGTGCGCTACAACCCGTATGCCTTTAGCCTCGACCCGCAGACCTTGCGTGGCAGTCATGCACTGCTCACCGGTGAAAGTTATTGCGTGCCCAAAGCCACGTTGCTGGCAGGCGCCGCGCGGCATTGCGCGATACCGGCGCGCATTGGCCTGGCGGATGTGCGCAATCATTTGTCGACACCGCGCCTGCTCGAGTTGCTCAAGAGCGATGTGTTCGCCATGCATGGTTATACCGAGCTGTACTTGAACGATCGCTGGGTCAAGGCCACGCCGGCTTTCAATCAGGGTTTGTGCGAACTGTTCAATGTCGACGCGCTGGAGTTCGACGGTATAAATGACAGTGTTTTTCACCCGTTCAATCGCGATGGCGAAAAACTGATGGAGTACCTGGTCGATCACGGCCAGTTCACCGACGTACCCGAAGCCTTCTTCTTCGAACACCTGCGCCAGTGCTATCCGCACTTGTTCGGTGCGCAATTGCAACCGCTGCTGGGGGACATGCAGAGCGATTTGAGTCGCGCCTGATCCGGCGTATGCTGCCTGCGCATTCATCAATCGCGAGGCGGTCATGCTGAAGATCTGGGGTCGGAAAAATTCGTCGAATGTCAGGAAACCCTTGTGGGCCGCCGAGGAACTCGGCCTGGCCTACGAAGCTATCGATGCGGGCGGTGCTTTTGGTGTCGTCGATACACCCGAGTATCGCGCCATGAACCCCAATGGCCGCGTTCCGGTGATCGAAGACGACGGGTTCGTGTTGTGGGAATCCAATGCCATCGTCCGCTACCTGATGGCCAAACATGCGGCGGGGACTGCATGGTTCAGCTCGGATCTGCAGGCGCGGGCGACCGCTGACAAGTGGATGGACTGGGCCACCTCCAGTTTCGCCGGTCCCTTCCGCACCGTGTTCTGGGGCGTGCTGCGTACCCCCGCGCAGCAGCAGGACTGGCCGGCCATCAAGGCCGCCATCAAGGAGTGCGATGCGCTGCTGGCAATGGCCGATCAGGCACTGGCGAGCAAACCCTGGTTGTCGGGCGACGAGATCGGCATGGGTGACATTCCCCTGGGCAGCTTTATTTATGCCTGGTTCGAAATGCCGATCGAACGTGCACCGCTGCCTCATTTGCAGGCCTGGTATGCGCGTCTGACCGAGCGTGCGGCGTATCGCAAGGCGGTCATGACCGCGTTGACTTAATACTCACTATCGACACACTTGACTGTACTTGTGTGGCGGCGACAAGCACCATTGTGCTATTGCGCTGCGGTTGCATGGCTCGCCGCCCGCCCATACTTTTCCCTTCCTTCACTTCTTGGTGCGTAAATCCGATATGAGTTCCGCTCTGTCCATCCGGCAGCTAACCAAAACCTACGGCAACGGTTTCCAGGCCTTGAGTGGTATCGATCTGGACGTCGCCGAAGGTGACTTTTTCGCCTTGCTCGGCCCCAACGGCGCCGGCAAATCCACGACCATCGGCATTCTCTCGACCCTGGTGAACAAGACCAGCGGCACGGTCAATATCTTCGGCCACGACCTGGACAAGAATCCTGCGCAGCTCAAACGCTCCATCGGCGTGGTGCCCCAGGAGTTCAACTTCAACCAGTTTGAAAAGACCTTCGACATCGTCGTGACCCAGGCCGGTTACTACGGCATTCCGGCGAAAGTTGCCAAAGAACGCGCCGAACAGTATTTGACCCAGCTGGGCCTGTGGGACAAGCGCGATGTGCCATCGCGTTCTTTGTCCGGCGGCATGAAGCGTCGCCTGATGATCGCCCGCGCACTGGTTCATGAACCGCGCCTGTTGATCCTCGATGAACCGACGGCGGGGGTGGACATCGAACTGCGTCGTTCGATGTGGACCTTCCTCACCGAGCTGAACAAAAGAGGCATCACCATCATCCTCACCACCCATTACCTGGAAGAGGCTGAACAGTTGTGCCGCAACATCGGCATCATCGACCACGGCACCATCGTCGAAAACACCAGCATGAAGCAGTTGCTCGGCCAATTGCATGTCGAGACCTTCCTGCTGGATCTGAAGAACGGCCTGGGGGCACCGCCGCAATTGATCGGCTATCCGTCGCGGTTGCTCGATGGCCATACCCTGGAAGTCCAGGTGGATAAAAGCATGGGCATCACCGCGCTATTTACCCAGCTGGCACAGCAGAACATCGAAGTGTTGAGCCTGCGTAACAAAACCAATCGCCTCGAGGAGTTGTTCGTGTCTCTGGTGGAGAAAAATCTGTCGAAGGTGGCGGTATGAGTTCCGAGCTGCGCCCCAACCTCGTCGCCCTCAATACCATCGTTTACCGTGAAGTCCGGCGCTTTACCCGGATCTGGCCGCAGACCCTGCTGCCGCCGGCGATCACCATGGTTCTGTACTTCGTGATCTTCGGCAACCTGATCGGCCGGCAGATCGGCGACATGGGTGGCTTCACCTATATGGAGTACATCGTGCCGGGCCTGATCATGATGTCGGTGATCACCAACTCCTATGGCAACGTGGTATCGAGCTTCTTCGGCAGCAAGTTCCAGCGCTCCATCGAAGAGTTGATGGTGTCACCGGTTTCGCCGCACACCATCCTGATCGGCTATACCCTGGGCGGCGTGCTGCGCGGGCTGATGGTCGGGGTCATCGTGACGCTGCTGTCGCTGTTCTTCACCCATTTGCAGGTGCATCACCTGGGTGTGACCATTCTGGTGGTGGTGCTGACCGCGACGATCTTCTCGTTGCTGGGCTTCATCAACGCCGTGTTTGCGCGCAACTTCGATGACATCTCGATCATCCCGACTTTCGTGCTGACGCCGCTGACGTATCTGGGTGGGGTGTTTTACTCGATCTCGCTGCTGCCACCGTTCTGGCAGACGGTGTCCCTGGCCAACCCGGTTCTGCACATGGTCAACGCGTTCCGGTACGGCATTCTTGGCGTGTCGGATATCCGCATCAGCATTGCGATTACCTTCATGCTGGTGGCAACGGTGATTCTGTACTTCGGTTGTGCGCGGTTGCTGGTGAGTGGGCGCGGGATGCGGACTTAAGACGCACCGAGTCGCCTGATTCGCGAGCAAGCCCGCTCCCACCTTGGATTTGTGTGGGAGCGCTCGCGAAAACGTCGGTCCAGACCCCGCAAAAAAACGGCCTCCCAAGCGGAGGCCGTTTTGCATGCTCACATCCTGCTTTGTTTGCGCCGTTTCCACTGCCGCGCAACCCACCAGCGCCAGTACATCATCACCAGGCAATAAGCCAGCGCGCCCAGCACCAGCCCCGTCACCACCGACCCCAGCAGGAACGGTTGCCACAGGGTCGAGAGTTCACCGCTGATCCATTCCCAGGTCAGCTCGTCCGGCAAATGACGGGCCGGTACGTCCATCAGCCAGGCGCCAGTCTGGTAGGTGCAGAAGAACACGGCGGGCATGGTGATGGGGTTGGTCAGCCAGACCAGGCTGACAGCAATCGGCATGTTGCCTCGCACGACGACGGCGAGGAAGGCGGCGACCAGCATCTGCAAAGGTATTGGCAGGAACGCCGCGAACAGGCCGACCGCCATGGCGCGGGCGACGGAGTGGCGGTTGAGGTGCCAGAGGTTCGGGTCATGCAACAGGGTGCCGAGAAAGCGTAAGGACTTGTGTTCCCTGATGCTGGTCGGGTCTGGCATGTAACGTTTGAACAAGCGCCGGGGCATAAGGCTTCTCGGTCGGTGAAGGCGGCAAGTATGTATGGATTCCATGAACCTCCCATTCAGACTTTGTGACAATTGATAACGACGGTCGTGCAATCGGCCGGCTATGCCTAGGAGCGGGACTCTCCAGGACAGGCGTATGCGCACAGGGATGGTGGCGTTGGCGCTGGGCTTGTTGGCCCTGCGTTTTTTTCCGGCACTGCCGCCGGTCGGGTTGTGGTTGTTGTTACCGGTAGTCGGTTTGATGTTGCTGCCGTTTCGGACGTACCCCGTGGCGTTTTTCCTCTTCGGTTTGAGTTGGGCCGGCTCCCAGGCGCAATGGGCGATGGATGACCGGTTGAGAGCGAACCTGGATGGCGAGACGCGCTGGGTCGAAGGACGGGTCGTGGGCTTGCCACAACAGAATGATGCCGCCGTGCGCTTCGAGTTGGCGGACGCCCGGTCGCGACATGGCAGCGTGCCGCAGCGCATGCGTCTGGCCTGGTATGGAGGCCCTGCGGTCAACAGCGGCGAACGCTGGCGACTGGCGGTCAAGTTGAAGCGACCGGCCGGGCTGCTCAATCCCCATGCCTTCGATTACGACGCCTGGCTGTTGGCGCAGCGCATTGGCGCCACCGGCACCGTCAAGGACGGCGAACGACTGGCCGAGGCGCGCTGGGCCTGGCGTGACGGCATTCGTCAAAGGTTGCTGCAAGTGGACGCCCAGGGTCGAACGGGCGTGCTGGTGGCGTTGGTGCTGGGGGATGGCGCAGGGCTCAGTCGCGAAGACTGGCAAGTGTTGCAGGACACCGGCACCGTGCACCTGTTGGTGATTTCGGGGCAACACATCGGTTTGCTGGCGGGGCTGGTGTATATGCTGATCGCCGGGCTTGCCCGTTATGGCTTGTGGCCCGCGCGTCTGCCGTGGCTGCCCTGGGCCTGCGGCCTGGCGTTCGCTGCCGCGCTTGGATACGGGCTGTTGGCCGGTTTCGAGGTGCCGGTACGTCGTGCCTGTCTGATGATCGGCCTGGTGTTGTTATGGCGTCTTCGATTTCGTCACCTTGGCGCCTGGTGGCCGCTACTGCTGGCGCTCAATGGCGTGCTGTTGCTGGACCCATTGGCGAGCCTGCAACCGGGATTCTGGTTGTCTTTCGGCGCCGTGGCGGTGCTGATCTTCACCTTCAGCGGTCGCTTGGGACCATGGCGATGGTGGCAAACCTGGACCCGGGCCCAATGGCTGATTGCAATCGGGTTGGCGCCGTTGCTGCTGATACTGGGGTTGCCAATCAGTGTCAGCGGGCCGCTGGTCAATCTGCTGGCGGTGCCATGGATCAGCATGCTGGTGCTGCCACCGGCCTTGCTTGGAACCCTTTTGCTGCCCGTTCCCTATGTGGGGCACGGCCTGTTGTGGCTGGCCGGCGGGCTGATCGACTGGTTGTTCCAGGGGCTGGGGATGATGGCCGGGCAGATTCCCGCGTGGATACCCGTGGCGGTTTCAGGGTGGGTATGGGGCTTGGGGGCTCTCGGCGCGCTCCTGCTTCTGCTGCCGCGAGGCGTACCGTTGCGGCCGTTGGGCTGGCCGTTGCTGCTGATACTGATTGTTCCCCCGAGATCCACGCTGCCTGAAGGCGTTGCTGAAGTCTGGCAACTGGACGTCGGCCAAGGGCTGTCCATCCTGGTTCGAACCCGCCATCACGCGCTGCTGTATGACGCCGGACCACGCTTGGGTGACAGTGACCTCGGAGAGCGTATCGTGGTGCCGACCTTGCGCAAGCTGGGTGTGGACACGCTCGATCTGATGATGATCAGCCACGCCCACGCTGACCATTCCGGGGGGGCTCAGGCGGTTGCCAGGGCATTACTGGTGCAGCAAGTCATCAGTGGCGAACCCGAAGAGCTACCCGCTGAACTGCAAGCTGGAGAATGCGAAAGCGGCCGGCAATGGACGTGGGATGGCGTGAATTTCGAGCTTTGGCGGTGGGCGGATGCCCGGGAAAGCAATCCAAAATCCTGTGTCCTGCAGATTGAAGCCAGCGGCGAGAGATTGCTGTTGACCGGCGATATCGACGCCAGCGCCGAGCGCGCGCTGCTCGACGGTCCACTGGCGGTAAAGACCGACTGGTTGCAGTCGCCACACCATGGCAGCCGCAGTTCATCTTCCACGGCATTGCTCAACGGCTTGCAACCCAAGGCCGTGCTGATCTCCCGTGGTCGGGGCAATTCGTTCGGTCATCCCCATCCGACGGTCGTGGCGCGGTATCGAAAGCGCGGAATGGCAATTTACGACAGCGCGGAACAGGGTGCCATTCATCTGCAACTGGGGCGTTTCGAGTCGCCAAGGTCGATGCGTCTGGAACGGCGGTTCTGGCGCGATCCACCACCCACCCCTAAGTAAGCGACGGCCATTAAAGACCGACCGGATGCGGCATCACGGTCTTCGGTGCGCTCACCCCCTATGTTAGAGTGGCGCACTTTTTCGAGGGGACTGTCACTGTGTGGGAATTGGTCAAATCCGGCGGCTGGATGATGCTGCCGATCATCCTGAGTTCCATCGCGGCCATGGCGATCGTCGCCGAGCGCCTCTGGACGCTGCGTTCCAGTCGGGTAACCCCGGAGCACCTGCTCGGACAGGTCTGGGTGTGGATCAAGGACAAACAGCTCAATAAGGAAAAACTCAAGGAATTGCGCGCCAATTCGCCGCTGGGCGAGATCCTCGCAGCGGGTCTGGCCAACTCCAAACATGGTCGCGAGATCATGAAAGAGTGCATCGAAGAAGCCGCCGCGCGGGTCATTCACGAGCTGGAGCGCTACATCAACGCGCTGGGCACCATTGCTGCCATGGCACCCCTGCTGGGTCTGCTGGGCACGGTACTGGGCATGATCGACATTTTCAGCGCGTTCATGGGCACGGGCATGACCACCAACGCCGCCGTGCTGGCCGGCGGTATTTCCAAGGCCCTGATCACCACGGCCGCGGGCCTGATGGTCGGTATCCCGTCGGTGTTCTTCCACCGTTTCCTGCAGCGCCGGATCGATGAGCTGGTGGTGGGCATGGAGCAGGAAGCGATCAAGCTGGTCGAAGTCGTTCAGGGTGATCGTGATGTAGACCTGGCGGGAGTCAAAGCGTGAAATTCCGTCGCAAGCAACGGGAGAATGTGGACATCAACCTCGCGTCGCTGATCGACGTGGTGTTTATCCTGCTGCTGTTTTTCGTGGTGACCACCACCTTTACCCGCGAAACTCAATTACGTGTGGACCTGCCGGAAGCCGTCAGCGGCGCGCCGGCCGAGGATCAGTCGAAACAGCTGGATATCGCCATCAGTGCTGATGGCGTGTTCTCGGTGAACAACCAGATACTGCCGAAAAGCGACCTGGCGAGCCTGATGGATGCGCTGCAAAAAGCCTCCAATGGCGACACCAGTCGACCGTTGTCCATCAGCGCCGACGGCAAATCCCAGCATCAATCAGTGATCACTGCCATGGACGCCGCTGGCAAGCTGGGCTTCAGCCACTTGCGCATGACCACCGTCGAGGCGGCGCCTACCGCGCCATGATGGCCATGTCCGAACGTCTGCTCGCCGCGTGGTACCAGGGGCATCCGGCCCTGAAGTTGTTGCAGCCCCTGGAGTGGTTGTACCGGCGCGTGGTCAACAAAAAACGCAAACGCTTCCTGGCGGGCGAGGGTGATATCTATCAGCCGCCCGTACCTCTGATCGTGGTCGGCAACATCACGGTCGGCGGCACTGGCAAGACGCCAATGATTCTATGGATGATCGAGCATTGTCAGCGCAGCGGTCTGCGGGTCGGTGTGGTCAGCCGCGGCTATGGCGCCAAACCGCCGCAATGGCCGTGGCGGGTCGAGGCCGATCAAGGCGCAGACATTGCCGGTGACGAGCCGCTGTTGATCGTCCAGCGCACTGGCGTGCCGTTGATGATCGATCCGGACCGCAGCCGTGCGGTCAAGGCATTGCTGGCGAGCGAACCGCTGGACCTGATCCTGTCCGATGACGGCATGCAGCACTATCGTCTGGCGCGGGATCTGGAGCTGGTGCTGATCGACGCCGCCCGTGGCCTGGGTAACGGGCGTTGTTTGCCCGCCGGGCCATTGCGCGAACCGGTCGAGCGTCTGCAAAGCGTCGATGCGGTGCTCTACAACGGTGCCGCGGCTGATCGCGACGACGGTTTTGCTTTCCAGTTGCAACCCAGCGCCCTGATCAATCTGCGTAGCGGCGCACGACATCCTCTCGTCCACTTTGCTCCCGGCCAGGCACTGCACGCCGTGGCAGGCATCGGCAACCCGCAACGTTTCTTCAAAACCCTCGAAACGCTACACTGGCAGCCGGTCGCGCATGCATTTGCCGATCACGCCCAATACAGCGTGCAGGCCTTGAATTTCACCCCGTCATTGCCGTTGGTAATGACCGAAAAGGACGCGGTGAAGTGCCGTGCCTTTGCTGCCGCCGACTGGTGGTACCTGGCGGTCGATGCTGTGCCATCGCCGGCTTTCGTGGCTTGGTTCGATACTCAGCTGATGCGTCTGTTGCCGGCTCGTCTGTTGCCTTAATCCGTTTTTATTCAGGGAATGCTCATGGACACCAAACTGCTCGACATCCTCGCTTGCCCAGTCTGCAAAGGCCCGCTCAAGCTCAGCGCCGACAAGACCGAGTTGATCAGCAAGGGCGCAGGTCTCGCCTACCCGATTCGTGACGGTATCCCGGTGATGCTCGAAACCGAAGCCCGCACCCTGACCACCGATGAGCGTCTGGATAAATGACCACAGCCTTTACCGTTGTCATTCCATCACGCTTTGCTTCCACCCGTTTGCCGGGCAAGCCGCTGCTGCTGATCGCCGGCAAGCCGATGATCCAGCACGTCTGGGAACAGGCGAGCAAAAGCAGCGCCCAGCGCGTCGTCGTGGCCACCGATGATGCGCGCATCGTCGAGGCATGCCAGGGCTTTGGCGCCGAAGTGGTGCTGACTCGCGAAGATCACAATTCCGGGACCGATCGCCTGGCGGAAGTCGCGACGAAACTGGGCCTGGCGCCGGATGCCATTGTGGTGAACGTCCAAGGGGACGAACCGATGATCCCGCCAAGCGTGATCGACCAGGTCGCCGCCAACCTGGCCGCCCACACCGAAGCGCGCATGGCCACCCTGGGTGAGCCGATCGAAGACGTTGAAAGCCTGTTCAATCCCAATGTGGTCAAGGTCGTCAGCGACCTCAATGGCCTGGCCCTGACCTTCAGTCGCGCCACGCTGCCATGGGCGCGGGATGCCTTTGCGCAGAACCGTGAGCAGTTGCCGCAAGGTGTGCCGTACCGTCGCCATATTGGAATCTATGCCTATCGTGCCGGTTTCCTGCATGACTTCGTCAGCTGGGGCCCGTGCTGGCTGGAAAACACCGAATGCCTGGAACAACTGCGCGCGCTCTGGCACGGCGTACGGATCCACGTCGCCGATGCGCTGATCGCGCCGCCGGCCGGTGTCGATACCGTTGAAGACCTTGAGCGCGTTCGTCGCCTGCTGGAGGCCTGATGCGGGTTCTGTTTGTCTGCCTGGGCAACATCTGCCGTTCACCGACCGCCGAAAGCGTGCTGCGACACAAACTGCGCGAAGCGGGGTTGTCCGACCAGGTTGAAGTCGCCTCCGCCGGAACCGGCGACTGGCACGTTGGCAAGGCGCCGGACAAGCGCAGTCAGGCTGCCGCGAAACTTCGCGGCTATGACCTGTCGGCCCAGCGCGCCCAGCAGGTGACCCGCGCCGATTTCGCCACGTATGACCTGATCCTGGCGATGGACAACAGTAACCTGCGCAACCTCAAGGCCCTTCAGCCGGCCAAGGGCAAGGCCGAACTGGACCTGTTCCTGCGCCGTTATCAGGGCGAACTCGATGAAGTTCCCGACCCGTATTACGACGGCGAGCAGGGTTTCGAGCAGGTGCTGGATTTGATCGAACGCGCCAGCGATTTGCTGGTGATTGAACTGAAGGGACGGCTATGAGTTTGCAACTGCGATCACAGGTATCGCTCAAGCCGTACAACAGTTTTGGCGTGGACGTTCAGGCCCGTCTGTTTGCCGAAGCCCATAGCGATGCCGATGTAAGGGAAGCTCTGGCTTACGCACGTACCCATGACGTGCCGTTGCTGGTGATTGGCGGTGGCAGCAATTTGCTGCTGACTGCCGATATCCCGGCACTGGTACTGCGCATGGCCACCCGCGGGATTCGAGTGGTGAGCGACGATGGCAGCAAGGTCGTGGTCGAAGCCGAGGCCGGCGAACCGTGGCACCCGTTCGTGCAACACACCCTGGTGCAGGGTTTGTCGGGCCTGGAAAACCTCAGCCTGATCCCCGGTACTGTCGGCGCCGCTCCGATGCAGAACATCGGGGCCTATGGGGTCGAGATCAAGGACGTGTTCGCCGGCCTGACCGCTCTCGATCGCCAGAGCGGTGAACTGCGCGATTTCAGCCTGCAAGAGTGCAACTTCGCTTACCGTGACAGCCTGTTCAAGCAGGAGCCGGGTCGCTGGTTGATCCTGCGCGTGCGCTTCATCCTCGACCGTACCGCGCACCTGCATCTGGAATACGGTCCGGTACGCCAGCGGTTGACCGAGCAAGGCATCGAACATCCGACGGCCAGCGATGTGAGCCAGGCCATTTGCAGCATTCGCAACGAAAAACTTCCGGATCCGGCGGTGCTCGGCAATGCCGGCAGTTTCTTCAAAAACCCGTTGGTGCCGGCGGCGCTGGTTGCGCAGCTCAAGGGCCAATACCCGGATCTGGTGGCCTACCCGCAAGCCGACGGGCAGGTGAAACTGGCCGCCGGTTGGCTGATCGAGCGGGCCGGCTGGAAAGGTTTCCGCGAAGCCGATGCCGGCGTGCACAAGTTGCAAGCGCTGGTGCTGGTCAATTACGGCAGCGCGACCGGGTTGCAATTGCTCGACCTGGCACAGCGAATCCAGAAAGACATTTCAGAACGTTTTCATGTTGAGCTGGAAATGGAGCCGAACCGCTATTGAGGCTACGCTTTCTAGGTCCAATCCCAAGCCCTGCACTGATGATAAGTGCAGGGCTTTTTTGTTAATGCTGGGTTAACTTAGCGAGCTAACGATGCAATGCTTTATTTCATCAAAGGCCCGGTGCAGACGTTCCCGTCGGCATAAGAGAGCCTCCTTAGCCTGAGTCGATCTGCGTGATGCCAACCGCCGAACTCCGGCGGCAGATTGCTCGACCCCATAAACCGATACTATGCGGGCGTGCCCATGATTACCCTGAAGCTCAATGGTCAAGACCATCAACTCGATGTCAGCGAGGACATCCCCCTGCTGTGGGCGATCCGTGACGTAGCTGGCTACAACGGCACCAAGTTCGGCTGCGGCATGGGCCTGTGTGGTGCCTGCACCATCCATATCGAAGGCGCTCCGGCGCGCAGTTGCATCACGCCAATCGGTTCGGTGATCGGTCAGAACGTCACCACCATCGACAACCTGCACGCCGACCCGGTGGGCAAGGTTGTGCAGCAAGCCTGGCTCGATACGGCGGTGGCCCAATGCGGTTACTGCCAGGGCGGGCAGATCATGTCTGCCACAGCGTTGCTCAAGACCAATCCGAACCCCAGCGATGAGCAGATCGAAGAGGCGATGGTCGGCAATATTTGCCGGTGCGGTACCTACAACCGCATCAAGACGGCTATTCGCCAGGCATCCACCCACCTGAAGGAGGCCAAGGCATGAGCCGCTTACCGAATGATTTCGCCCTGAGCAATCTCAGCCGGCGTGGTTTCCTCAAAGGGGTGGGGGCCACGGGCGCCCTGGTGGTTGCCGCGAGTTGGGGCTGGCAAGACGTATTCGCCGAAGAACAGGAAAAGAAATTCGGCGCCGATGGCATGCCTCACGGCTGGGTCGATGATCCCAAGGTGTATGTCAGCATCGCCACTGATGGTTCGGTGACTGTGGTCTGCAACCGCTCGGAAATGGGCCAGGGCGTACGCACCAGTCTGAGCATGGTCGTGGCCGATGAGCTGGAAGCCGATTGGGCGCGGGTCAAAGTGCGCCAGGCGCCGGGCGATGAAGCCCGCTACGGCAACCAGGACACTGATGGTTCACGCAGCATGCGCCACTGGTACGAGCCGATGCGCCGGTGTGGGGCCGCTGCGCGGACCATGCTGGAGCAGGCCGCTGCCGAACAGTGGAAAGTGCCGGTCGGCGAATGCCATGCGCAGTTGCACAAAGTCATCCACAAACCTTCCGGTCGCGAGTTGGAATACGGTGCCCTGGCCACTGCCGCCAGCGCCTTGGCGGTACCGGCGCGTGACAGTCTGAAGCTCAAGCAGCCATCGGAGTTCCGCTATATCGGTAAGGAGGGCAACAAGGCCATCGACGGTGACGATATCGTCAACGGTCGCGCCGTATATGGCGCCGATGTGCATTTCGACGGCATGTTGTTTGCCGCCATTGCCCGGCCGGCGGTGTATGGCGGCAAGGTGAAAAGTTTCGACGGCTCGGCGGCGATGAAGGTCCCCGGCGTGGTCAAGGTGCTGCAGATCGAGAGCCGTCCGTTGCCCTCGGAATTTCAGCCGCTGGGCGGTATAGCGGTCGTGGCGAATAACACCTGGGCGGCGATCAAAGGGCGCGAGGCGCTGAAAATCGAATGGGATGACGGTCCCAACGCCAGCTACGACTCGATCGCCTATCGCAAGGAGCTGGAAGCTTCTTCGCTGAAACCCGGCAAAGTGGTGCGCAATACCGGCAACATCGAAGAAGCCATGAAAAATGCCGATAGCACCCTGACGGCGTCCTATTACTTGCCGCATCTGTCACAGTCGCCGATGGAGCCGATGGTCGGCATCGCCCGTTTCAAGGATGGGGCGTGTGAAGCCTGGGGGCCGAGTCAGGCACCGCAGGTGACCCGCGAGCGGATCGGCGAACGCCTGGGTTTGCCCTTCGATAATGTGACCTTCAATGTGACCTTGCTGGGTGGCGGTTTCGGGCGCAAATCCAAGCCGGATTTCATCATCGAAGCGGCGATCCTGGCCAAGGAGTTTCCCGGCAAGGCGGTGCGGGTGCAGTGGACCCGGGAAGACGACATCCATTGCTCGTATTTCCACACCGTATCGGTGGAGCATCTGGAAGCCAGCCTGAACAAGGATGGCCTGCCGTCCGGCTGGCTGCACCGCACCGTGGCGCCGAGCATCACCGCGTTGTTTGCGCCGAACATGAATCATGAGGCGGCCTTCGAGTTGGGCATGGGCTTTACCAACATGGCTTATGCGATCCCCAATATTCGCCTGGAAAACCCTGAAGCGGCGGTCCACACCCGCGTGGGCTGGTACCGCTCGGTGTCGAACATCCCTCACGGTTTTGCGATCCAGAGCTTCATTGACGAATTGGCACACAAAGCCAAGGAAGACCCGCTCAAGTATCAGATCAAGCTGCTCGGACCGGATCGGCAGATCGATCCGAAAACCCTGAGCGATGAGTGGAACTACGGCGAATCCCCCGAGCGTTATCCAATCGATACCGGGCGCTTGCGCACCGTGCTGGAGACCGCCGCCAAGGCTGCCGGTTGGGGGCGTCAGTTGCCTAAGGGGCGAGGGCTGGGACTGGCGGTGCATTACAGCTTCGTGACCTATGTCGCGGCGGTGATCGAGGTCGAGGTCAAGGACGATGGCAGTCTGATGGTGCATAAGGCTGACATTGCCGTTGATTGTGGTCCGCAGATCAATCCCGAGCGGATTCGCGCGCAATTCGAGGGCGCTTGCGTCATGGGCCTGGGCAACGCGGTGCTGGGCGAGATCAGCTTCAAGGATGGCAAGGTCCAGCAGGATAACTTCCACATGTACGAGGTGGCGCGCATGAACCTGGCGCCGAAGGAAGTTGCCGTGCATCTGGTCACGCCACCGGGCAATGTACCGCTCGGCGGGGTCGGCGAGCCGGGTGTACCGCCGATTGCTCCGGCGCTGTGCAACGCGATCTTCGCCGCCACCGGAAAACGCATTCGCGATCTGCCTGTTCGTTACCAGCTTCAGGGCTGGAACAAGGCCAGCGCCTGATGGACAGCGCCGATCTGAATGTCCTGCGCAGCGTGCTGGAGTGGCGCCGCGCCGGACAGCGGGTGGTGCTGTACAGCGTGGTCCAGACCTGGGGCACCGCGCCCCGGGCCCCAGGCGCCATGCTGGCATTGCGCGAAGATGGTGTGGTGATCGGTTCGGTGTCCGGCGGTTGTGTCGAGGACGACCTGATTGCGCGGTTACATGACGGTCGTATCCCGGCTGACGGGCCGCCGGTGCAGCTGATTACCTATGGTGTAACCCGTGAGGAGGCGGCTCGCTTCGGATTGCCCTGCGGTGGCACCTTGCGCCTGACCGAGGAGCGCGTCCGTGATCCGGCATGGGTCGCCGATTTGCTGGCGCGTTGCGAGGATCATCAGATCGTCGCGCGCACACTTGATATCGCGACGGGTGAAGTGTTGCTGCAGAAGGCCAGCAAGACCGACGTGCTGACGTTCGATGACAAGACCTTGCGGGCCATTTATGGCCCGCGTTGGCGGTTGTTATTGATCGGCGCGGGGCAACTGTCGCGCTATGTCGCTGAAATGGCCCGGTTGTTGGATTTCGAAGTGCTGATCTGCGATCCCCGCACTGAGTTCGTCTATGGCTGGGAAGAACAGCACGGCCGGTTTGTCTCGGGCATGCCGGACGAGGCGGTGCTCAGCATCCAGACCGACGAGCGCACGGCCATCGTCGCCCTGACCCATGATCCGCGCCTGGATGACATGGCTTTGCTCACTGCTCTTGATTCCAGGGCCTTCTATGTCGGTGCGTTGGGCTCGCGGGTCAACAGCCAGAAGCGTCGAGACAATCTGCGCCAACTGGGTTTGTCGCCGCAGGCAATCGCGCGGCTGCATGGCCCGATCGGCCTGCACATCGGCAGCCATAACCCGGCGGAAATCGCTTTGTCGCTGATGGCCGAGATCGTGGCGATCAAGAATGGCGTCGAACTGAAGCAGAAAAAACCGCTGCGGGAGAGTGTATGAATGCGTCTGTGGGTGTCATCGTCTTGGCGGCCGGGCAGGGCAGCCGCTTCAGGCAGGTGGCAGGTGCCGACAGGGACAAACTGTTGGCGGACTGCGCGGGGCGCGACGGCGCCATTCGTTCGGTTATCGAGCAGGTGCTGGTGAGTTTGCCGGCTGATCTGGCCAAGCGCTTGCTGGTCACCACCGAGGATCGCCCGCAAGTGATCCGTATGGCCCAGGCCTATGGTTTCGAAATCGTACTGATCGAATCGACTGGCATGGGCGACAGCATCGCGGCCGGGGTCGCAGCCTGTTCGCAGCTTGGCGGTTGGTTGATTGTGTTGGGGGACATGCCGTTCATCCTGCCATCGACCGTTGATCAAGTGGTGGCGGGGATTGCCGATGATCGGATCAGCGTTCCGGTGGTCAATGGCGAGTACGGACATCCGGTGGGGTTCGGGCGTGTGTTTGGACCCGGATTGATGGCGTTGTCAGGGGACCGTGGGGCCAAGCCGTTGTTTGCGTCGGCCAGAGTGGTCGAGGTTGCTGTGGATGATCCCGGGGTTTTGTGGGATGTGGATGTGCCTGAAAAATTGGTCTTCGAGTTGTAGAACACTTGTGTGCGAGCCTGCTCGCGAAAGCGTTAGATCAGTCAGTCTGTTTGTTGAATGTGAAACCGCTTTCGCGAGCAGGCTTGCTTCCACAGGG
>DATMUG010000237.1:0-4820 GCA_035563915.1 Pseudomonas sp. | reverse complement strand
CTTCGCCGCTTCCTGACCTTTATGCACGAAATGCTCGAAGAAGAACTTGTGGTGTTCTTCGCCGGCATGGAAGTGATGCGGGGTCAGGGACACCGAGAACACCGGCACTTCGGTTTCCAATTGAACCTGCATCAGGCCGCTGACCACGGACTGGGCGACGAATTCGTGACGGTAGATCCCGCCGTCTACCACCAGGGCTGCAGCGACGATGCCGGCATAACGACCGGTTTTGGCCAGCAGCTTGGCGTGCAGGGGCATTTCAAAGGCACCGCCGACTTCGAAAAAATCAATATCGGACTCCTGATAACCCTGGGCAATCATTTCGGTGACGAAGCCTTTACGGCTCTGATCAACGATATCTTTGTGCCAGCAGGCCTGAATGAACGCAACGCGCTCGCCATGATGGTGTTTGCTTTTGCTGTCGATTGCGGTGGGTTGCATGTTCTGACTCCTGTTTGTGTGAAAAACAGGGCGTTATGAATCGAAGGGGATTTCAGGGTACGCACGTTCGCACGAATGCTGTGCACGGCCCATCGGCAACAATCCCGTTCTCTCTTCATCCGGACTATGACCGTCGGCCCCGGGATCACACCGGGTCTGCTGACCTTGCTGCCAGCCACCGCCGAAGCCGTGCCGTCACCAAGCGCTCGCGGGCTATGCGCATTGCGCGCAATTACCGCCGGTGGGGAGTTGCACCCCGCCCTGAGAACGTTTTGCCGCCACAATGTTTGGCGGCGCAGCGTTTTTATCACATATTTCCTACTCACGCATGGATGCTTTCAGATGATTGTCATCGACTTTTTCGCTGCATTAATCCGTCTTTTCCTTGTTCGAGGGTTGATTAATCATCGGCATGACCGCAGTAATTCTTTCCTGAAAGGGATTTCCCCTGCTTACCGAGGCCAGATTCATGAGCGTTATCGATCTTCGCAGTGACACCGTCACCCAACCGTCCGCCGGGATGCTCGACGCGATGGCCACCGCGGCCACCGGCGATGATGTGTATGGCGAAGATCCGACGGTCAATCGACTGGAAGCCGAACTGGCCAAGCGTCTGGGCTTTGCCGCCGCGCTGTTCGTCCCCAGCGGAACCATGAGCAACCTGCTTGGCTTGATGGCCCACTGCGAGCGTGGTGACGAATACATCGTCGGGCAGCAGGCGCATACCTATAAATATGAGGGCGGTGGTGCGGCGGTGCTCGGTTCGATCCAGCCGCAACCGCTGGAAGTACAGGCCGATGGCTCGCTGGATCTGGCGCAGGTCGCCGCGGCGATCAAGCCGGACGATTTCCACTTTGCCCGCACCCGCCTGCTGGCGCTGGAAAACACCATGCAGGGCAAGGTTTTACCGCTGGAATACCTGGCGCGCGCACGCAGTTTTACCCGGGAACACGGGTTGCAACTGCATCTGGACGGCGCGCGACTCTATAACGCAGCGGTCAAACTGGGGGTTGATGCACGGGAGATCACCCAGTATTTCGATTCGGTCTCGGTGTGCCTGTCCAAAGGCCTCGGCGCGCCAATCGGCTCGGTGTTGTGTGGCTCGGTAGAGTTGATCGCCAGAGCGCGGCGACTGCGCAAAATGGTCGGTGGCGGTATGCGTCAGGCCGGGATTCTGGCAGCGGCTGGCTTGTATGCCCTGGATCACAACGTTCAGCGCCTGGCGGAGGACCACGCCAATGCCCAGCACTTGGCCGAAGGCCTGCGCGCTGCGGGTTATGCAGTCGAACCGGTGCAGACCAACATGGTGTACGTGAACATTGGCGACAAAGCCGAGGCGCTCAAGGCGTTTGCGGCCGGACGCGGTATCACCCTCAGCGCTGCCGCCCGTCTGCGGATGGTGACGCACATGGACGTCAGCCGTGCTCAAATCGAGCAGGTCGTCGCGACATTCGTCGACTTTTCGCTTAAGTGATAGCGTTAGCACGCCAATTGACCGTTTCTATCGTATAAACACGCTGTACCCCGCGCGCAGGGCCGATATAATGCGGCCCTTTGCCGTCGTTTCGTCCGTTGACGTTTCGAACAGGCCTATGGCCGCAGCCTCCGTGGAAGAACCTAATGAAAAGCGCAGAAATCCGTGAAGCCTTCCTTCGCTTCTTCGAAGAGCAAGGCCACACCCGTGTAGCCTCCAGCTCTTTGATTCCGGGCAATGACCCAACCCTGCTGTTCACCAACGCGGGGATGAACCAGTTCAAGGACTGCTTCCTGGGCCAGGAAAAGCGCGCCTACACCCGCGCTGTTTCCAGCCAGAAATGCGTGCGCGCCGGCGGCAAGCACAACGACCTGGAAAACGTCGGCTATACCGCTCGTCACCACACTTTCTTCGAAATGCTGGGTAACTTCAGCTTCGGCGATTACTTCAAGCGTGATGCCATCACTTACGCCTGGACCTTCCTGACCTCCGACAAGTGGCTGAACCTGCCGAAGGAAAAACTGTGGGTCACCGTCTACGCCAGCGATGACGAGGCGTACGACATCTGGACCAAGGAAATCGGCGTTCCGGCCGAGCGCATGGTCCGCATCGGCGATAACAAGGGTGCGCCGTACGCGTCCGACAACTTCTGGACCATGGGCGATACCGGCCCGTGCGGTCCTTGCACCGAGATTTTCTACGATCACGGCGCCGACATCTGGGGTGGCCCACCGGGCTCGCCAGAAGAAGACGGCGACCGTTACATCGAAATCTGGAACAACGTGTTCATGCAGTTCAACCGCACCGCCGATGGCGTGTTGCACCCGCTGCCAGCGCCGTCGGTGGACACCGGCATGGGCCTGGAGCGGATCAGTGCCGTGCTGCAGCACGTTCACTCGAACTATGAAATCGACCTGTTCCAGAGCCTGCTGAACGCCTCGGCCAAGGCCATCGGCTGCACCAACGACGCCCAGGCTTCCCTGAAAGTCGTGGCCGACCACATCCGTTCCTGCGGTTTCCTGATTGCCGACGGCGTGCTGCCGTCCAACGAAGGCCGTGGTTACGTGTTGCGCCGGATCATTCGCCGCGCTTGCCGTCACGGTAACAAGCTGGGCGCCAAGGGCAGCTTCTTCTATCAGATTGTTGCCGCTCTGGTCGCCGAGATGGGCGAAGCCTTCCCTGAGCTGAAATCCCAGCAGGCGCATATCGAGCGCGTGTTGAAAGCCGAAGAAGAGCAGTTCGCCAAGACCCTGGAGCAGGGCCTGAAGATCCTCGAGCAGGATCTGGCCGAGCTCAAGGGCGACGTGGTGCCGGGCGATGTAGTGTTCAAACTCTACGACACCTACGGTTTCCCGATGGACCTGACCGGCGACATCGCTCGCGAGCGCAGCCTGACCATCGACGAGGCGGGTTTCGAACGCGAGATGGAAGCCCAGCGCGTTCGTGCGCGTTCCGCCAGTTCCTTCGGCATGGACTACAACAACCTGGTCAAGGTCGATGTAGACACCGAATTCACCGGTTACACCGCTCACAGCGGTGCGGCAAAAATCGTTGCTATTTATAAGGACGGGAAATCGGTCGACGTGTTGAGCGAAGGCGAAGAGGGCGTGGTCGTTTTGAACCAGACGCCGTTCTACGCCGAATCCGGTGGTCAGATCGGTGATTGCGGTTTCCTCCAGGCCGGCGCTGCGCGTTTCGACGTGCGCGACACCACCAAGACCGGCGGTGCATTCCTTCACCACGGCGTGCTGGATTCGGGCAGCCTGACCGTGGGCGCACCCGTTCAGGCTCAGGTGGATGCCGACGTACGTCACGCCACTTCGCTGAACCACTCCGCGACTCACTTGCTGCACGCTGCATTGCGTCAGGTGCTGGGCGATCACGTTCAGCAGAAAGGTTCGTTGGTCGACAGTCAGCGCCTGCGCTTTGACTTCAGCCACTTCGAAGCCATCAAGCCTGAACAGCTGAAGGCGCTGGAAGACATCGTCAACGCCGAGATTCGCAAGAACTCCGAAGTTGAAACCGAAGAGACCGATATCGAGACCGCCAAGCGGAAAGGCGCCATGGCGCTGTTCGGCGAGAAGTACGGCGACAGCGTTCGCGTGCTGAGCATGGGCGATTTCTCTGTCGAACTGTGTGGCGGTATTCACGCCAAGCGTACCGGTGACATCGGCCTGCTGAAAATCATCAGTGAAGGCGGTGTGGCCGCTGGTGTACGTCGTATCGAGGCAGTCACCGGTGCTGCGGCACTGGCTTACTTGAACGCGGCGGAAGAACAACTCAAGGAAGCGGCCAGCCTGGTCAAGGGCAGCCGCGACAACCTGATCGACAAGCTGGCGGCTGTGCTGGAGCGCAACCGTCTGCTGGAGAAACAACTCGAGCAGTTGCAGGCCAAGGCAGCCAGTGCGGCGGGCGACGATCTGTCGGCTTCCGCTCTGGACGTCAAAGGCGCGAAAGTGCTGGCTGCACGCCTGGATGGCCAGGATGGCAAAGCGTTGCTGGCGCTCGTCGATCAGCTGAAAAACAAACTCGGCCGCGCAGTGATCCTGCTCGGCAGTGTCCATGAGGATAAGGTCGTTCTGGTTGCAGGCGTAACCAAAGACCTGACTGGCCAACTCAAAGCCGGTGATTTGATGAAGCAAGCTGCTGCGGCAGTGGGCGGGAAGGGCGGTGGTCGTCCAGATATGGCGCAAGGCGGCGGTACCGACGCAGGCGCACTGGATGCGGCACTGGCGCTGACCGTTCCATTTGTAGAGCAGGGTTTATAAGGCAGCGCCTGCGGCCCGCAGTCTAGTGGCGGGCCGCAACGCTGTTTGAGTGATTATTTGGGCGCCCTTCATGGGCAGAGGCGGCTTTGAAATGGCTTTGATCGTACAGAAATTTGGAGGCACCTCGGTCGGCACTG
>DATMUG010000236.1:0-20746 GCA_035563915.1 Pseudomonas sp. | reverse complement strand
ACCGCCTTCGCGAGCAAGCCCGCTCCCACAGGGTTCTGGATGATCCTGAGATCGACGCTCATTCATGACCTGAATACCAGACAACATCTAATCCTCGACTACTCTTTGTGCCCAGCTCCCACATCTATAAGAGGCTGCGCGCATGAGTCTTTCCTCTTTCAAAATCGCTCACAAACTGATCACCGGTGCCGGGGCCATTGAGCAACTGGCGGCGGAACTGAGCCGGCTGGATATCGACAATCCGCTGATCGTCACCGATGCTGCACTGGTCAAGTCCGGCACGGTGGAACTGGCCTTGGCGCATCTCGGGGAACGCAGCTACGAAATTTTCGACCGGGTACTGCCCGACCCGGAAATCGCCATCGTCGAAGATTGCATGCGGGTTTATCGCGAAGGCGGGCATGACGGATTGATCGGTCTGGGGGGCGGCAGTGCCATCGATATCGCCAAAAGTGTTGCGGCGTACGCCGGATACCACGGAGAACTGGAGGATTTGTTCGGCATCGACCAGGTGCCGCGCAAGGGTCCGCCGCTGATTGCCATCCCGACCACGGCCGGCACCGGTTCGGAAGTGACCAACGTGGCGATTCTGTCGGACAAGGTCGCGCAATTGAAGAAAGGCATCGTCAGCGACTATCTGTTGCCGGACGTGGCGCTGGTCAGCCCGCAGATGACCCTGACCTGCCCGCGCAGTGTCACCGCCGCCAGTGGCGTTGATGCGTTGGTGCATGCCATCGAGTCCTATCTGTCGGTCAATGCCTCGCCGATTACCGACGCGCTGGCCATCGGCGCGATCAAGTTGATCGCCAGGGCATTGCCCAAGGCCTACGCCAACCCGTCCAACCTGCAGGCCCGTGAAGACATGGCCACCGCCAGCCTGATGGCTGGCATGGCGTTCGGCAATGCCGGCGTGGGCGCGGTGCATGCGCTGGCGTATCCGTTGGGTGGGCGCTTCAACATTGCCCATGGCGTCAGTAATGCGCTGTTGCTGCCTTATGTCATGACCTGGAACAAGATGGCCTGCGTCGAGCGCATGCAGGATATTGCCGAAGCCATGGGGGTGAAGACCGCTCATTTGAGTGCCAATGAAGCGGCCGATAAGGCCGTGGAGGCCATGGGCCAGTTGTGCGCCGCCGTGGAAATTCCTGCTGGACTGCGCAGTTTCGGGGTTCCCGAGGACGCGATCCCGGCCATGGCTGTGGAGGCCGCGGGGATCGAGCGTCTGATGCGCAATAATCCGCGCAAACTGAGTGCTGTCGATATCGAGAAGATCTACCGCGCGGCCTATTAGGCAAAGCCCAATCATCGCGGTCACGGTGCGCGCGTCAAAGCATGAGGTATACAATGCGCGCCATCGTGATTTGGCTCAAAAAAGGTGCGTCATGCAGCCCTTCGTAATTGCTCCGTCGATTCTCTCCGCCGACTTCGCCCGCCTGGGTGAGGAAGTGGACAATGTCCTCGCCGCCGGCGCCGACTTCGTGCACTTCGATGTCATGGACAACCATTACGTGCCCAACCTGACCATCGGCCCGATGGTCTGCGCGGCGCTGCGCAAGTACGGCGTGACCGCGCCGATCGACGCGCACCTGATGGTCAGCCCGGTGGACCGCATCGTCGGGGACTTCATCGAAGCCGGCGCGACCTACATCACCTTCCACCCGGAAGCCACCCAGCACATCGACCGCTCCCTGCAACTGATCCGTGAAGGCGGCTGCAAGTCAGGCCTGGTGTTCAACCCGGCGACCCCGCTGGACGTGCTCAAGTATGTGATGGACAAGGTCGACATGATCCTGCTGATGAGCGTCAACCCGGGCTTCGGCGGGCAGAAGTTCATTCCAGGCACCCTCGACAAGCTGCGTGAGGCGCGGGCGTTGATCGATGCTTCCGGTCGTGACATCCGCCTGGAAATCGACGGCGGCGTGAATGTGAACAACATCCGTGAAATCGCAGCGGCGGGTGCCGACACCTTCGTTGCCGGTTCGGCGATCTTCAATGCGCCGAACTATCAGGAAGTGATCGACAAGATGCGCTCCGAACTGGCACTGGCTCGCCCATGAGTGGTTTCGAGCAGTTGTTCCCGGGCAGCCTGCCAAAGCTGGTGATGTTCGATCTGGATGGCACGCTGATCGATTCAGTCCCGGATCTCGCGGCGGCTGTGGATAACATGCTGCTCAAACTCGGTCGCCAGCCTGCCGGCATAGAGTCGGTGCGCGAGTGGGTTGGTAATGGTGCACCTGTTCTGGTGCGCCGTGCGCTGGCCGGTGGTCTCGACCATTCGGCGGTCGATGATGGCGAGGCTGAAAGCGCGCTGGAGATCTTCATGCAGGCCTACGGCGAAAGCCATGAGCTGACCGTGGTCTATCCTGGCGTGCGCGACACCCTGAAATGGCTGCACAAGCAGGGCGTGGAAATGGCCCTGATCACCAACAAGCCGGAGCGCTTCGTCGCGCCGCTGCTGGATCAAATGAAAATCGGGCGCTATTTCCGCCTGATCATCGGTGGCGACACCCTGCCACAGAAAAAACCCGACCCGGCCGCGCTGTTTTTCGTGATGAAGATGACCAACATCCCGGCCTCGCAGTCCTTGTTTGTCGGCGATTCGCGCAGCGATGTGCTGGCGGCGAAAGCCGCCGGGGTCAAGTGCGTGGCCTTGAGCTATGGCTACAACCATGGCCGGCCAATTGCCGAAGAGTCGCCGGCGCTGGTGATCGACGATCTGCGCAAGTTAATTCCCGGTTGCCTGGACCCGGCCGCTGAGATAACGTTGGCCGACGCTGTTCAACCCCCTTCTGGAAACGCCATCGTGGTGGTCACTCGCAAACTCTGGATGAAAGTTATCAAGGCCCTGGCCCGTTGGCGTTGGCGCGCCTGACTTTTTCCTGGCCGGTTATCCGGCGCGTTTGCATACCTGACTGTTAGCTCCTCAAGCCACGAGGCACATCATGATCCGCGAAGAATTCCTGCGTTTGGCCGCTGCCGGCTATAACCGCATCCCGCTTGCCTGCGAAACCCTGGCCGACTTCGACACGCCGCTGTCGATCTACCTGAAACTGGCCGACGAACCCAACTCCTATCTGCTCGAATCGGTGCAAGGCGGCGAAAAGTGGGGCCGTTACTCGATCATCGGCCTGCCGTGCCGCACTGTGCTGCGGGTTCACGATCACCACGTCAGCGTGACTGTCGATGGCGTCGAGACTGAAAGCCATGATGTGGAAGATCCGCTGGCCTTCGTCGAAACCTTCAAGGCCCGCTACAACGTGCCGACCATCCCAGGCCTGCCACGCTTCAATGGCGGCCTGGTGGGTTACTTCGGCTACGACTGCGTGCGTTATGTGGAAAAGCGTCTGGGTAAATGCCCGAACCCGGATCCGCTGGGCGTGCCGGACATTCTGCTGATGGTGTCCGACGCGGTCGTCGTGTTCGATAACCTCGCCGGCAAGATGCACGCGATTGTCCTGGCCGACCCGGCCCATGAGGAAGCTTTCGAGCAAGGTCGCGCACGTCTGGAAGAGTTGCTGGACAAACTCCGTCAGCCCATCACGCCACGCCGTGGCCTGGATTTCAGCAAGCAGCAATCGGCTGACCCGGTTTTCCGTTCCAGTTTCACCCAGGACGATTACGAAAAAGCCGTCGACACCATCAAGGAGTACATCCTCGCCGGTGACTGCATGCAGGTCGTGCCGTCCCAGCGCATGTCGATCGACTTCAAGGCGGCCCCCATCGATCTGTATCGTGCGCTGCGCTGCTTCAACCCGACGCCCTACATGTACTTCTTTAACTTTGGTGATTTCCACGTCGTGGGCAGTTCGCCGGAAGTGCTGGTGCGGGTCGAAGACAACCTGATCACCGTGCGTCCGATTGCAGGCACTCGCCCGCGCGGGGCCAACGAAGAGGCTGATCTGGCGCTGGAAAAAGACCTGCTGTCGGATGCCAAGGAAATCGCCGAGCACCTGATGCTGATCGACCTGGGTCGCAACGACACCGGTCGTGTGTCGGAGGTCGGCTCGGTGAAGCTCACCGAAAAAATGGTCATCGAGCGTTATTCCAACGTGATGCATATCGTGTCCAACGTCACCGGCCAATTGAAGGACGGCCTGACCGCGATGGATGCGCTGCGGGCAATTTTGCCGGCGGGTACCTTGTCCGGCGCGCCGAAGATCCGCGCCATGGAAATCATCGACGAACTGGAACCGGTCAAGCGCGGTGTCTACGGCGGCGCCGTGGGCTACTTCGCCTGGAACGGCAACATGGACACCGCCATCGCGATCCGCACGGCGGTGATCAAGAACGGCGAGCTGCACGTACAGGCCGGTGGCGGCATCGTTGCCGACTCGGTGCCGGCGCTGGAATGGGAAGAAACCCTGAACAAGCGCCGCGCGATGTTCCGTGCCGTGGCCCTGGCTGAACAAACTCCGCAAGGCTGATCCATGAGCGTTGCCCGCCTGCCGGCCGCCTTGAGCGATCAAGCGCTGGAGGCGACGGGCCACTCATTCGAAGGCCGTATTAGTAGTCAGTGAATTCTAGAGGTTCTTAACGCCATGTTGCTGATGATCGATAACTACGACTCTTTTACCTACAACGTTGTGCAGTACCTTGGTGAGCTGGGCTCCCAGGTCAAAGTCGTGCGCAACGATGAACTCACCGTTGCCGAAATCGAAGCCCTCAACCCTGAGCGCATTGTCGTTTCTCCGGGACCTTGCACCCCGACCGAGGCCGGCGTCTCGATTGACGTGATCAAACACTTTGGCGGCAAATTGCCGATTCTCGGCGTCTGCCTTGGCCACCAGTCCATCGGCCAGGCCTTTGGTGGCGATGTGGTCCGCGCCCGCCAGGTCATGCATGGCAAGACCAGTCCGGTGTTCCACGAAGACAAGGGTGTCTTCGAAGGGCTGAACAATCCGTTGACGGTTACCCGCTATCATTCATTGATCGTCAAACGCGAAACCTTGCCCGATTGCCTGGAGCTGACCGCCTGGACCCAGTTCGAAGACGGTTCGATTGACGAGATCATGGGCTTGCGCCACAAGACCCTGAACATCGAGGGCGTGCAGTTCCACCCCGAGTCGATCCTGACCGAGCAGGGCCACGAACTGTTCGCCAACTTCCTCAAACAAACCGGCGGCACGCGCTAAGGACTTTTCATGAATATCAAGACAGCCTTGAGCCGTATCGTCGACCACCTCGATCTCAGCACTGAAGAAATGCGCGATGTGATGCGCGAAATCATGACCGGGCAGTGCACGGACGCGCAGATTGGCGCGTTCATGATGGCCATGCGCATGAAGAGCGAAAGCATCGATGAAATCGTCGGCGCCGTATCGGTGATGCGTGAGCTGGCGGACAAGGTCGAACTCAAGACCCTCGACGGCGTGGTCGATGTGGTGGGCACCGGTGGTGACGGCGCCAATATTTTCAACGTGTCGACCGCTTCTGCCTTTGTGGTGGCGGCGGCCGGTTGCACCGTGGCCAAGCATGGCAACCGCGCGGTGTCGGGAAAGAGTGGCAGTGCCGACTTGCTGGAGGCGGCCGGCATCTATCTCAACCTGACCCCGGTACAAGTGGCGCGCTGCATCGATAACGTCGGTATCGGTTTCATGTTCGCCCAGACCCACCACAGTGCCATGAAGCACGCCGCCGGTCCGCGCAAGGATCTGGGGCTGCGTACCTTGTTCAACATGCTTGGCCCGCTTACGAATCCGGCCGGTGTGAAACATCAGGTGGTGGGCGTGTTCACCCAGGCGTTGTGCCGGCCGTTGGCCGAAGTGCTGCAGCGTCTGGGCAGCAAGCATGTGCTGGTGGTGCATTCCAAGGATGGCCTGGACGAGTTCAGTCTCGCCGCGCCGACCTATGTGGCGGAACTGAAAAACGACCAGATCACCGAATACTGGGTTGAACCGGAAGACTTGGGTATGAAAAGCCAGAGCCTGCACGGTCTGGCCGTAGAAAGCCCGGCGGCTTCCCTAGAGCTGATTCGCGATGCATTGGGCAAGCGCAAAACCGAAAACGGTCAGAAAGCGGCCGAAATGATCATGCTCAATGCCGGTGCCGCGTTGTACGCCGCCGATCACGCCAGCAGTCTCAAAGAGGGCGTTGCCCTGGCGCACGATGCGCTGCACACAGGTCTGGCTCGGGAGAAGCTCGAGGAGCTGGGTGCATTTACCGCGGTATTCAAAGTGGAGAATGAGGGATGAGTGTACCGACGGTTCTGGAAAAAATTCTGGCACGCAAAGTCGAGGAAGTTGCCGAGCGTAGCGCTCGCGTCAGTCTGGCCGAGCTGGAGAATTTGGCCAAGGCGGCCGACGCCCCTCGTGGTTTTGCCAAGGCGCTGCTGGCTCAGGCCAAGCTGAAACAACCTGCAGTCATCGCCGAGATCAAGAAAGCATCGCCGAGCAAGGGTGTTATCCGCGAAAACTTCGTGCCCGCCGATATCGCCAAAAGCTACGAGAAGGGCGGTGCGACCTGCCTGTCGGTACTGACCGATGTCGATTACTTCCAGGGCGCCGACGCCTACCTGCAGCAAGCTCGCGCGGCCTGCAAGCTGCCGGTGATCCGCAAGGACTTCATGATCGATCCTTACCAGATCGTCGAAGCCCGTGCGCTGGGTGCCGATTGCGTGCTGTTGATCGTTTCCGCGCTGGATGACGTGAAAATGGCCGAACTGGCGTCCGTGGCCAAAGGCGTTGGCCTCGATGTGCTGGTGGAAGTCCACGATGGTGACGAACTGGAGCGGGCCCTGAAAACCCTCGACACACCATTGGTAGGCGTGAACAACCGCAACCTGCACACCTTCGATGTCAGCCTGGAAACCACCCTCGACCTGTTGCCGCGCATCCCCCGTGATCGCCTGGTGATCACCGAAAGCGGCATTCTCAATCGTGCCGATGTGGAGCTGATGGAGATCAGCGACGTATACGCGTTCCTGGTAGGTGAAGCATTCATGCGTGCCGAGAGCCCGGGTACCGAATTGCAGCGTTTGTTCTTCCCAGAGCGTGGCGTTCCAGTGAGTGGTTCTACGCTCGACTGAGAACAGCCAGTGAGACCGAAGTGCCCCGTTCGCGAACAAGCCCGCTCCCACATTTGATCGAAGTTGTCTGGATGAAGGCAAACTAATGTGGGAGCGGGCTTGCTCGCGAAGACAGCATAAGGCACACCTCAGACTTCAAGGCTTGCGGAGCCCCTCATGACCTCACCCATTTCCCTGACGATCGAAGCCGGCCTGCAAGCCGAGCAGGATTTGCTGGCGTCGGTCTGTGCCGGCAACGCTGAATTCGGCCTGCTGTTCTGGCAGCCAAGCGATCGGGCGCTGGTCATGCCGCGCCGTTTGAATCGTCTGCCTGGCTTCGATCATGCCTGTGAAGTGTCCGCCGCTGCCGGGTGGCCGGTACTGCTGCGCGAAACCGGCGGGGAACCGGTACCGCAATCGGCTTCGACGATCAATATCGCTTTGGTGTACGCGCCGCCTCGCAGCGAAGGGGATCTCAATCGCATAGAGTCCGGATACCGGCGTTTGTGCGACCCGATCTGTGATTTGCTGGATGAGCTGGGCGGGACTTCGTCGCTGGGGGAAATCGACGGCGCGTTTTGCGATGGGCGTTTCAACGTCAATCTGGATGGGCGCAAGATGGTCGGCACGGCCCAGCGCTGGCGCCAGAGTCAGGGCGGTCAGCGCCCGGTGGGGCTGGTGCACGGTGCAATGCTGCTGGACAACGAGCGTGAGTCGATGGTCGCGGCGGTCAATCGTTTCAACGAGGCGTGCGGTCTGGAGCAGCGGGTGCGTGCCGGTAGCCACATCGCCCTGCACGAGAAGTTCACAGCGCCAGATGCTCTGGCACGTCTCGATGAACTCTTTCGACTGATGCTGGCGCAGATGTTCGCCGCTTAGGGTTTCGAGCTTATCGCGTGCCGAACACCACCATGGTTTTGCCCTTCACGTCCACCAGGTTGCGTTCCTCCAGGTCCTTGAGCACGCGACCGACCATCTCCCGCGAACACCCGACAATCCGCCCGATTTCCTGACGGGTCACCTTGATCTGCATGCCGTCGGGGTGAGTCATTGCGTCAGGCTGCTTGCACAGCTCCAGCAGGCAGCGGGCCACGCGGCCGGTTACGTCGAAAAAGGCCAGGTCACCGACCTTGCGAGTGGTATTACGCAGGCGTTGTGCGATTTGTCCGCTTAACACGTAAAGAATGTCTGGATCCTGCTGCGACAGTTCACGAAATTTCGCATAGCTGATTTCCGCGACTTCGCATTCGACCTTGGCGCGCACCCAGGCACTGCGCTCCTGCTCCAGGCCTGCCTGTTCAAACAGACCCAACTCACCGAAGAAGTCACCGGCATTGAGGTAGGCGATGATCATTTCTCGTCCGTCGTCATCCTCAATCAGGATCGTGACCGAACCTTTGATGATGAAGAACAGCGTTTCGGCGCGGTCACCGGCACAGATGATGTTGCTCTTGGCCTGATAGCGACGGCGCTGACAATGCATCAATAGCTTGTCGAGGTTCTTGATCTTGGGTGTGGGGGTAATAGCAACCATGGTTGTATCCCGAAAAGACTGCACGGTGTGTTTGGTTTTTTTATGAAATGCGGAAACTAAGGCAAAACTGGCTGTGCGCCAGTGAATTGACGTCAGCTTAACAGACACTTCCGGCATTATTCGAGAAATTACCTACAAGGCTGGAGGACACATCCTAGGAAGCCAACGCTGTCTATCAAGGGCCTGTGCTAAGCTGGCGACCCTTTTTTATACAGTGGAGTCTTGGCGATGAAGGCACGCATCCAATGGGCTGGCGAAGCCATGTTCCTCGGTGAATCCGGTAGCGGTCATGTCGTGGTCATGGATGGTCCACCCGATGCCGGTGGCCGTAACCTGGGTGTCCGGCCGATGGAAATGCTCCTGCTCGGTGTTGGCGGTTGCAGCAATTTCGATGTGGTCAGCATTCTCAAGAAATCCCGCCAGGCAGTCGAAAGCTGCGAAGCTTTCCTCGAAGCCGAACGTGCAACCGAAGATCCGAAAGTCTTCACCAAGATCCATATGCACTTCGTGGTCAAGGGACGTGGGCTGAAAGAGGCCCAGGTCAAGCGCGCCATCGAGCTGTCCGCCGAAAAGTATTGCTCGGCGTCGATCATGCTGGGTGCCGCGGGTGTCGAGATCACCCATGACTACGAAATCATCGAACTCGGTTGAACCGACATTCAACTATCATAAAAGCAGTACAGACTCTGGCGATCCCCTGCTGACGTCTGCATAATGCGCCACTTTTTTCAGGGTAGTGGCCCGTCAACCGACAGGCCGCGCATCCGAACAGACAACCAAAATCGCCATCGCGAAGAGGTGTTAACCGTCCTACGCAGGTGCGTCGTTCGCATCTGACGGGCATGCTTGATCACGCGGCCGGGCCGCAATACATAGAGAGTTTTTAACGGTGAAAAGCAAACTCAAGCTCCACGGGTTCAATAACCTGACAAAGACCTTGAGCTTCAACATCTATGACATCTGCTACGCGGAAACCCCGCAAGACCAACAGGCCTACGTCGAGTACATCAATAAAGAGTACAACGCCAAGCGCCTGACGCAGATCCTCACGGAAGTTGTCGATATCATTGGTGCCAACATCCTGAACATTGCCAGTCAGGACTACGAGCCACAGGGCGCCAGCGTCACGATTCTGATTTCTGAAGAGCCGGTCACGCCGACCGAAAGCCAGATCGAAGAGTCCCCGGGCCCATTGCCCGAAATCATCCTGGCCCACCTCGACAAGAGCCACATCACGGTGCATACCTACCCGGAAATCCATCCGGACGACGGTATTGCCACTTTCCGTGTGGATATCGACGTATCGACGTGCGGGGTCATTTCACCGCTCAAAGCGCTCAACTTCCTGATTCACCAGTTCGATTCGGACATTGTGACCGTGGACTACCGCGTGCGCGGCTTCACCCGTGACGTTGAAGGCAAGAAGCACTTCATCGACCACGAAATCAATTCGATCCAGAACTATCTCTCCGAAGACACCCGCGACGCGTATCAGATGACCGACGTGAACGTGTACCAGGAAAACCTGTTCCACACAAAAATGCTGTTGAAGAATTTCGAACTGGATAATTACCTGTTCGGCGATGCCACCAGCAATCTGTCTACCGAGCAGCGTGCTCAGGTGACTGAGCGTGTGAAACACGAAATGCTCGAAATCTTCTACGCGCGCAACATGCCGAACTAAGATTTCAAGGCAAAAAAAGGCGACTACCTCAGGGCAGTCGCCTTTTTTATTGCCGTCGCAGAACCCTTGTGGGAACGAGCTTGCTCGCGATAGCGGTTAGCGGATCGACGCTGATATCAGATCCGATACGTACTCTTGGTCATCACCTTGGCCATCAAGCTCATCCCGAACTTCACCGGCGCAGGAAAACGGAAACCGCCAGCCTCCAATGCGCTTTCGGCGTGCTGCTCTTCATCGATACGCATCTGCTCAAGAATCGCCCGGGACTTTTCGTCTTGCGCCGGGAGTTGTTCAAGGTGTTCGTTCAAGTGTTTGCATACCTGATCTTCCGTCGCTGCGACGAAACCCAGGCTGACTTTGTCGCTGATCAGTCCTGCGACGGCGCCAATCCCGAAGGACATGCCATAGAACAACGGATTGAGAATGCTGGTGTGGCTACCGAGTTGGTGAATACGTTGCTCGCACCAGACCAGATGATCGATTTCTTCTTCGGCTGCGTGTTCCATGGCCGCCCGCACCTGCGGCAGCTTGGCGGTCAGGGCCTGTCCCTGGTACAGCGCCTGGGCGCAGACTTCACCGGTATGGTTGATACGCATCAACCCGGCCACGTGGCGGATATCTTCGTCACTCATTTTGGCGTCCGGCTGCACGATGGCCGGGGACGGACGGTAGGGCTGGCCGCTGGAAGGCAGCAAGGTCCGCATCGCGGCATCGGCTTGCAGCAGAAGGCGGTCGATTGGCGAATAGTGACGATGGGTAGTCATGCTGGCCTCCGGAGGAATCTCGGCGGCCAGTTTAACCCAATAGGCCGGGGAAGGTTTGCCTTGGGTCATTGTGCAAGGGGGATGTTTCCGTTTGATTGAGCTTGCTTGCGATGAACTTGAGGGTCGCGTGTTCAGCCAGGAAGCGCGCGTTATCGTTAACGTCCATCGCGAGCATGCTCGCTCCTACAGAGATTCGGGTATCAGCCCGGTGGCCAGTGCATCTGACGCTGCCCAAGCACGTGCATATGAATGTGATAGACGGTCTGGCCGCCTTCTTCATTGCAGTTCATCACCACACGAAAGCCTTTTTCACATCCCAATTCCAGGGCCAGGCGCTGGGCGGTGAACAGAATATGTCCCGCCAGTGCCTTATCGTCCTCGGTCAGGTCATTCAAGGTGCGCACCGGTTTTTTCGGAATCACCAAAAAATGCACAGGTGCCTGTGGGGCGATGTCGTGGAAGGCCAGTACCTGGTCGTCCTCGTAAATGATCTTCGCCGGGATTTCCCGGTTGATGATCTTGGTGAACAGAGTATCCACAGCTGTTTCTCCGTTGTTTGAGCTGGCCTGAGTGTACTCATAGGGACTACACCAGCCCAGTGTTTTGCCGTAAGACAATTCAGCGTGGGCAGTAGGCTTTGTTTACCATGCCTACGATTGTCCGGATCAGCCAGCGCGAGCCGAAGCGGGGCAGGGCGGCAAACCAGCGATTGCGACGCCCGGGGATAATGATTGCGCGATTTTTATCCAATGCCCGAACGGTATAGAGCGCGACCTCTTCCGGGCTCATCAGTAATTTGCTGTCGGACAGTTTGTCTGCGTTCAACTGCGCTGTGCGGAAAAAACCGGTACGGGTCGGACCGGGGCACAGCACCGAAACCTTGACCGCGCATTTTTTCAGTTCAACGCGCAAACCTTCGGAAAAGTGCAGCACATACGCCTTGCTCGCGTAATAAGTGCTCATCCAGGGCCCGGGATGGAAAGCCGCAATCGATGCAACGTTCAGAATCTGTCCGCCGCCCTGCAGCGCCATGCTGTTACCGATGGCGTGGCACAGGCGAGTGAGCGCCAGGATGTTCACTTCGATCAGGTCTTGCTCGGTCATCCAGTCCTGGGCGAGGAACGGGCCGCAAGTACCGATCCCGGCGCAATTGACCAGCAAGTCGATCTGCCGGTCACCTTCCTCCAGTTCCAGCAGAAAGCCGGACAGGCGCAGGGGTTCACCCAGGTCGCAGGCGCGGAACAACACTTCCACGCCAAAACGTTGGGTCAGTTCAATCGCAATGCTTTCCAGCTGATCACGCTGTCGGGCCACCAGTATCAGGCTGCGGCCGCGTCGGGCCAGCGCTTCGGCCATGGCCAGGCCGATACCGCTGGAAGCGCCAGTGATCAGAGCGTAACGGGTCATGCAGTTCTCCATCGCAACAGCTCCGCGCTGCACCGCAGGTGTCACGGGCCGGGAGCGCTGTTCATTCTTGCGCGGAGTCTACAGGGGGCTGGGCGTCTTCGGCTGCATCGCCGGCGGAATTTGCCGGTGATTCTGTTTCGACATCAATTTCATCGGGGACTACCGAGCCGCTTTCGTAGCTGCTTTCCAGGTTGCTTTCGTATTCCTGCTGGATCGCGGAGATCCCGCCCATCATTGCGCCGACGAATACCAGACCGATGAGCACGATCCACAGTGAACACAGCACTTTGACCGCCGTGCTGTTGGGCGGGGGAGGCGGGCCGTAACGGTTGGCGCCGGTGTTGCCGGGCACGACCATGATCACCAGTGGGAAGAAACTGCCCACGAAGGGGACGAAATTCAACAGCCAGAGCCAACCCGACCAGCCGATGTCGTGCAGGCGCTGTACGGTGAACAAGATGCTGACAACAACGAATGCGAGAAACAGGAAAAACGCAAAAATGCCGCCGATGATCAGGCCGGTGGTCGAATCGCCACTGACCAGTCCGAGGCCAATGAGTGCGAATACGCCAACAATGGGCAGAGTCACCAGACTCAACACCAGGGTCCAGGCAAGGAAACGCAGACGGCCGATTCGTCCTTCAACGCTGAACGGCTTGAGTGTGGCGAACGCCGCCAACTGCTCGCCGACATTGGCCCGTGGCGGGGCGTAGGGTGATTCGGGTTCTGCCGGGCCGGTCTGGGGTGAGGAGTGGTGAACGTCGGACAGGTTGAGCTCGATCAACGCTACTGGCTCGACCCGGGCATCGATACCGGCGTTCTTCAAGGCCTGTAGGTAAGCCTGTGCATCGGATTGTGTCAGGTCGCGCTTGAGTATCACCGCGTGACCATTGAACAGCCGCTCGACGGCTGCGACATCGCTTTTGTAGAGCGCGGCGATGTTGAGTTTGGCGGTATTGATATCAACACCCGGTAAGAGTGTGCCGTCGAATACGATGTTGAAACGGTTGCTACTCATTGCCCAAGCATCCTTGTCGCGAATTTTCATCCATGGAGTGTAGGGCCAGCCAGGACGGACGGCCCTATTCTTCAGTGTGGCCAGCGCTGCCTGAGTTGTGCGGCCTGTTCGAGGGCATTGCGGTACTCGGTGTCGAGACGTGCGACCAGTTCCTCGACACTCGGTAAATCATCGATTTCACCGACACCCTGACCGGCAGACCACACTGTTTTCCAGGCTTTGGCTTCGTCGTTCAACGGCTTGAGCTTGGAGCCGAAGTTGACCTCTCCTTTGTTTTGCAGCGCCAGCATGTCGAAACCGGCAGCTTCCAGGCTCTGGCGCATGAAGCTGGCGGGAACGCCTGACACGGCTGGAGTGTGGATGATGTCTGCGGCCTTGGCGCTGAGCAGCATGTCTTTATAGTCTTGGGGCGCGTGGCTTTCGGCGGTGCCGATAAAGCGCGTGCCGAAGTAGGCCAGGTCTGCGCCGAGCAGTTGTGCAGCGAGTATTTCGTGGCCGTGATTCAGGCAACCGGCCAGCAGCAGTGTCTTGTCGAAGAACTGGCGGATCTCGGCGACAAGCGAGAACGGACTCCAGGTCCCTGCATGCCCACCTGCGCCTGCGGCGACGGCGATCAAACCATCCACCCCCGCTTCCGCGGCTTTTTCGGCATGGCGGCGGGTCGTCACGTCATGGAACACCAGGCCGCCGTAACTGTGGACGGCATCGACCACTTCTTTCACGGCACCCAGGCTGGTGATCACGATCGGCACTTTGTGCTCGATGCAGATAGCAAGGTCCGCCTGCAGTCGCGGATTGCTATTGTGGACAATCAGGTTCACCGCGTACGGCGCAGGGTTTTCCAATGCTGCCAGTCCGGCTTCGATTTCTTCCAGCCATGCCTTGAAACCGCTGCTCTCGCGCTGGTTTAGCGCAGGAAAACTGCCCACCACGCCATTACGGCAGCAGGCGAGGACCAGTTGCGGGTTTGAGATCAGAAACATCGGCGCAGCTACCACAGGCAGGCGCAAGCGTTGATCGAGCAAAGCGGGTAGCGACATTGGAATACCCCGGGTGAGTAATGACGGTTGGATTTAGAACGGCCGGACGACGACCAGAATGACGATAGCCAGCAATATCAGAACCGGTACTTCATTGAACCAGCGATAAAAGACATGGCTGCGGGTGTTCTCGCCACGGGCAAAACGCTTCACCTGGGCACCGCACATGTGGTGGTAACCGATCAGTAAAACGACCAGGGTCAGTTTGGCATGCATCCAGCCACCCTGGCTGAAATAGGCGCCGGGGTTGAGGCTGATCAGCCAGCCACCGAAGATCAGGGTTGCAATCATCGCCGGGCCCATGATGCTGCGATACAGCTTGCGCTCCATGACGCTAAAGCGTTCCTTGCTGATCGTATCCTCGCTTTGTGCGTGATAAACGAACAGACGCGGCAGATAAAACAGCCCGGCAAACCAGCACACGACGCTGATGATGTGAAAAGCTTTGAGCCATAGATAAAGCATTTTTGGTTATTCCCAGGTTCACGGTAGCCGGGATAGTAGAGGCTTGAGCGTCCGCACGTCACCTTGCCGGTTGTCGCAGGCGCGCGCGGCCCCTATTATCGACGGCTTTCCAGTGGGTTCGTTGAGGGCAGGTTTATGGTCAAGGTCGGTATCGTCGGCGGCACGGGTTACACAGGTGTCGAACTGCTGCGTCTGTTGGCACAGCATCCGCAAGCTGAAGTGGTTGTCATCACTTCCCGATCCGAGGCTGGCCTGGCCGTGGCCGACATGTATCCGAACCTGCGAGGCCACTACGACGGCCTGGCCTTCAGTGTTCCGGACATCAAAACCCTGGGGGCTTGCGACGTAGTGTTCTTCGCAACACCTCACGGCGTTGCTCATGCCCTGGCGGGTGAGTTGCTGGCAGCCGGAACCAAGGTCATTGACCTGTCTGCGGACTTCCGTCTGCAGGATGCAGATGAGTGGGCCAAATGGTACGGCCAGCCCCATGGCGCGCCGGAGCTGCTGGATGAGGCGGTCTACGGTCTGCCGGAAGTCAATCGCGAGCAGATCAAAAAGGCACGCCTGATCGCTGTGCCGGGCTGCTATCCGACAGCGACGCAATTGGGTTTCCTGCCATTGCTCGAAGCGGGTCTGGCGGATGCTTCGCGTCTGATTGCTGACTGCAAATCCGGTGTAAGCGGTGCCGGTCGTGGTGCAGCTGTAGGTTCGTTGTATTCCGAAACGTCGGAAAGCATGAAGGCTTACGCGGTCAAAGGGCACCGTCACTTGCCGGAAATCCGTCAGGGGCTGCGTCGTGCTGCAGGCAAGGATGTTGGCCTGACGTTCGTTCCTCACCTGACACCCATGATCCGTGGCATTCATTCCACGCTGTATGCAACAGTCGTTGATCGCTCGGTCGACCTGCAGGCGCTGTTTGAAAAGCGTTACGCCAACGAGCCGTTCGTCGACGTGATGCCGGCCGGCAGCCATCCGGAAACCCGCAGCGTACGTGGTGCCAACGTTTGCCGTATCGCAGTGCATCGTCCGCAGGATGGTGATCTGGTGGTGGTGTTGTCGGTGATCGACAATCTGGTCAAAGGTGCGTCGGGTCAGGCAGTTCAGAACATGAACATCCTGTTCGGGCTGGATGAACGTTTGGGCTTGTCACACGCCGGCATGTTGCCGTAAGGCTTAATCACTCATGTCAAAAAAGGCCCGTTGACCGGGCCTTTTTGCATTCCTGGCCGACGATTGGGCTGGTTGATATACCGTAACAATAGTTGACCGATTTTCTAGGACAAGCGGATAATGCGCGTCATCACGCAATATGGCGGCGTAACGCCGGGAGATAGTCAGCATGAGCGTCGAATCCTTCACCCCCACCGCTTTGCAATTCACCCACGGTGCCGCGCACAAGGTGAAGAGCCTGGTCGATGAAGAGGGGAATGATCGCTTGAAGCTGCGCGTATTCGTTACGGGCGGCGGTTGTTCAGGTTTTCAGTACGGCTTCACCTTCGATGAAGAAGTGGCCGATGACGACACCATCGTCGAACGCGAAGGTGTGAGTCTGGTTGTCGATCCGATGAGCTTCCAGTACCTGGCAGGTGCCGAGGTGGATTATCAGGAAGGTCTGGAGGGTTCGCGTTTCGTCATCAAGAACCCGAATGCGACCACCACCTGCGGTTGTGGTTCTTCGTTCTCGATCTGATCAGCACGTCTGTATCAGCCAAACGCCGCATGTCCTCACGGTCATGCGGCGTTTTGCTGTCTGGCGTTCAGGCGGGGTAGATAGCACCCAGCACGCGCAAGCCCCGCGCACCAGTGACACTCGGGCGATTGGCTGCGATGCCTTCGAGGCAACAATGGGCCAGCCACGCGAAGGCCATGGCCTCAACCCAGTCCGGGTCTACGTCATAGGCGGATGTGCTGCTGACTTTTGCATTGGGCAGCAGGCTGGCCAAACGATTCATCAGCGTCGTGTTGTGCGCGCCGCCACCGCAGACCAGCAATTCCTGTGTATGCATCTGGGCGCTTTGCAGCGACTCGATGATGGTCAAGGCAGTCAACTCAAGCAGTGTTGCCTGGACATCGTTGGCGGCAAAAGTCGGCAGCTTCACGAGGTGCTGTATCAACCATGGCAGGTTGAACACTTCGCGACCGGTACTTTTCGGGCCCTTTGTCACAAAGAATGGATCGCTGAGCAGCGCCTTCAACAGGACCGGTTCGACCTTGCCGGTGGCGGCCCATTGGCCGTCTCGATCATAGTGATCGCCCCGTTGCTGATGAATCCAGGCATCCAGCAGCACATTCCCTGGACCGCAATCGAAACCGGCTACAGGTTTGCCGGGTTCAATCAGGCTGAGATTGCTGAAGCCGCCGATGTTCAGTACGGCACGGTTGCCGGCCCGCTCCTCAAACAATGCCTCATGAAAAGCTGGAACCAGCGGTGCACCTTGACCACCCGCAGCGACGTCGCGGCTACGGAAGTCGCTGATCACTGTAATGCCGGTCAGCTCGGTCAGTAGCGCCGGGTTGCCGATTTGTACCGTGAAGCCTCGCGCCGGCTCGTGGCGAATGGTCTGCCCGTGGCTGCCAATCGCGCGAATGTCTTCTGGTTTGAGGTGTTGTTGAGCGAGGAGGGCGTTAATGCCCTGTGCTGCCAGCTTCACCCAGTTTTGCTGGGCGATGGCGGAGCGGGCGATCTCGTCCGGACCGCTGGCGCACAAGCCAAGCAGCTCTGTGCGCAGCGAATCGGGCATGGGTATGTAGCGTGTGGCGATCAGTCGGATCGTTGGGGCCTGCTCGATCAGCGCGATGTCCAGGCCATCGAGGCTGGTGCCGGACATCACACCTATATAGAGCGCCATGGCTTAACGCTTGCTCGAAGCCAGTTGGGTGGCTTTTTCCTGGTCCATACGCGCCATTAGAGGCTGACTCTGCGCGAGGAAGCGCGCGCGCTCGGCTTTGGATATCGGGTCGGCCATTGCCACTTTTTGTCCTAGCGGATCAACGTGTACGCCGTTGACCTGGAACTCATAGTGCAGGTGCGGGCCAGTAGAGAGGCCGGTCGTGCCAATATAGCCAATCACCTGACCCTGTTTGACATTGCTGCCTGTCTGAACGCCTTTGGCAAAGCCCTGCATGTGGCCGTAGAGCGTACGGTAGGTGTTGCCGTGCTGAATGATCACGGTGTTGCCATAACCGCCGCGGCGACCAGCCAACAGCACTTTACCGTCGCCGGCGGCCTTGATTGGCGTACCGCGCGGGGCGGCGTAGTCGACACCTTTGTGGGCGCGGATCTTGTTCAGGATAGGATGTTTGCGGCCCATCGAGAACTTCGAGCTGATACGTGCGAAGTCAACCGGGGTACGGATAAAAGCCTTGCGCATGCTATTACCTTCAGCGGTGTAATAGCTGCTGTTGCCTTGCTTGTTGGTGTAACGCACGGCGGTGTAGGTCTTGCCACGGTTGGTGAAGCGTGCAGACAGGATCGGACCGTTACCGACAGCTTTACCGTTCACCACTTTCTGCTCGTAGATCACATCAAATTCGTCACCTTGGCGAATGTCCTGGGCGAAGTCGACGTCATAGCCAAACACGTTGGCCATATCCATGGTCAGGCTGTGAGACAGACCGGCGCGAGCGGCAGACTGCGACAGCGAGCTATTGATCACGCCATGAACATAAGCCGAGCGCACAGTAGGCTTGGCGGTGATGCGGTTGAACGTGTAGCCCTTGTCATTCTTGGTCAGGGTGATGGTTTCGAGGTCGTTGACCTTGCTGTGCAGGTTGCTCAGTTGGCCGTCGGGGCCCAGTTCGAACTCCAGTTTCTGGCCATGTTTGAGCTGGCTGAACTGCTTGGCTTGCTTGTCGCTGGCCAGTACTTCATGCACCGAAGTGGCCGGAAGACCGACTTTCTCGAACAGGGTGGAAAGGGTATCGCCCCTGGAGACGATCACTTCCCTGTGGTTTGGCGCCTTTTTTTCTTCCACTGCCGGCGAGGGAGTGGATTGAGCGGTTTCCGGGGGCTCTTCTGCGCTGTTGTCGATCTGCGCGAAAGGGGACTCGGTCGGCTCATTTGTGGCTTGAACAGCTTCGGCGGCGTCTTGATCTTGTGTCAGTTGTTCTGCAGGACTTTCCAGTTCAAGACTCAGGGTCGTCTTTTTGGCTTCAACATCACTGGAAGGGAATACCAGAAGCGCCAGGCTCAGAAGGGCGGCGATGCCACTCGCGGCAAGCAGGTGGGTCTTCGGGTAAAGCGGTGGCGCTTTAGACGATTCTTTGGTCATAAGTAATTTTGACTTTGAAAAAGATGAATTGGAAAAGATGAATGACATGATGAATATGAAATAACTGTATAAAATATAACCAAATCATCATTGAAGCAAGTCCGCGGGCGCTCTGCTCGCGGATAGGTGTCCGTGCGCCGGGCAAACTTTGTATTTGACGCGCGTTCTTGTATGGTTGGGTCCCTTTGAATCTGAGTCTTGCGGGTCTGTTATGAAGTCGGTTGAAGAGCAGCTAGCGCTGATCAAACGTGGTGCGGAAGAACTGTTGGTCGAGTCCGAGCTGATTGAAAAGCTCAAGCGCGGCCAGCCGCTGCGTATTAAGGCAGGCTTTGATCCGACCGCACCGGATTTGCATCTGGGGCATACCGTGCTTATTAATAAGCTGCGCCAGTTCCAGGAGTTGGGGCATCAGGTGATCTTCCTGATCGGTGACTTCACTGGAATGATCGGTGATCCGAGCGGCAAGAGCGCGACGCGTCCTCCGCTTACCCGTGAGCAGGTTTTGGAGAACGCCGAGACCTACAAGACCCAGGTCTTCAAGATTCTTGATCCTGCCAAGACCGAAGTGGCATTCAACTCCACCTGGATGGATCAGATGGGGCCGGCTGATTTCATTCGACTGACTTCGCAGTACACCGTGGCGCGGATGCTCGAGCGCGACGACTTCGACAAGCGCTACACGACCAATCAACCGATCGCCATTCACGAGTTTCTCTATCCCTTGGTGCAGGGGTATGACTCGGTTGCCTTGCGTGCGGATGTCGAGCTGGGTGGAACCGATCAGAAGTTCAACCTGTTGATGGGGCGCGAACTGCAGCGTGGTTATGGCCAGGAGGCTCAGTGCATTCTGACCATGCCTCTGCTCGAAGGGCTGGATGGCGTGAAGAAGATGTCCAAGTCCTTGGGTAACTATGTGGGCATCCAGGAGGCGCCGGGCGTGATATACAGCAAGCTGGTGTCTATTCCTGATGTGTTGATGTGGCGTTATTTTGAGCTGCTCAGTTTCCGTAGCATGGATGAAATCAATGCCTTCCGCGCTGATGTGGAGGCAGGGGCTAATCCGCGGGACATCAAGATCAAGCTGGCTGAAGAGATTGTCGCTCGTTTCCATGGGGAGGAGGCTGCGGCCAATGCTCACCGTGCCGCTGGTAATCGTATGAAGGATGGCGAGTTGCCGGATGATCTTCCGGAGATAGAGTTGACCGCTGCTGAGGATATGCCGATTGCGGCTGTGCTTAATAAAGCGGGTCTGGTGAAAAACTCGGCTGTGGCTCGGGATCTTCTCGGTTCCGGTGGCGTGCGTATAGATGGCGAGGTTGTAGATCGCTCCTTTGTGTATGTGCTGGGTGCGACTCATGTGTGCCAAGCCGGTAAGAAGGCATTTGCGCGCATTACGCTTAAATCTGAATAAACTGAAATTAAGTGTTGACGGCGAATCTTAGTTCTCTATAATTCGCCCCACTTCCGGCGCAGTCGAAACGGAAAACTCCTTGATAAACAAAGAGTTAAGTAAGTTTCGGTGGTCAGGTGCTTCAGTTCATCGAAGCCCGCAGGGAGTTG
>DATMUG010000235.1:0-4347 GCA_035563915.1 Pseudomonas sp. | reverse complement strand
GGCTGCGGCTGCTACGCCGGCGCTGCATTTTCGCTGGTAGTTTTTCTTTCTATATATAGAAGCAATGGAGTGGTTCATGGCCGATACGCGGCGTTGGTTCTGGTTGGGTGGAGTGGTTCTGCTCTGCGCGTTCATCTGGCTGTTGCATCCGATCCTGTCACCCTTCCTGGTGGCGCTCTTGTTGGCTTATCTGTTCGATCCCCTGGTGGATCGGCTGGAGAGGGCCGGGCTGTCTCGCACACTGGGCGTCGTCGCGGTATTCGCGCTGTTCACCCTGATCTTCACCACGCTGCTGCTGGTCCTGGTGCCGATGCTCGCCAAGCAACTGTTTCGTTTGTATGAGCTGGCGCCGCAAATGCTCGATTGGCTGCAGCACACGGCGTTGCCATGGGCGCAATCGAAATTCGGCTTGTCCGAAGGGTTCTGGAAGTTCGACAAAATCAAGGCGGCCATCAGCGAACACATGGGGCAGACCACCGATATCGTCGGCGTCGTGCTGTCCCAGGCAACGACATCCGGGCTGGCCCTGATGGCCTGGCTGGCGAACCTGGTGCTGATTCCGGTAGTGAGTTTCTACTTGCTGCGCGATTGGGACGTGATGATGGCCAAGGTGCGTGGCTTGTTGCCTCGTGATCGCGAGGAGCGCGCGGTGTCACTGGCCGGCGAATGCCATGAAGTACTTGGCGCCTTCGTGCGCGGGCAGTTGATGGTGATGGTGGCGTTGGGCGTGATCTACGCTGCGGGCTTGATGCTGGTAGGACTGGAGTTGGGCTTGTTGATCGGTCTGATTGCCGGTCTGGCGGCGATTGTGCCGTACATGGGCTTTGTCATCGGTATCGGCGCGGCCTTGATTGCGGGTCTGTTTCAGTTTGGTGGCGATCTGTATCCGATGGTTGGCATCGTGGCGGTGTTCATGGTCGGGCAGGCGCTGGAGGGCATGGTGCTGACACCCTTGCTGGTGGGGGATCGCATCGGTCTGCATCCGGTGGCGGTGATCTTTGCGATCCTTGCCGGTGGCGAATTGTTCGGCTTTACCGGCATCCTGCTGGCGCTGCCGGTGGCCGCGGTAATCATGGTGCTGGTGCGTCATGTCCACGATCTGTACAAGGATTCCGACATGTACAGTGGTGTCGACGAGCCGGAGTTTTAGGTCTTTTGTGCACGACCCGGATCGATGCCGGTACCGCCAGAGAATCCGTCATGAATCCGGGGTGCTAACGCAAACCTTTGATTTTGCTTGTGGTGTGTCGCATTGTGCGGTCGGCTTCACGGGTATAAACTTCGCACACTTTACACAGAGGCCACTAACGGTTCCTTGGGAACTGTACAGTCAGCATGGAACCGATTCAGCTGCCCCTAGGTGTGCGTCTGCGTGACGACGCCACCTTTATCAACTACTACCCAGGCGCCAATGCCGCTGCACTCGGCTATGTCGAGCGACTGTGCGAAGCCGACGCCGGCTGGACCGAAAGCCTGATTTACCTCTGGGGCAAACACGGCGTTGGGCGTACGCATCTGTTGCAGGCCGCTTGCTTGCGCTTCGAGCAGATGGGGGAGCCCGCGGTTTATCTGCCGCTGGCCGAGTTGATGGATCGCGGCGTTGAAATCCTCGATCACCTGGAACAGTACGAACTGGTTTGCCTGGATGATCTGCAGGCGGTAGCCGGTAAGGCTGACTGGGAAGAGGCGCTTTTCCATCTGTTCAATCGTCTGCGTGACAGCGGTCGGCGTTTGCTGATTGCCGCATCGACCTCTCCGCGTGAATTGCCGGTGAAGCTGGCAGACCTCAAGTCCCGTTTGACCCTGGCACTGGTCTTCCAGATGCGCCCGCTCTCCGATGAAGACAAATTGCGCGCCCTGCAACTTCGCGCATCCCGTCGCGGCCTGCACCTGACCGACGAAGTCGGGCATTTTATTCTGACCCGTGGCACCCGCAGCATGAGTGCGTTGTTCGAGTTGCTGGAACGTCTCGATCAGGCCTCTCTTCAAGCGCAGCGCAAGCTGACCATTCCCTTCCTTAAAGAAACCCTGGGCTGGTAGCCGGGCCCGGTAAATTGGGGGCTCCAGCGCGGTTTGGCATATTTCAGGCGCCAGAAAATGCGCTTTCCTGCACGGAGCAGGCCGCGTGTACGATCCAAATGGGCTTAAGCGCTTAGATGTCAGCGGCGAAACGATAAGTCACAAAAAGTTCGATTGAATTTGCAAATAGGTTTGATAGCGGGCATAGTCTCGGCTTCTTTACAACTATCAGCCACGGTCGTGCCCATGCTAAATCGCTTCGCACCCCTCGTGCCTCTCGCACTCGTTACCCTGTTGTTCGGTTGCGCTGCCCACACGCCAGTGTCCCAGCAAGCGCCACAACAGGTTCAAAACTCTGTTTCCGCCCAGTCTTCCGTCCGTTATCAAGACTCTCTTTACCAGGACGAAGTGGCCACCGAAAAAGAACTGGCCGCTTTCGCTGACGGCAAGTCCTACCAGCTGCCCGCCCTGGCCGACAGCATCCTCGAACGCGGCATGTCCCTGATCGGTACCCGTTACCGTTTTGGCGGCACCTCTGAAGCCGGTTTCGATTGCAGCGGTTTCATCGGCTATCTGTTCCGTGAAGAAGCGGGCATGAACCTGCCACGCTCCACCCGCGAAATGATCAACGTGGACGCACCGCTGGTTTCGCGCAACAAGCTCAAGCCAGGCGATCTGCTGTTCTTCGCCACCTCTGGCCGACGCAATCGTGTCAGCCATGCGGGCATTTACCTGGGCGACAACCAGTTCATTCATTCCAGCAGCCGCCGTAGCGGTGGTGTGCGGATCGATAGCCTGGGCGACAGCTACTGGAGCAAATCCTTCATCGAAGCCAAGCGCGCACTCGCGATGGCTCCTGCTGCAACGCCGGAAATCGTCACGGCGCGCAAGTAAGCGGACAATGTGTAAGGCGAACTTAAAGTCTTACTTGAAGTTTGCCGCATAAGCGCTAGAATTCTGATCCATGAATGATGGCAAACCGCCTGCGTAACGCGCAGGCGGTTTTCTTTTCTGCGTCGTTGCAGAAAAAAGCCGCAGCCAGATCAGGATGCTCTGCTTATGTCGACGTCGGCCCGCCTCGCAATCATGTTCTTCGCCGCGCTGCTCAGCGCGTGTGCCAGTCGTACACCGCCCCCTGCGCCGGTGGTACGCCCTCCCATTGTTTTCGGCCCCTCGCAAGCGTTTTCCCCTGAAGCGGAAGATGTACTGTTTCGTGCGCTCGGACTTGTCGGCACGCCCTATCGCTGGGGGGGTAACACCCCGGATTCCGGGTTTGATTGCAGCGGGCTGATCGGCTATGTCTACCGTGATGTCACCGGCATTTCACTGCCGCGCACCACGCGGGAAATGATCAGCATGCAAGCGGCCGATGTCGGCAAGGAAGGCCTGCAAACCGGCGATCTGTTGTTCTTCGCCACCAATGGCGGTTCACAGGTCAGCCACGCCGGCATCTACGTCGGCGAAGGCCGCTTCGTCCACGCACCCGCCACCGGTGGCACGGTGAAGCTCGACAGCCTGTCCAAGGCCTATTGGCAGAAAGCCTACCTGAGTGCCAAGCGCGTCCTGCAACCGGAGCATCTGGCGCGTAATCCCTGATAGCCGGAGGGTGGGGTCATGACCGCTCGCACACTCAATCTCGACGACTCGCTCTATCAGTACCTGCTGGACGTCTCCCTGCGCGAAACACCCTTGCTCAAACGCTTGCGTGAGGAAACCCAGGCCTTGCCCATGGCGCGCTGGCAAGTAGCGCCGGAGCAGGGGCAGTTTCTCGCGTTGCTGGTCAAGCTCACTGGCGCCAGGCGCGTGCTCGAAGTCGGCACCTTTACGGGTTACAGCGCGCTGTGCATGGCCGCGGCATTGCCGGAAGACGGTACGTTGATCTGCTGTGACATTGCAGGCGATTACAACGCCACTGCACGGCGCTACTGGCAGGAAGCAGGCCTGGCCGATCGCATCGATCTTCGTCTGGCGCCAGCGCTGGAAACCTTGGGCAAGCTGGATCAGCCGGGGCAGTTCGATCTGGTGTTCATCGATGCCGACAAGGCCAATTACCCTGCCTATCTTGAGCATGCGCTGCGCCTGTTGCGCACGGGTGGGTTGGCGGTGTTCGACAACACCCTGTGGAGTGGGCGGGTGCTCGAGGACAACCCCGAGAGTGAAGACACCCGAGCCATCCAGGCGCTCAATCGTGCCTTGAAAGATGACGTGCGGGTGGATCTGTCGTTGTTGCCATTGGGTGACGGGCTCACCCTCTGCTGTAAACGCTAAACACCGGATCCCAGTGGGAGCGGGCTTGCTCGCGAAAGCGGCGGATCAGTCAACATCATC
>DATMUG010000234.1:0-19165 GCA_035563915.1 Pseudomonas sp. | reverse complement strand
AGCATGCAAAAAACACTAGGACTCGTAGATCGATTTCTACCTGTACCGCTTTTGTGCGCAGCTTAAACATGGCAGAAGCCCTGTTAAGTGCTGGCAGCGCTGCCAACTTTTAAGGGTTGGCATTTATATAGCGCCTTGCCGGGCGCTTGCTGTTGGCGTACCGCGAATAGCCGCGAGCGTCGGCTCTTTTGCATCAGGTAATCCGGCTGGTGTAGTCCAGGAACGGGCCCGATGCTCCATCACCTTTAGCGGCGTGATAAGCCGCAATCAGGGGCATCACCCCCTGAAACCTTCGAATAAATCTACTGTTTCAATGCGGCCAATACATTGCCGGGGTCATTATGGATCGCTCGCAACAGTGCGCGAGCCGGCCCCTCAGGCTCTCGGCGACCCTGCTCCCAATTGCGGAGCGTTCCCACAGCGACATCGATTGTCTTGGCAAAACTCGTCTGAGTAAGCCCCGTAGCCTTTCGGATTTTCTTAACCTGCATGGCATCAATGTGGAACTCACGCGATGGCTGACGCTCACCACGATCAATCTCATCCATCTGAGTCATGCTTTCCACAAGACGGTTAAAGAGATTTTTTTCCATTACTGCCACCCTTTGTTGATATTGCGAAGGACCTTTTTTTCGGCCTCTGAAAGGTTGTCCTGTGCTCCCTTTTGGTAGATCAGGATCAGGCGTATCTGATAGGCCGACACAACGTGGTAGTAGATCACTCGAACCCCACCTCGCTTGCCTTTGCCATTTGCGCCCCACCGCACCTTCCTGAGACCTCCAGTTCCCTGGATGACATCACCCATGTCAGGGGTTTCGGCCAATGAATTTTGGAACTCCCGATACTCCTCATCACTGAGAAGCTGCGCGACATCCTCGGTAAAGATCGGAGTCTCGATGAAGATCATGCCTTCCCTTGAATACGTCATTGGCGTAGTCAGACTATAGCCCTGCCTCTCCCCGCGAGCAATGGCGAACTGAAAAAACTCTCGCCAAACGGAGGAGCTCTGCTCCGTAGAAAAATTCGCACAGGTTAAAAAGCGCCGGGGAGGAACGCACTTTTCCCCCTCCCGCCGACGGGCCTTGCATCCGTTTTTTGTGCAACTCAGGAGGTGGTGAAATCCGAGTGACAGAGCAGGCAGACACTGGACCGCAGATAGGAGATAGGTATTTCACTAATTGAAAGGCTTTGCCAGCATGTGAAAGCGGATCGGGTTAAAACGTCCACATCCCGTCCACACCAAAAAAGAATATTTGCCGAACATGGTTGAAATAATCTCGGAAAATGCTGGTTTTCTGGCCTTTCCCAATGATCACTGCACAACCGCATGGACTTGTAATCAGTAGGTCCCGGGTTCGATTCCTGGTGCCGGCACCATACAAAACAAAGCCCTCGTAGCAATACGAGGGCTTTGTTGTTTCCGGGCAATCGATATCAGAACCCGATCCTCAGGATCGTCCTCCAGATATTCCTGAACACCGACCGCCGGTTCTTCCTCCAGTTTCGCTCCCACCATTCATCCTCATTCAAGGCAATCACCTCGATATCACTCCCAGTGACCGCAGCTGCGTGCTGACGGAAGAGCATGGGAAATACACAGTGCTGCTTGAGCCGTTGCTTGAATAAGACATCGACAGGCTTTCCGCAGTAGGGCGTTTGCGCCAGGACCTGACAAGCTTCCCGCGAAATGATGTACGCATGGAGCGCGACGACTTTTCCACGGGCGATAAACGGGAACCAGGTCAGCCAGGTGCGACCCATGGTGTAACCCAGATGCAGTGACTGGAATTCTTGTGTTCGGATAAACCGGTTCACCCAACGAATCTTCGTCGCGCAAAACTCGTAGGGTTGCGCATCGTCTTCGAAGATCAATATCCGCTGCCAATTTTCCGCAAGGACTCTTTTTGCCAGAGCCTGATGCGACTCATAGCATCCCTGGACGGGGTCACTGCAGCGTTCCACAAGGAGGAACTCAACCGGGTTGGCTATCCGGGTGGCGACGGTTCGCCGAAACAGGGTCCGCCTGTCTTCACGCGCTTTCAAGGAAATGCAGAACACGCGATCAACGTCGAAAGACATCTTGGTATTGGAGCACCTCACCAGCAGCGACTCAGCGCTGGCAGGTCGACCGACAGACCGGGTTGAAACTGATCGCGATGCAGCATTCGAAATCCTTCAATGACCTTGCGCAGCGAAGTGCTGCGGGAGGGGGGTCAATGATCATCAGGATCTCGCTACCGCGTATGTCGGACGCTTCCGAAAATGCTGTTCCTTCTTCCGAACAAAACAAAGCCCTCGTATCGCTACGAGGGCTTTGTCATTTGCGCCGTTTGAAACCCGGCGCTTAGTGACCGGCGCTCTGACCACCATCAACGTGCAGGATTTCGCCAGTGACAAACTTGGCGTTGTCCAGGTACACGACCGCGTTGGCGATGTCGTCGATCTCGCCCATGTGGCCGACCGGGTGCAGGGCGCCCAGTGCCGCGTGGGTTTCTTCACTGTGCATCGGGGTCTTGATGATGCCTGGGGACACGGCGTTGACCCGGATGCCGCGCTTGGCGTATTCGATGGCCAGGGATTTGGTCGCCGCGTTCAGGCCACCTTTGGTCAGCGAAGCCAGTACCGATGGCACACCGTCGATGGCGTGATCGACCAGGCTGGTGGTGATGTTCACCACATGGCCGCTGCCATTTTTTTCCATCTCGGCGATGGCCAGTTGAGTGATGTAGAAGAAGCCGTTGAGGTTCACCGACAGCACGTTGGCGTAGTCTTCAGCGGTGTACTGGGTGAACGGCTTGGCAATGAAGATACCGGCGTTGTTGACCAGAGTATCGATACGACCGAAACGGGCGATCGCTTCACGAATCACGCGTTGTGCGGTCTCTGGCTCGCCGATGTCGCCGGCCACGGTGAGGATGTCCGGATCGGTGGACGGCTTGATCGAACGCGAAGTGGCAACAATGCGGTAACCCTGTTCACGGAATGCCTTGACCATGCCGTCGCCGAGACCTTGGGATGCGCCAGTGATAACGATGACTTTTTTCGAGTTGCTCATGATGTATACCTCTAACCAATAATGGGATTTGAAATTGGGTGAATCAGGCTTCAGCGGGGGCCGATGCCATTTGCCGCAACACTTGTTCGTAGTACTCGACCGACTGCGATCCGGACACCAGGTGACGACCGTTCAAGACCATGGCCGGGACCGAATTGATGCCGCGCTGCCGGTAAAACTCCTCAAGTTCACGCACTTCATCGCCATACGCGCCCGACTCCAGCACCTTGCGTGCTCGGGCCTCGTCCAGCCCGGCTTCACCGGCCAGGCGCACCAGCGTCTGCTGGTCACTCGGGTTCTGGCCTTCGCTGAAGTAAGCGCGAAGCAGGATCTTCTTCAGCGCCACCTGACGCCCCTGCTCCTGTGCCCAGAACAACAATCGGTGAGCGTCGAAGGTGTTGTAGAAGTGAGTGCGCTTCTCCAGGTCGAACTTGAAGCCAATGGCATTGCCGCGTTCGATTTGCATCGCTTTGCCGTTGGCGACGTCCTGGGCGGTACGTCCGTATTTGCGCATCAGGTGCTCGACGGCTTTCTCGCCTTCGGGCGGCATGTTCGGGTTCAGCTCGAAAGGCTTGTAGGTCAGCTCCACCGAGATCTCGCCCGCCACGTTCTCGATCGCTTGCTCCAGTGCGGTTGCTCCCAATGCACACCAAGGGCACACCACATCGGAGATGAAATCGATGGTCACCGGCGTGGTCATGACTGCCCCTCTTCCGCCAGTTGCTTGCGGTACTGGGTGGTGGTGATCCCGGCGTAACCCCAGTTATCGGTGTCGACTTCCTCGATCACGATGTGGGTCAGGTCTGGACGCTTGTTGAGAACGCGTTCCAGTGTTTCAGTGATTTCGGCGATCACCTGAGCTTTCTGCTCAGTGGTAACCCCGTCGCGGGTAATGCGGACGCTTACGAAAGGCATTGAGAAATCTCCAGTGACCTTCCCGTCGGGATGATGGGAGAGGCGTTGGAGCTCAATGTATGGCGTTCGCTGGAGGGGATAAAGGTGGGGATGGGAACATCATTAGTTACGCAGTGTAATGATTGCGAAATGAAAAAAGCCCCGAACCAGTCGGGGCTTTTTATTTCGGCATCCTAAACTGCCTGCAAATCACGCAAAGCCTCAGGATGCTGACTCGCAACACGCAGTAGAGTCTGCGCCGCTCCCGTCGGCTGCCGCCGTCCTTGCTCCCAATCCTGTAGCGTCCGCAAACTAACCCCAATCAATTTGGCGAATGCGCTTTGAGAAACGCCTACTTTAGCCCGAGCCTCAGCAGCTGCCGACAGTGGCACCTCTGTCACACGAGCAGATTTGCCGACTTTCATTTGCCGCACAGACTCCAGTAAGTCCTGCTGGAATTGCTCCAGTTCATTGACCATCGCTGATTTCCTCCTTCAGTTGCTTGAGGAAGGCTGCGGGTAAATTGTCGAATTTCGCCTTGGTGTAGGCGATCAGCAACCAGATAGAGCCTTCTGAAAGCGTGTTGTAGTAAATGACACGTGTACCACCTCGTTTGCCCATCCCGCTCCGGGACCAACGAACCTTGCGCAGACCACCGCTGCCAGGAACCACATCACCAGCCAACGGGTTGGCGGCCAACCATGTTATGAATTCATGTCGCTCGCCATCGTCCCAAATGGACTCAGCATAGCGCTTGAAAATTTCGGTTTCGATGATTGTAAACATGAGTCCAACTATACGGCTTTGCCGTATAGTTGGGCAATCATGTTTGTCTGTTCGATATAGTGGTGTGGTAATGAACGTGTCGCAATTTTCCACTTTTTGCGACACGTATTCGGAACATGTCGCCGCGGACGACACGTTTTCAGAACATGTTCCCGAAATCGACTTTCGACGACATGACCCATCCAGCACACAAAAAAAAGCCCCGAACCAGTCGGGGCTTCTTCTTTCCGAGACCTTGAATCAGGCCTCAACACCAAACCCCATCATCAGAAGATGTTGATCGGGTAATCCACGAACACGCGCACTTCGTTACCGCTGACGTTGTACTCGCTCGACTTCTGCGACACGCGCAGGATGGAGCTGCGCAGTTTCACGCTGAGGTCCTTGGCCGGGCCGCTTTGTACGACGTATTTGAACTGGTTGAAGATTTCGCGCTCGGTGCCGCCTTCGCTGGTGGAGGTGGTGATGTTGTCACCGCGTACGTAGGCGAAGTTGTAGCTCAGGCCCGGTACACCGAAGGTGCTGAAGTCCAGGCCGTAGCCCAGTTGCCAGCTGCGTTCGTCTTCGGCGTTGAAGTCGGACCAGTAGGAGTTGGCCAGGTAGATGGTGTTACCACCATCGCCGATCCGGTTCTGGTCTTTCTGGTAGCCGCCGTACGGGTAGCCCAGGTTGCTGTCGCCGGTGCTGCGCTGATAGCCGAGGGTGAACGAGTGAGGGCCGGTGGCGTAGATGGCAGCCAGGCTCCAGATCTTGTTGTCGTCGCCGGTGGCGCCGACGTCGCGCATGTAGGCGTCGTCCAGCTTGGTGCGGTAGCCGTTGAAGTCCAGGGTCAGGGACTGATCCTTGGCCAGCGGGAACACGTAGTTGGCATTCACGTACTGCTTCTTCAACACGTCTTCAACGTCGGACGCGTACAGCGCAGCCTTGAATTGCTCGGTGAACTGGTAGCTACCACCCAACACGTTGATCGACTTCAGGCCGCCGCTGTCGTGGCCTTCGGCGCTTTTACGCGATTCGGCGGTGAAGCGGCCGGCATTGAGTTCCAGGCCCTTGATCTCTTTGGAGGTGATCAGGGTGCCGGTGTAGCTTTCCGGCAGCAGGCGCACGTTGTCGTAGCTCAGCACCGGCAGCGCCGGCATCTGGTCGCCGTAGGTCAGCGTGGTGCTGGACAGGCGGAATTTAACCGCTGCGCCGGCCTTGGCCAGGTCGTCAGCCGGCTCGCCGCTGGCGCCTTTTTTGAAGAAGTCGATACCTTGGGCGCCGCTGCGGTCTTCACTGCGCTCCAGGTTCAATGCGTACAGACCAAAGGCATCCACACCGACACCGATGGTGCCCTGGGTGAAGCCGGACGAGAACGTGCCGATGGCCGCTTGGCCCCACTCGGACTTATCAGGGTTGCCGTCTTTGAAATCACGGTTCATGTAGGCGTTGCGCAGCAGCACTTTGAGGCTGCTGTCTTCGACAAAACCCTTGGATTCGGCCTGGTCGTTAGCCATGGCCTGTGAAGCGCTCAAAATCCCCAGAGCGATCAGGCTGATTCGCTTGTTCAACATGTTGTTTTCCTTATTACGGGTTGAAACGCGCTGTGTCGAACGGCTGAAACGGCACTATCGCGCTCTTTTTTCATTCCGCAAACAAAAAAGCCCGCCCACGATGAATCGCGGCGGGCCTTTTTATTATTTTGGGATTATGGCGGTCTGCCACAGGCGTTGGGCCGAATCGTAGCCGCGGCCTCAATGGTGTGTCAATTTCATGAATCCTCTGGGATTAGGCGAAAATCGTCTAAGAAATGATTTTAAGTGGCAGAAAAAATCAACTGCAACGAACGCTTCATAGATCGAATGAGGGGCTCGTTCCAACAATAAAAAGTGCTGCCCTCAAATCATTGGTCCATAAAAAAAAGCGCTGCCATCCCGGCAGCGCTTTCGTTGTTCAATCCGTTGTTTTTCTTCTTATCCTTCCATTACATCCCACAACGCATCCAGTTCCGCTTCGCTGAATAAACCAGCGGGGTAGCGCTCGATTATTGTCCGGCGCGGATCAGTCTCGCTGATCGGACGCGTTCCATTGGACTTTAACCAGTGCGCCAGGATCTGGAGCGATTCACCATTGACTGCCAGGGGATGCAGCGCCCGCTCGCCCACTACCTTAACTTCGGCGTTCATTTCAGCGCTCTCTCCCGGTTTGTGAGCGGCTAACTTATCCAAGGTTTATGACAGAACGACTAAAGTTCTCCCCTCCCTGTTTTGCAGGATCAGCAATACAAGAGCTATGCCAAGGTGTCTGGATTATTGGGAAACCGATACAAAAAAGCCCGCAATCCTTATGGAATGCGGGCTGTATGCAAGGCGACGAGGGAAAACGTTTGCCTGATTTTTTTCACAATCAACTCAGGATGTTACGGGCTCACTCATTCTTTGTGCGGCGCTGGCTGCTGTTGGGTAAGGCAGTGAATGTTACCGCCACCCAGTAACAGTTCGCGGCCAGGTACCATGACCACTTCGTGCTGCGGGAACAACGACTGCAAGATCTCTTTGGCGGGGCCGTCCAGCGGGTCGTCGAAGCTTGGGGCAATGATGCCGCCGTTGACGATCAGGAAGTTCACGTAAGACCCGGCCAGGCGCACCGACGGATTACGCTCCTGAGTGCCATCCACCGGATCGACGCCAGCACATTCTTCCTCGGTCGCGTACAGCGGTCCCGGAATCGGCATCTTGTGCACCGTAAACGGGCGTCCCTTGGCGTCGGTGCTGCTTTGCAGCACTTTCATCGCCGCCTGGCAACGCGGGTAGTTCGGGTCCTGCGGATCGTCGGTCCATGCCAGCAGCACTTCGCCCGGACGCACGTAGCAGCAGAAGTTATCCACATGCCCGTCGGTTTCGTCGTTGTACAGACCATCCGGCAGCCAGATGATCTTATCCACAGCCAGATTGTCCTTGAGCACCGCTTCGATTTCCGCACGGTTCATGTGCGGGTTGCGATTGCGGTTGAGCAGGCATTCTTCGGTAGTGATCAGCGTGCCTTCACCATCGACGTGAATCGAACCGCCCTCGAGCACGAAGCCCTCGGTGCGATAGCGTGGGCTGCGCTCGATCTCGAGGATCTTGCCGCCGACCTGGGAGTCACGGTTCCACGGCGAATACAGGCCACCGTCAAAACCGCCCCACGAGTTGAAGTCCCAGTTCACGCCACGGACTTCGCCGCTGTTATTGATGACGAACGTCGGGCCGGTGTCCCGGACCCAGGCGTCGTCGCTGGACATTTCCACCACGCGAATGTTCGGCACGTCCAGGCGGGCACGGGCGTTTTCGTACTGGCCGGCGGAAACCGCCACGGTGACCGGTTCGAAACGGGCAATGGCCTTGGCCACCGTGACGTGCGCGGCTTGCGCCGGTTTGCCGCCCAGGCGCCAGTTGTCCGGGCGCTCGGGCCAGATCATCCAGGTCTGGGTCTGGGGTGCCCACTCGGCTGGCATGTAGAAGCCGTCTGCGCGAGGGGTGCTTTTCAAAGTGGTCATGTCGATCAGGACTCCAGGGTTCCGTCGAGGGTTTTCAGCGCGCTGTACAGGTTCGGACGACGGTCACGGAACGAGCCCCACGCGCTACGAATGTGTTCCAGTTGGTCGAGGTCGAAGGTGTGAATCAGGATGCCCTCTTCGGTTTCGTTGAGCTCCTGTACCTTCTCGCCGAACTGGTTGGCGATGAACGACGAACCATAAAAGGTAATGTCGTAGCCGTCTTGTTCTTCGTTGCCGATGCGGTTACTGGCGATCAGCGGCATCAGGTTAGCGCCGGCGTGGCCCTGTTGCACGCGTTGCCAGTGATCACGGGAAGAAATGGTCTTGTCGTGGGGCTCGCTGCCGATGGCGGTCGGGTAGAACAGGATTTCCGCGCCTTGCAGCGCCATGCTGCGAGCGGCCTCGGGGAACCACTGATCCCAGCAGATGCCCACGCCGATTTTCGCGTAGCGGGTGTTCCATACCTTGAAACCGGTATCGCCCGGATTGAAGTAGTACTTCTCGTGGTACCCAGGACCATCCGGAATGTGGCTTTTGCGATAAATCCCCAGGTTGCTGCCGTCGGCATCAATGATTGCGATGCTGTTGAAGCGCGCACGCCCTGCCAACTCGTAGAAGCTGATCGGCAACACCACCTGCAGTTCCTTGGCGACTTTCTGGAAATGCTTGATCGCGACGTTGTCTTCCACGGTCGTCGCCAGTTGCAGGTAATCCGGGTTCGGCTTCTGGCAGAAGTACGGTGCTTCGAACAATTCCTGGATCAGGATGATCTGCGCGCCTTTGGCGGCGGCTTCACGGACCAGTCTTTCAGCGACCTCGATGTTGCCTTCAAGGTCCCAGGAACAGGCCATTTGCGTGGCAGCGACAGTAACGTTACGGCTCATGAAGCGTCTCCGGGCATGTGCGTGACGGTCGGGCATGGTTCATCCACGCCCTGGCATTGGCGACTTTATATCCGATAAATATCGGCATTAGAAGCTGTAAATATGCCTTCCGTCTTAAATTTAGCAACCAAGCCCGATAACAATCGAATTAACGCCACCTTCCAAATGTGGGAGCGGGCTTGCTCGCGAAGGCGGCGGATCAGTCAACATCAACGTTGAATAACACACCGCTTTCGCGAGCAAGCCCGCTCCCACACTTGACCGAGTACACCAGACCTATTGGGTTCAGAGATCTTCCGAGAGCACCTTCGAAAGCATATCCACAAAGAAATCCACGCTCTGGCGCGTCGTCACCATCGGCGGTTTGATCTTGAGCACGTTCAGGTAATCGCCGGTCGGCTGCATGAAGATGCCCAGGTCGCGCAAGCGGTTGCACAGCGCGGTGGTTTCCTCGGTCGCCGGTTCCAGGGTTTCGCGGTTGCGGATCAGCTCCACGCCCAGATAGAAACCGGACCCATGCACCGCCCCCACCAGCGGATGAATATCGATCAACGCTTCAAGACGCTCCTTGAAGTACCCGCCTACCACCTGGGCGTTCTCCCAGAGCTTTTCTTCTTCCATCACATCCAGCACCGCCATGCCGATCTGGCAACTGACCGGGCTGCCGCCGGCCGATGAGAAGAAGTAACCCTCGGCCTCCAGCGCTTCGGCGATTTCCCGGCGGGTGATCACCGCGCCCAGCGGCTGGCCGTTGCCCATGCCCTTGGCCATGGTGATGATGTCCGGCACCACGCCCTGCTCTTCAAAGCCCCAGAAGAAGTGGCCCATGCGCCCGTAGCCGACCTGCACTTCGTCGGCGATGCACACGCCACCCTGGGCGCGCACCTTGGCATAGACCTCTTTGAGGTAACCCGCTGGCAGCGAGATACCGCCGGCATTGCCGTACACCGGTTCACAGATGAAACCGGCCAGCTGGCGTTTCTGTTCAGCGATTTTCGCCAGGTGATGGTCGACGCTGCGCACGTAGTCCGGCGCGCTGTCCGGGCCACGGAATTCGCCGCGATAGGTGTTCGGGGCAGTCACCGGATGCACCCAGTCCGGTCTGCTTTCCAGTGCCTTGGGGTTATCGGCAATGGAGGTCGACACCGCGTCCGCGCCGACGGTCCAGCCGTGATAGGCCTCCAGCACGCTGACCATGTCGCGTCCGCCGCTGTAGGCCCAGGCCAGGCGGATCGCCAGATCATTGGCCTCACTGCCGCTGTTGACCAGGAACACACGGTCCATGGAATCCGGCGCCAGCTTGAGCAAACGCTCGGAAAACTCCGCCACGGCGGCGTAGTTGAACCGCGAATTGGTGTTGAGCAACGACCACTGTCGGCTGGCGACGGCGGCCATGCGTGGATGACCATGGCCGAGCACCGCGACGTTGTTGAGCATGTCGAGGTAGGAGCGGCCCTGCATGTCGATCAGGTGATTGCGCCAGCCCCGCTCGATGCGCGGCGGGTCGACGTAATAGTGTTTTTGCGTGCGGGCGAAGCTGGCGTCGCGACGGGCCAGCAAGGTCTGCGCGTCGAGTTCTTCTTCGGCGTCACAGGCCAGCCCCAGCAGCGCCGCCGGTGACGGACACAGCGCCTGCCAGGCCGCTGCGCGGGTCGGCGTACAGAACAGCGGCGCATTGAACGATGCGTCCCGACACAGTTGTACCCGCAGCGCCCCGCTGACGGTGCCCAACACCTGGCCTTTGACCAGTGCGGCACCGGCGTGTACCGATGACGTCACGCCCCACAGGCGCACGCTCACTTGTGGACCATCCAGTTGCAGCACACCTGGCGAGGGCTGATGCACAACACCGGCAAACGGCGCTTCGACGGTGGTGCCCTGGGGCACACGCAATTCGACGTGCAACGGGCAGGTATCCGGTTCGATGGCACTGTCCGGGCGGGTACGGGACAGGCGGTATTGTCCGTAGCGGCTGGCCGCCAGACTATGGACCGCGGCGGCTTGGTCCAACAGGCGCTGGTCAATGCCTTCCTGTTCCCAATTACCGGCCTCGAAGTGCGGGCTGAGTACGCCCAGATCGATCAAGGCGAATTCACGCCCCACCAGACCAGGCAGAAGCGGCGCAAAACCTTCGCTGACGATGGCCGGCAGATGCTGCCCGACGGCGTTGAGGATTGCGGCTTCCATCAGCGCCAACGGCACCGAGGTCGCCACGCGGAAGATCTCCCACTCGTGAGTCAGGTTGTCACGGCTGTAGGTGTTGCCCGGATCGATGCTGACCTGCTGCTCGCCACTGAGCACCAGCACCGCCGCCCGGGCGACGATCAGCGGCCAGAGCGCCAGCAATTCTTCATGGGTCAGCGGATTGACCGCGTGATACGCCTGGACCGCCGGCAAGATGCAGAAAGGATCGCCATCGCCGTGGTGCAACAAGGCGGCGCAGGTGACCGACAGATCGGTGATGCGCCAGGTGCGTACCAGATCGCCGAAGTCGATCACGCCCTGCAATTGCCACTGACGCTCGGCGTCGCGCTGCCAGACCACGTTATCGTCGGTGATGTCCATGTGGATGGCTTGCATGGGCAACGTGTCCACCAGCGGCTGCAAATGGCGCTCGGCTTGCGCGGCCGCTTCGGCGATCAGCTGGCGCTGGGCGGCGTCCTGGATGACCGGCAGCAAATGCGCAATCAGTGCCTGGGCATGGCGCGCGTCCCATTGCAGCGTGCGTACCAGGCCGGGATGGTCGAAACCCGCCAGCGCCAGGTCCATCTCCCCGCACAAGCGGCCGAAACCTTCCACCACGGTGCGATTGAAATGATCGAGGTGGGTCAGGGACTGGCCTTCAATGTAATCGAGCAGGCGTACATGCACCGCCTGGCCGGCGACGTCCAGCGATAGCAGATCCTCACCGTTTTTTGCCGCGATCACCCGCGGCACGTGGACACCAGGATGCTGCCCCAGATGCTTGAGTCCGGCATGTTGGGCCTGCAACTCCAGCGCCGAATAGTCGCCACGGCAGATTTTCAGGACGAAACGACCCCGATCACTGTCGACCCGATAGTTCAGATCCTGCTGGCTGCCCAGGGCCTGCAACTTGCCACCAAGCCCGTAATGTTCCTGCAACAGCTCAAGTGCCTGCTGCGCAGAAACCTGCGGGCTGGGCAAACTGGCGCGATGAATCAAGGTGGCGAGCGGCATGGAACAGACCTCTTCTATGAAGGTGTTAAATTTATTAGGCGCCTATATCGCCACTGCGCGAGGCGATACGCAACCCCCTGCCCCTGACTTGCCCGCCCAGTGGTGACTCGCGCCCGGCGACGCTTTGCGCAAGAATGTCGCCCAGCCACGCCTTCCGTCGGAGAAAACCATGAATGTCATCGCCACCGAGCTACCCGGTATTTTGATCATCGAGCCCCGGGTGCTGGAGGACGAACGCGGTTTCTTTTTCGAAAGCTACAATGCCGACGCCTTCGCCCATGCGACCGGCGTGCAGGCCACTTTCGTCCAGGACAACCATTCACGCTCGCGAAAGGGCGTCCTGCGCGGCCTGCATTACCAACTGCAAACACCCCAGGGCAAACTGGTTCGCGTGGTCAGTGGCGAAGTGCTGGACGTGGTGGTGGACGTGCGTCGCAGCTCGCCGCATTTCGGCCAATGGCTCGCCGTGCACGTGAGCGCCGAAAACCATCGCCAGCTGTGGGTTCCCGAAGGCTTCGCCCATGGCTTTGTGACGTTGAGCGAAACCGCCGAAGTGCTCTACAAAACCACCGACTATTACGACTCTCAGGCCGAGCGCAGCATTCGCTGGAACGACCCGGACCTTGCCATCGACTGGCAGCTCGACAGCGCCCCCCTACTGTCAGCCAAGGATCAATGTGCTGCACTGTTCAAGGACGCCGACGTCTTTGCCTAGCCATACTGTGCCCATACGCAAAGGCGCCCGACGCTCATGAGTGCAAACCTTCCTCGCAGACCCCGCTGGCGCAGCCTGGCCTTGCTCGCGCTGTGTCTGGCGCCGTTGCTGTGGCCGCTCGAGCACTTGGCCGAGCGTTATTACCGCAGCGAACTGGCCGGGCAGAACCGCCAGACCCTCGACCTTTACGTCGCCAACCTGTTGGGTACCCTGCACCGTTATGAAGTGCTGCCGCAGATTCTCGGCGACCTGCCGGCCCTGCGCGCCGTGCTGGGCGCACCGGACGATAGCGTCACCCAGGGCAACGCCAACCGCCTGTTAAAAAACATCAGCACCCAGACCGGTGCCGAGGTCATGTACCTGATGGACACCACAGGCAAAACCCTGGCGGCCTCCAACTGGGATAAACATGACAGTTTCGTCGGGCGAAATTTTTCCTTCAGGCCGTATTTCAGTGAAGCCATGGCCGGGCGTCTCGGGCGATTTTTCGGGCTGGGCACCACGTCCGCCAAGCGCGGTTACTTCTTTGCCGCCGCCGTACGCAACGGCGAAAAAATTACCGGCGTGCTGGTGGTCAAGGTTGACCTCGACCACACCGAAAGCCTGTGGGGCAAAACCCCGGAACAACTGCTGCTGACCGATCACAATGGCGTGGTCATCCTCACCTCAAGGCCGCAATGGCGCTTTCGCGCGACTCGCCCCTTGAGCGAAGACGAACGCAAGGCCATCAGCGCGATCCAGCCCTACCCGACCCGCGATCCCAAGCCCTTGAAGCTCAATCCCAATGCCTGGCTGACCCAGACCCAGACCATGGCGGAAACCGGCTGGAACGTGAGCATCCTCGCCCCACGAACCCTGATCGACCGCCCGGTGCGCACGGTGGTCGCCATTGGCGGTGCAACGCTGTTGGTGGTGATGCTGTTGCTTGGCCTGATGATGCAACGCCGCCGCCATTACCTGGAGCGAATCGCTTTCGAAGCCAAGGCCCGGCGTGAACTGGAAGACCGGGTCGCCGAGCGCACCAGCGACCTGGAGGGCCTCAACCGACGCCTCAAACAGGAGGTGCTGGAGCGCGAGCAGGCGCAGCAAGAACTGGTGCGTGCCCAGGATGATCTGGTGCAGGCCGGTAAACTGTCAGCCTTGGGAACCATGTCGGCGAGCATCAGTCACGAACTCAACCAGCCGCTGGCCGCCATTCGCAGTTACGCGGAAAACGCCGAAGTGTTGCTCGACCACCAGCGCACCGACGACGCCCGTGGCAACCTCAAACTGATCAGCGAACTGACCGGGCGCATGTCCTCGATCATCGCCCATTTGCGCGCCTTTGCCCGGCGTGATCGCCACGCCCCCGAAAGCGTCGCCCTGCAACCGGCGCTGGACGACGCCCTGGCCCTTTTGGCCAAGCGCCGGCGCAGCATGGACGTTGAACTGATCCGCGATTTACCCGCCGCGACGCTGTGGGTCGAGGCTGGGGAAACGCGTTTGCGCCAGGTGCTCGGCAATCTGCTGGCCAACGCCCTGGACGCCCTCACGGAAAAAGGCCCGCCGCGCAAACTCTGGTTGAGTGCCCAATCCAGCGCCGATGGCGTCAACCTGTACATTCGCGACAACGGCCCCGGTTTCTGCATGGAAGCCCTTGGCCGCGCCAGCGAACCCTTCTACACCACCAAGACCCGCACCCAGGGGCTTGGCCTGGGATTGGCGATCTGCGAGACCCTGATGCGCGCCTTCGGCGGTGAACTGTCCTTTGCCAACCACAAGGAAGGCGGCGCGCTGATTACTTTGAAACTGCGCGCAGGCGCTCCGGGTGTAAGCCTGCAACCGTCCGAGGACCGAAGTGCATGACCATCGACAATCACATTCAGGTCGTGATGATCGACGACGATCCCCACCTGCTCCAGGCCCTGAGTCAGACCCTCGACCTGGCCGGCCTGAAGGTGCTGTCGCTGGCACAAGCCAAAGGTCTGGCCGCGCTAGTGGAGCGTGACTGGCCGGGTGTGGTGGTCAGTGACATTCGCATGCCCGGTATGGACGGTATCGAGCTGCTCACCGAACTGCATGCCCAGGATCCGGAGCTTCCGGTGTTGCTGATTACCGGACACGGCGACGTACCGCTGGCGGTCCAAGCCATGCGCGCCGGGGCCTACGACTTTCTGGAAAAACCCTTCGCCAGCGATGCCCTGCTCGACAGCGTGCGCCGCGCCCTGGCCCTGCGTCGCCTGGTGCTGGACAATCGCAGCCTGCGGCTGGCCCTGAGCGATCGCAATGAATTGAGCACGCGGCTGGTCGGGCAGTCGGCCTCGATGTCGCGACTGCGCGAGCAGATCGGCGCCCTGGCGGCAACCAAGGCTGATGTATTGATCCTCGGCGAAACTGGCGCCGGTAAAGAAGTGGTGGCCCGGGCGCTGCATGATTTGTCCAGCCGCAGAAACGGCCCGTTCGTGGCGATCAATGCCGGGGCGCTGGCCGAGTCGGTGGTCGAGAGCGAGCTGTTCGGCCATGAGCCCGGCGCTTTCACCGGTGCGCAGAAACGTCGTATCGGCAAGTTCGAATTCGCCAACGGCGGTACCTTGTTCCTCGACGAAATCGAGAGCATGAGCCTGGATGTGCAGGTGAAACTGCTGCGCATGCTGCAGGAACGAGTGGTCGAGCGCCTGGGCGGCAACCAGTTGATCCCGCTGGACATCCGCATCATCGCCGCCACCAAGGAGGACCTGCGCCAGGCCGCCGATCAGGGACGCTTCCGCGCCGACCTGTATTACCGCCTGAATGTCGCGCCACTGCGCATTCCACCGCTGCGCGAACGTGGCGAAGATGCACTGGTGCTGTTCCAGCACTTTGCCGATGAGGCCAGCGCCCGCCATGGCCTGCCACCCCATGAGCTGCAACCGGGGCAACGCGCGCTGCTGCTGCGCCACACCTGGCCCGGTAATGTTCGAGAATTGCAGAACGCCGCGGAACGCTTCGCCCTTGGCCTGGAACTGGCGCTGGACAATAGCGAGACGCAAGGCACCGCCGGCACCCCGGTAGAACTGGTCAGCGCCGGCCTGAGCGAGCAAGTGGAAAATTTCGAAAAAACCCTGATTGCCGCCGAACTGGCCCGCTCCCATAGTTCCTTGCGCAGCGTCGCCGAAGCCTTGGGCATTCCGCGCAAGACCTTGCACGACAAACTGCGCAAACACGGCCTGAGCTTCGCCGACAGCGGTGCCGCCAGCCACGGCGAAGAACTCGATTGAGTGACCGTCCCATCAACCCTTGCACACAAGAGGCCGCTGAATGAGCCGTGACAGTCGTCAACTGGAATCTGTCCTGCACCACGACATCCCCCTCACCCGGGACATGGGTCTCAAAGTACTCGACTGGCACGATCAGCAACTGCGCCTGCACTTGCCGCTGGACGCCAACGTCAACCACAAAAGCACCATGTTCGGCGGCAGCCTGTACTGCGGCGCGGTACTGGCCGGCTGGGGCTGGATGCATCTGCGCCTGAAAGAAGAAGGCATCACCGACGGACACATCGTGATTCAGGAAGGGCAGATCAACTACCCGCTACCGGTAACCGGCGATGCCCACGCCATTTGCCCGGCGCCGAACCCGCAGGTGTGGAAAAAATTTCTGACGATGTATCAGCGCTATGGCCGGGCGCGCCTGACCTTGAATACGCGGGTGGTGAATGCGGGGAGTGATGAGGATGCGGTGAGGTTTGTCGGGCAGTACGTGCTCCACCGCTAAGAATCAGCAGCTGGACAGAACCTGTGGCGAGGGCGCTTGCTCCCGCTCGGCTGCGCAGCAGTCGCAATTTATGCCACGACGGTCTGACAGATACGACGCGGGGGCTGGTTTTGGGGTCGCTTCGCAACCCGGCGGGAGCAAGCTCCCTCGCCACAGATAGAGCCCCTCACCGCAGTCTTCTATCGGGCTCAGGAGCGTGCAAGTTCCAACAGCTTCTGCCGCCAAGCTGCCTTCGCCGGCAACGCCAGGAAAAACCCGTTCAGCAACGATTCCCGTGGCGGATAACAGAAAGGCTCGCCGTTGAGATCCAGCACCTCGCCGCCCGCCCCTTCCAGCACGCCTTGTGCCGCCGCCGTGTCCCACTGGGAAGTCGGTGCCAGGCGCGGATAACAATCGGCCGCACCTTCAGCCACCAGACAGAACTTCAGCGAACTGCCGATGCTCGCCAATTCCAGCTCACCCAGGCCATCACTCAATCCGGCGAGTAAACGCTCCTGTTCCGGGCTGGAATGGCGGCGACTGGCGACCACCGTAAACGCACTGCCCGTCGTTGGCACTTCACGCACCTGAATCGGCTGCGGCTCGGCACCTTTATCGCCACGCCAAGCACCCAATCCGGCGCCGCCCACATAGAACCGGCCGTTGGTCGGCATCGAAACCACGCCAAACACCACGCGCCCCTGCTCGATCAGGGCAATGTTGACGGTGAACTCTTCGCTGCCTGAGATAAATTCCTTGGTGCCGTCCAGCGGGTCTACCAGCCACCAACGCTGCCATCCGGCACGCACGCTTTGCGGGATGTTGGCATCTTCTTCGGAGAGCACCGGGATGCTTGGATCCAGCGCCGTCAGCCCGGCCACAATCAGGTGATGGGCGGCCAGATCGGCGGCAGTGACCGGCGAATCGTCCGCCTTGGCAGTCACTTGGGTATTGATACGCCAGAACGGCAGGATCGCATCGCCTGCCTTCAAGGCCAGTTCAATCACCGGCGCCATCAATGGGTGAGGGAAAGTCATGGCAGGAACACTCCGCGTTGGGTCAACAGATCTCGGGCCAGGTACAACGCCGCCAAGGCACGGCCTTCGGTGAATTGCGGATTTTGCGCCAGCGCCGACAACTCCCGCAGGTTGACCTTGGCCAGGCCCATGGGCTCGGGCTCGTCACCTTCCAGGCGCTCTTCGTACAGGTCGATGGCCAGCACCACCTGGATTTTCTGGCTCATGTAGCCAGGCGACAACGACAACTCGGTCAAATGCTCCAACTGCCGCGCCCCATAACCGGCTTCTTCCTTGAGTTCACGCTCCGCCGCCGCCAACACGTCCTCGCCTGGTTCGATCAGGCCCTTGGGCAGCGACAATTCGTATTCATCCGTACCGCCGCAGTACTCCTCGACCAGCACCGCATGATCGGCATCGAGCATCGCCACGACCATCACCGCGCCATAGCCGGCGCCTTTTCCGACCAGACGCTCATAGGTACGCTCTACGCCATTGGAAAAGCGTAGCTTGAGCTCTTCAACGCAGAACAAACGGCTGGTGGCGACGATCTCGCGGGCGAGGACGGTGGGTTTCTGGCGCATGCAAGGCTCCTTGGCGTGAACGCGCTACTATAACGCGGCTTTCCGATTGTTTACGCCAGATATCCATCTATCGCCCGAGACACTGCCATGGCTTCATTACCCTGGGCTGACATCGACACCGTTCTGCTGGACATGGACGGCACGCTGTTGGACCTGCACTTCGACAACCACTTCTGGCTGGAGCACTTGCCCCGGCGCTACGCCGAATTGCACGGGGTCAGCCGGGCCATGGCCGAGCTGGAGTTACACCCGCTGTTCGAGCGCAACGCCGGTCAGTTGCAGTGGTATTGCCTGGATTTCTGGAGTGCCGAATTGAAGCTGCCAGTGCGCGATCTGAAACTGGAAACCGCACACCTGATCGCCCTGCGCCCGGATGCGGACACCTTTCTGGCGGCGATCAAACAAGCCGGCAAGCGCGTGATACTGATCACCAACGCGCACCGTGATTCACTGTCGCTGAAGCTGGAAAGAATCGAACTGGCACCGTATTTCGAACGTTTGATCAGCTCTCACGATTACGGTTTCCCCAAGGAAAACCCGCAGTTCTGGGACGCGTTGCAGGCGGACATCGACTTCGACCCGGCGCGCAGCCTGTTCATCGATGACACCTTGCCGATCTTGCGCAGTGCGAGAAATTTCGGCGTGGCGCATTTGCTGGCCGTGAGAGAGCCGGACAGCCGCAAGGGGCCCAAGGACACGGCGGAGTTTGCGGCGGTGGGGGATTATCGGGATTTGATTGCAGGGCTTTGATCCCCTGTAGGAGCTGCCGAAGGCTGCGATCTTTTGATCTTGCTTGTAAAAAACC
>DATMUG010000233.1:0-4252 GCA_035563915.1 Pseudomonas sp. | reverse complement strand
CATCCAACATCAATGTTGGTTGTGCCGACGCCTTCGCGGGCAAGCCCGCTCCCACAGTGGTTTGTGGCGCTATCAAAATTGTGTATCCCCCAAGCACCAACGGACTGTCGATGAAACTCTCCCCCCTCGCCCTGACGCTGACCCTTCTGCCGTCAGGCCCACTGCTGGCCGACACCTTCGAACGCGATCAGGCCCTGAAGCTGTCCGACGTGTTGATCAGCGCCAACCGTCAGGTCGAAGCACGCAACGACAGCAGTGCCGCCAATACCGTCTTCACCCGCGAAGACATCGATCGCCTGCAGCCGAACAGCGTCACCGACCTGCTGCGCCGGGTTCCGGGCGTGCAAGTGGCGCAAACCGGCGGACGCGGCAGCCTGCCGGGCATCTACATTCGCGGCACGCAATCGGCGCAAAGCCTGGTGCTCGTGGACGGCCAGCGGATCGGCACCTCAAGCTCGGGCGACAGCAACCTGCAGCACATCAACATCGAACAGGTCGAGCGCGTGGAAGTGCTGCGCGGTTCACGCTCGGTGATTTACGGCAGCGATGCGATCGGTGGTGTCATCCAGATCTTCACCCGTCGCGGCGGCGAGCCAGGCCTGCGACCGCAATTGCACGTCGGCGTGGGCAGCCATCAGACCTTTGAACGCAGCCTTGGCTTATCCGGCGGCGATGAGCAGACCCGTTTCAATCTCGGCGCCAGCCTCGATGAAACCGCCGGGATCAATCGCACCCACCAGTCGTATCCCAGCGATGGCGACCATGATGCCTATCGCAACCAGTCGTTCAGCCTGAGCCTCAGCCATGCGCTGAACGACGACCTCGAAGTTGGCGCCAACGTGCTGGATAACCGCGGCAAGAGCGAATTCGACAACCCGTTTGGCCGCTTCGACCTGAACACCTTCGAGTCCGTCCAGCAACAGCCCTACAGCGAATTCGACGTGAGCAGTGTCAGCAGCTACGTCGACGCGCGGGTCAATGAGATCTGGAAAAGCCGCATCGAATTCGGTCACACCGAGAACCGCGAAAAGACCCTCGACAAGCTCAGCGATGAGCGCAGCGTGTTCAATACCTATCGCGATTCGGTGAGCTGGCAGAACGACCTGACCCTCAATGATCGCAACAGCCTCCTTCTGGGCGGCGACTGGTACGAGGACCGGCTCAACAGCAGCACGGCCTTCGATGAGGACAGCCGCTGGAACCGTGCGGCATTCGTTCAGCATCGCTATCACACCGACAGTTTCTCCACCGAACTGGGCCTGCGCCGCGACCAGAACCAGCAATTCGGCGGCCAGAACAGTTGGAGCGGGACCTTCACTCTGCCGCTGAATCCGGACAACGATGTGCTGCTGACATACAGCGAAGGCTTCCGTGCACCGACTTTCAACGACCTGTACTACCCGGATTTCAGCAACCCGGACCTCAAGCCCGAAACCTCGAAAAGCTATGAACTGCAATGGCGCAGTCAATTGACCGAGGACAGCCGCCTGGAGGCTTCGCTGTACCGGACCGACCTTGAAGACGCGATTATCTTCGGCAGCAACTCGCGCCCGGAAAACGTCGCCTCCGCGCGGATCAACGGTTTCGAAGCTGCCCTGAAGCAGGAACTGTTCGGCTGGCAGAGCAACCTTGGCGTGGCGATCATCGACCCGCGTGACCGGGACACCGGCCATACCCTGGCCCGCCGTGCGCGACGCACCATGAGCCTGGATCTGGACCGGCAGTTCGATCGCCTGGGCCTGGGCGCCAGCTGGCAAGCGGTGAGCAGCAGCTATGACGACCTGAACAACCAGCACTCGCTGGGCGGCTACGGGTTAGTGGGGTTGCGCAGCAGCTGGGAGCTCAATCGCGAGATCAAGCTTGAGATGAAGGTGGATAACCTGCTGGACAAGGGTTACAGCCGGGTGTTGTACAGCCATGAAGGCAATGAGTACGGCTATCGCGAGGAAGGTCGGGCGTGGATGTTCGGGGTGACCTGGATGCCGGAGCTCTAAAGCCATCACCCGACCACTGTGGCGAGGGAGCTTGCTCCCGCTCGGCTGCGCAGCAGTCGCAAAACCGCTGAACGCGATATTTCAGGAATATTGAGTCGCCTGATTTGGGACCGCTTCGCGGCCCAACGGGAGCAAGCTCCCTCGCCACAGGTCAGCGGTGTGGCTGGATTGACTGGCACAGCTTGGCGGTCGCCTCGACCATCTGCCCACTTGGCCGTTCCAGACCTTTGTCGGTGACCAATAGCAATTGCGCCTGCTTCACGGCCGTCACCTGCGGCCACATCGTCCACGCATCGAGCTGCGCCTGATCCCCCGCCAGAATCACCTCGGGATCACGCTGCAACACGCCCTCCACACTGACTTGCGGCGCCGGCAATGTCAGATCGGCAAATACATTGTGCGCACCGCAAACCTCGAGTGCATCGCTGATGATCTGCCCGCCGCCAACGGTATAAAGCGGTCGATCCCAGACCTGGTAGAACACCCGTAACGGCTGATCCCGTCGATAATGCTGACGTAGCTCTGCCAGTCGCCGGCGCAAATCAGTGGCCAACTCCGTCCCACGCTCAGGTCGCCCAAGCTGCGTGGCAATGGCTTCGATCTGGGCGGTGAGTTCGGCAAAGTTGTGCGGTTCCGCGACGAAGGTAGGGATGTTCAAGCGTTTGAGCTGTTCGCGCTGGGCCGGACCGACGCTACCGGGCCAGAGCAGCAGCAAATCGGGTTTCAGACTGAGCAGCCGCTCCATATCCAACTGGCCGTAGCGGCCAACGGAAGGCAGGTTCTTCAACTCCGCCGGACGTTCGCCGGCATCCAGTACGCCCACCAGCAAGTCGGCGCTGCCGAGTTCGACAACGATTTCCGAGAGTGAGGGTGCGAGGCTGACCACTCGCTCGACTGCCGCTGCCGAGCCGTAGAAGGCCAGCAGCAAACAGCCAAGCCAGGGAAGACGCATCAAGCCAGCTGGCGCGGGATACGGTAGAGGTAAAACAGCACGGCGGTGGACAGCGCCAGCAGCATCAAAGGCACCGCTTCAAGGCCGACGAACACCGCCAGCGCCCCGATCCACGCCGGCAGGCTGGCCGCGAGGAAAGCCATGCGGCGCCGGGCGGCCAGGCTGATCCATGCCGCAGGTTCTTCCGGGGTGTCGAGGGCTTTCTGCGTGGCGATCAACGCATGTTTGTAGCGACCGAAGAACTTCAGACTGACAAACATCGATGCCACGCCCGCGATGAAAAACGGCATCGCCAGCACTGGCAAGATGGCATCGCCCTGGCCGAACACGCCATTGATCACGAACAGCGGCAACAGCGCCAACGCGAAGTATTGCCACCAGTTGACGGTCAGCCGGCGCCTCACTTGGCCACGGGTCACGCCCGGTCTACCTCGCCCTGATGCTCGTTGCCCATCATGTGATCGAGCTTGCTGGCCTTGGTCGCCAGATAGAGCTTGTTGTGCGGGTTGTGTCCGGTGTGCAGCGGAACGCGCTCGGCAACCACAATGCCCATGTCGGTCAAGGCTTTGACCTTGCGCGGGTTGTTGGTCATCAAGCGCAGGGATTTCACGCCCAGATGCTCCAGCATCGGCAGGCACATGGCGTAGTCACGCTGGTCAGCGGCAAAGCCCAGGCGCTCGTTGGCTTCCACGGTGTCGGCACCGCCGTCCTGCAATTCGTAGGCTCGGATCTTGTTCAGCAGGCCAATGCCACGGCCTTCCTGACGCAAGTACAGCAACACGCCACGGCCTTCACGGGCGATGGCCTGCAGTGCGGCCTCCAGTTGCGAGCCGCAGTCGCAACGCTGGCTGAACAAGGCATCGCCCGTCAGGCACTCGGAATGCAACCGGCCGAGTACCGGGGCACCGTCGGCGATCTCACCCAGGCTCAGCACAACGTGCTCGCGGCCGGTGGCTTCGTCGAGAAAGCCGTGCATGGTGAATTGCGCAAAAGGCGTTGGCAGCTTGGAAGCGGCGACAAAAACGACAGGCACCGGTGTGCTCCTGATCTAAAAAACTGAAGTTTCGCTGGGCGGCATTGTAACAGCAGGTTCCAGCCGACGCTTAGGCTGAATTATCGAGGATAACTATCAAGAAGTTTGATATCTGGCTGCCCGGCGCCCCTGTGGGAGCGGGCTTGCTCGCGAAGGCGTCGTGCCAGTCAACATCAATGTCGCATGAAACACCGCTTTCGCGAGCAAGCCCGCTTGTATGCTGGAACCTGAAGGGAGGAGTAGGGACAAAGCCCGATTCTGACTGTTGGCGCA
>DATMUG010000232.1:0-20672 GCA_035563915.1 Pseudomonas sp. | reverse complement strand
TAAAATCAAAAGATCGCAGCCTTCGGCAGCTCCTACAGGGGAACGTGGTTGCCGGTAAGAGCGTGGCCGGGCATGCTGCCCGCTGATTGTCCATTCCAATGGCTGACCCTCAGCCGATGCAAGGAGAACACGATGTCCAACACCCTGTTTATTACCGGCGCGACTTCCGGTTTTGGTGAAGCCTGTGCCCGTCGTTTTGCCGAGGCTGGCTGGAAACTGGTGCTGACCGGCCGTCGTGAAGAACGCCTCAACGCGCTGTGTGCCGAGCTGTCGAAGCAGACTGAAGTGCATGGTCTGGTGCTGGACGTGCGTGACCGCAAGGCCATGGAAGACGCCATTGCCAACCTGCCGCCGAGTTTCGCCAAGCTGCGCGGGCTGATCAACAATGCGGGCCTGGCCCTGGGGGCCGATCCGGCGCCCAAGTGCAGCCTGGACGACTGGGACACCATGGTCGACACCAACATCAAGGGCCTGATGTACGCCACGCGCCTGCTGCTGCCGCGCCTGATTGCCCACGGTCGTGGCGCCAGTATCCTCAACCTGGGTTCCGTCGCCGGCAGTTATCCGTATCCGGGCAGCCATGTGTATGGCGGAACCAAGGCCTTCGTCCAGCAGTTCTCCTTGAGCCTGCGCTGTGATCTGCAAGGCACTGGCGTACGCGTCAGCAACCTTGAGCCGGGTCTGTGTGAGAGCGAGTTTTCCCTGGTGCGTTTCGGCGGTGACCAGGATCGTTACAACGCCACCTACGCCGGTGCCGAGCCGATCCAGCCGCAGGACATCGCCGAGACGATCTTCTGGATCCTCAATGCCCCGGCGCACATCAACATCAACACCCTGGAATTGATGCCGGTGAGCCAGAGCTGGGCAGGGTTTGCGATTGATCGCAATAGCAAGGCTTAAGACCGAGTAGCTGCCATTGGCGAGCAAGCCCGCTCCCACATCGGTTCAGCGGTGAACACAGCATTTGTGTCCGCCGCTAACCCTGTGGGAGCGGGCTTGCTCGCGAAATCTATCTGTCAGTCAACGCAGATAGTCAGCCAACCCGGCATAGCAGGTCGCCAGGTGATAAGGCGTCGTCGACGGCATGTCGCGGCGGCTCACTTCCCCGTATTCATCACGACACTCATACCAGCCCCCCGCGTGCAGCGAACGTTGCTGCAACGCGCGCAATTGACGCAAAACAGCCGCCTCGCTATCGGCACGCAATGTCAGTGCCCGCAGGTACTCGGCTTGGGCCCAGATGCGCTGGGTGGCGTCGCGAGACCCGCCATCCGGACCCAGATCAAGCATGGCGCGCACGGCGCCGGTCTGTTGATCAACGCCCAGTTGCTCGGTGAAGGCGAAGGCGCGCTCCAGGGACGCGTGCAATGTCGACCCGCGCAGCAGATCAGACGATTGCAGCAGGAAATACCACTCGAACTGATGCCCCGGCTCGAACCAGTTATCCACAGCACCCAGCGGTTTCTCCATCAGTACGCCGTGTTGCGGATCGATAAAATGTTTCTGCATGGCTGTGCATAACTCAACCAGCGCCCGTTGTACGGCGAGATCGTCGCGCACCGACAACGTGGCGAGAAAGGCTTCGGCCAGATGCATCAGCGGATTTTGCAGCGGTCCGCTTTCCAGTGTTTTCCAGTCTCGATCCACAACGGCTTCGTAGAGGCCATCGCCAGTGGCGAACCGCCGTGTGATCACCTCCAGAGCGGCATTGAGCACCGATTCCACCAGTGGTTCGCGGACCTTGTCCCAGTAGTGGGCGCAGGCGAACAGGATGAAGGCGTGGGTGTAGAGGTCTTTGCGCGTATCCAGCGGCACACCTTGCGGGTCGATGCTGTAGAACCAGCCGCCATGCTCGGCATCGTGGAAATGCCGCTGCAACGAGCGGAACAGCGCTGCCGCACGTTCTTCGGCAGCCGGCACCTGGCCGATCAGACTGGCGAACAGGTACAACTGTCGCGCGCAGGCCATGGCGCGATAACGCTGGGCAGGCAATGGCTGGTGTTCGGCGTCCAGCGCCTCATGGGGCAAGGCCATGTCGGCATTCCAGCCCGGACCTTGCCAGAGCGGCACGATCACGTTCAGAAAGTGTTGTTGCACGTCGCTGAACAGGGCAGTCAATTCAGGCTGGTAGGCGGAGCGGGAGGCTTGCGGCATTGGCTGGCGTCGTCACGGCAGGGTTGATTGCGCGACATGTTAGCAGAGAGGTCGACCCGAGCGATGCGGTGTCTATCAGACCGCTTTTGCGAGCAGGCCCGCTCCCACAGGGGACCGCATTCCAAAATGTGGGAGCGGGCTTGCTCGCGAAGAGGCCAGTTCAGGCGCCAGAGAATCACCCCGCCAACAACCACACCCCGGTCGCCGCCGAAGCCGCACCTGCCAGTCGAACCAACGGTGCCGCTGCTTGCGGCAACACCCGCACCACCGCATAACCAGCCCCATGCAACGCTGCCGTCGCCGCCACAAACCCGGCCGCATACGCCCACGGACTCGACATGTCCGGCAATTCCAGCCCATGCGCCACGCCATGGAACAGCGCAAACAACGCGGTAGCACCGACCGCCATGCTCAACGGCGGACGCACCGCCAAAGCCACCGCCAGACCCAGCGCCAGTACGGATGCTGCAATCCCGCTCTCCAGCGCCGGCAGATTCAGCCCTTCAAAACCCAACAACCCGCCCAGCAGCATGGTGCCGACGAAAGTGCACGGCAGCGCCCAGCGCGCCGCGCCTTTTTGCTGCGCCGCCCAGAGGCCCACCGCCAGCATCGCCAACAAATGGTCGAGCCCGCCGATCGGATGGCTGATGCCGGCGATCAAGCCATTGTCGCCGTGCCCGGGGTGGGCGAAGGCCAGCGCCGGGGTCAGCAGCAGAGCCAGGGCGCCGAGAATGCGTTTGAGTGTCATGGGTGAGCTTCCTTGTTGGTCAATGGTGTTCAGGCTGCGGTCAGCAGACCCTGGCGTTCGATGAAGGCGATGATCTCTTCCAGACCCTGGCCGGTTTTCTGGTTGCTGAAGACGAACGGCTTGCCGTTGCGCATCCGGGTGGTGTCGCTGTCCATCAGGGTCAGCGATGCACCCACCAGCGGCGCCAGGTCGATTTTGTTGATCACCAGCAGATCGGATTTACAGATCCCCGGCCCGCCCTTGCGCGGCAGCTTGTCGCCTGCGGACACATCGATCACATAGATGGTCAGGTCGGACAGTTCAGGGCTGAAGGTCGCGGACAGGTTGTCGCCACCGGACTCCACCAGGATCAGATCCAGACCCGGAAAGCGCCGGTTCAGTTGATCCACGGCTTCGAGGTTGATCGAGGCATCTTCGCGGATCGCGGTGTGCGGGCAGCCACCGGTTTCCACGCCGATGATGCGTTCCGGCGCCAGAGCCTGGTTGCGCACCAGAAAATCGGCGTCTTCACGGGTGTAGATGTCGTTGGTGACCACGGCCAGGTTGTAGCGCTCGCGCAGGGCCAGGCAAAGAGCCAGGGTCAGGGCGGTTTTGCCGGAGCCGACCGGGCCGCCGATGCCGACGCGCAGGGGTTGTGTGTTCATGTGGATCTCCTAGGAACGGAACAGGCGGCTGTACTGGCGCTCGTGGGCCATGCACGCCAGAGACAGGCCGAAAACGGCACTGCCCATGTGTTCGGGTTTGATTTGGGTGGTGTTGTGCTGGGCTTGCTGCAACAGCGGCAACAATTCACTGGTCAGGCGCTGGGCGGCCTGCTGGCCCAGTGGCAGGGTTTTCATCAGCACCGCGAGCTGGTTTTCCAGCCAGCTCCAGAGCCACGCGGCCAGCGCATCCTGCGGGCTGATCCGCCAGGCACGGGCGGCCAGGGCCCAGCCCAGCGCCAGATGAGGCTCAGGGTGTTGGGCGAGAAAGACGCGGGCCGAGGTATCCAGTTCCGGCAAACCGTTGAGCAGTTGTTGCAGGGAGTAGCCCATTTGCCGGCTCTCCAGATGCAGCTCACGGGTTTCCCGGCTGGCGCGGTGTTCTTCGCAGCGCTGCAGCAGTTCGCACCAGTGTTCTTCTTGCGCCGCGACGCAATGGGCGAGCAGTAGCGGGGCTTCGAAGCGGGCGAGATTGAGCAGCAACTGGTCAGCGATCCAGCGCCTGGCGCTGTCTGAATCATTGACGCGACCACTCTCTACCGCCATTTCCAGGCCCTGGGAATAGCTGTAGCCGCCAATCGGCAGCTGCGGACTGGCCAGGCGCAACAGTGCCCAGGCCGGATTCACAGACGTACGCCAAACTGGTGGAGTTTGGGCGGGTAGTTGAAGTCTTCATCGCCATGGCGTGAATGGTGGTGGCCGCCGCCGTAGGCACCGTGTTCCGGCTGGAACGGCACTTCGATGGACTCGGTGGTGGCGCCGAGTTGTTCGAGCATGGCCTTGAGCACGTAATCGTCTAGCAGGCGCAGCCAGCCATCGCCTACCTGCAGGGCGACATGGCGATTGCCCAAGTGATAAGCGGCGCGGGTCAATTCGAAGGCATTGGCGCAGGTCACATGCAGCAGGTGTTCGGGGCGGGCACAGACACGGACGATGCGTCCGTCTTCGGCCTGCAGGCATTCGCCGTCATACAGGGGCGATTGACCGCGCTCCAAAAACAATCCGACGTCTTCACCGTCGGCACTGAAACAGCGCAAACGGCTTTTGCTCCGGGCTTCGAACGTCAGGTGCAACTCGGCGGCCCAGACGGGGTGAGGGTCGATTCTGCGATGAATCACCAGCATCGGAAAGCTTCCAGCAATGAACGATGCACAGGCTAGAGCAAGGGCCTTGCCAAGCGGCGGGATGCGTAGGAAATGGCTGAAGGAGGCGTGGGATATGTACAGATTGATGCGCCAGAGCGGCTTAATTTGGTGCGAGTCGAGTGTTCGCGCACCAATAGGTGGCGCACAAAAAAAGATCGCAACCTTCGGCAGCTCCTACAGGGGAATGCATTCCACATGTAGGAGCTGCCGAAGGCTGCGATCTTTTTGGGCATTACTCGGTACTACCGAGTCCTTGCCAGTGTTTCAGGCCGATAAAGATAAACCGCAACTGCTGAGTGATTTTCGCTTGGGGCGTCAGATGCTCGGGCAGCGCCTCGGCCGGTGGGTCAATGATGTCCGGCAACGTGGCGAATACGCTTTTGACGATCAGGTCGGCGATCACGCTCAGGCCGGCGTGGTCCAGGTGCTGCAACTTGGGCATCAATGACAGGTCGGCGGCGAGGTCGGAGCTGATGTTCTCGCGCAAGCGGCCAATCGCCAGACGTACCGGCAGCGAGCCACCGTATTGCTCGCGAGCCAGAAACAGAAATTGCGAACGGTTGGCGCTGACCACGTCGAGAAAGATCCGCACCGACGCATCGATGATGCCGCCCATGACGAACTCGTTATGTCGCACCAAACGGATGGTTTCGCGAAAGGTCTGGCCGACCTCGCAAACAAGTGCCAGGCCCAGTTCGTCCATATCGGCGAAATGCCGATAGAAACCTGTGGGGACGATCCCGGCGGTTTTCGCCACTTCGCGCAGACTCAGGCTGCCGAATCCACGGCCACCTTCCATCAAGTGCCGGGCGGCGTCCATGAGGGCGACGCGGGTTTGTTGTTTTTGTTCAGCGCGGGGCAGCATCGCAAGGGTGTTTTCTGGAAATGGAGAGCGGCGCACTCTAGCAAATCGGCTTTGCCGGCGTCGAACAACGATAGGGAGATAAAGCGGGGAGGTACGGTATCGACAGGCTCGGGAGCCAGAAAATCAAAAGCCCAATCCGGTGATTGGGCTTTTTTTCAGGGCAGCCATGGGCTTAGCTCATCGAACTGTTGCGTTCGATCACACGGTCACCACCACCTTCGGCGAGGGTTTGACCAGGGGTGCGATCAGAACCGTCAGCAGCAATGGTTTGGCCAGGCGTACGATCAGAACCGTCAGCAGCAATGGTTTGGCCAGGCGTGCGATCAGAACCATCGGCAGCAACAGTTTGACCTTGTTTGGTCTGGTCGTAGCCGTCTTCAGTGATCAGGTTTTTTTCTTTCAGGCGATCATTACCACCCTCGGCCAGGGTTTGGCCTGGAGTGCGATCGGAGCCATCGGCGGCGACGGTTTGGCTGAATACCGAGTGGCTGTCTTTGACTTGCGGGGTAGCCTGTTCAGCGGCCGGCAGTGCGAAGGCAGTGCTGGCCAGCAGAGAGAGGGAAAGACTAAGCAATAACTGGCGTTTCATGATCTGTGCTCCGTGGCAGGGCGATAAAGTGGGTACGAGTGAAGTGTTACCCGCGAGAAGTCGATATAAAAGTTCATAAACGCAATGTTAATAATCAACGGAATTGATTGTTCTCGGCGAAGGCTCTAAATCGGGCCTTTCCGGCCGATGGTTTTGCACCGTGGTGGGTATTTTCCACTCACTCGTGGCGCACAAAAGTGCGGGGGCGGTAACGCTGGTAAGGCCCTTGAGGGCAAAATCGTCGGTTCATCCGGGTCAAAAGCGATTATTCGATTAAACCTGCTGGCTGTTTTTCAGTCGTAGATTCCATGACGGGTCGGTGATGGCCCAGCGTTTCTCATGGGCGTCGTGGTCGGAACGCTCAGCCGTATCAGGAGCTCTGTGCAATGACGCGCACTCGTAAAATGTTCGCCTGGACCTTCACCTCCCTGGTTGTCTTGCTGGCGGTGCTGGTGCTGTTCATCGTGTTCTTCGATTGGAACCGGATCAAACCTCCCCTCAATGCCAAGGTTTCCGAGGAGCTGCACCGTCCATTCGCCATCAACGGCAACCTGTCGGTGGTCTGGCGGCGGGAGCTTGAAGAGGGTGGTTGGCGCGCTTGGGTGCCGTGGCCGCATGTGGTGGCCGAAGACTTGAGCCTGGGCAACCCGGACTGGTCGAAATCGCCGCAGATGGCCACGCTCAAGCGCGTGGAACTGCGCATTTCTCCGTTGGCCCTGCTGGCGCAGCGCGTGGTGATCCCGCGCATTGATTTGACGGAGCCCAACGCCGAGTTGCAGCGCCTGGCCGACGGTCGCGCCAACTGGATTTTCAAGTTCGACCCGAAAGACCCGAATGCCGAACCATCGTCCTGGGGGGTGGACATTGGCGCGATCGGCTTCGACAAGGGTCACGTCACCCTCGATGATCAGAACCTGAAAACCCAGCTCGACGTATTGATCGACCCTTTGGGCAAGCCGATTCCATTCAGCGAGATCGTTGGCGACAAGGCCGCAAAAAACGCGCAGGACAACGGCGCGGCGCCGCAGGACTATGCGTTTGGCCTGAAAGTCAAAGGCCAGTACCACGGCCAGACACTTGCCGGCCAGGGCAAGATTGGCGGCTTGCTGGCCTTGCAGGATTCGAGTCGACCCTTTCCGCTGCAAGCTCAAGTGCAGGTCGCCGACACCCGTGTCGAACTGGCCGGCACCCTGACCGACCCGATGAACCTTGGCGCTCTGAACCTGCGCCTGAAGCTGGCCGGGACCAGTCTGGGCAACCTGTATCCGCTGACCGGCGTAACGCTGCCTGATACGCCACCCTATGCCACCGATGGCCATTTGATCGCCAAGCTGCATGAGCCGGGAGGCGCGGTGTTCCGCTATGAGGAGTTCAACGGCAAGATCGGCGCCAGCGATATCCATGGCAACCTCAGTTATGTCGCCAGCCAGCCGCGGCCGAAACTCAGTGGGTCGCTACTGTCCAATCAATTGCTGTTTGCCGACCTCGCGCCTTTGATCGGCGCCGATTCCAACGCCAAGCAAAAGGCCCGTGGTGGTGAGAGCAAACAGCCAGTGGACAAAGTGTTGCCGGTCGAAGAGTTCAAGACCGAGCGCTGGCGCGATATGGACGCCGACGTCGAGTTCACCGGCAAGCGCATCGTCCACAGCGAAAAACTGCCATTCAGCGACCTCTATACCCATCTGGTCCTCACCGATGGCGTGCTCAGCCTCGAACCGCTGAGTTTCGGCGTGGCAGGCGGCAAGCTGGATTCGCAAATTCGCCTAAACGGCCACACAGAACCTTTGGAGGGCAAGGCAAAGCTCACGGCGCGGGGCTTCAAGCTCAAACAGCTGTTTCCGACCTTCGAACCGATGAAAACCAGTTTCGGCGAACTCAACGGCGATGCCGATATCAGCGGGCGCGGCAACTCGGTGGCCAAGTTGCTGGGCAGCGCCAACGGCAACTTGAAAATGCTGATCAACGACGGTGCCATCAGTCGCGAGTTGATGGAGCTGGCGGGGTTGAACGTGGGCAACTATGTGGTAGGGCGGAACTTTGGCGACAAGGAAGTGAAGATTAACTGCGCGGCTGCCGACTTCGACATCAAGAGCGGTCTGGCGACCACCCGGTTGTTCGTTTTCGATACCGAGAACGCGATCGTTTATGTCGATGGCACGGCCAACATGGCGACCGAGCAACTGGACCTGACCATCACGCCTGAATCCAAGGGGTGGCGGCTGATTTCGTTGCGTTCACCGCTGTACGTGCGCGGCAAGTTCATCAAGCCTGACGCAGGAGTGAAAGCGGTGCCGTTGATGTTGCGTGGCGCGGGGATGGTGGCGCTGGGTGTGATTGCGGCGCCGGCGGCTGGGTTGCTGGCATTGGTGGCGCCTAGCGGGGGTGAGCCGAATCAATGCGCGCCATTGCTTGAGCAGATGAAGGCTGGCAAGGCGCCCAAGACGGTGAAGAATTAACAGGAATATGACAAGGATCGAACCAGCCTGCCGCCGTCGCTAGAGTCGCCAGGAGCAATAATTTTATTCATATAGGGAGCATGTTGTGTAAATGTCGATATCGTTAATATTGAACTAATTATTATTTAAACGCTGAGCGGAAATAATGTGTCATGGATGAGGGCTGGTAAGTAAATTGAAGGCTGATAAGTTGTCAGTGTCAGTGTCAGCCAGTTGGCTGGTCTTGAATTTCCATATGGATTTGGAGTTTATATGACTATTTTACTGCCTAGTATTGAAGAAAGCCGTGTATTTTTTGCAAACGCGCAACTTGAGCCAATCGCTACCAAGCTAAAAGGAATCAGATCCTTTGCCAACCTGAACAATCAGGAAGTCGCTAAGTCAGATCTTCTGCTGGGTGAGAATGTCCCCGCGGCAATCGGCTTCACCGACAATCTCGATGAAGATAAAAAACAAGCGGCGGCGGATAGTATTCATTTCGCTGAGCGTTACGCGGATTCTGTCGCGGATAAAATCAAGGCGCCAATCGTATGGCATGCAAAGTATGCCGAGGCATTGAAGCATTGCGGTTGGACGCTTACAAATAGTAAGTACGTGGATGATGTAAGCAGGCAAACAAATATTACGATGGATGCCATTGTCCTGAATATTGTCAAAGCGACAGCGGGCAGGAATGCGCCGGCGCTAACAAGCATGCTGCAAGGAGCCTTTGATAAAATTCAGTCTGATGAAGGTCTGGTAACACTGTTTGATAAAAACAGCAAAAGCGGTAAGGACGTAGACTTCAGGCTTATTCCCTGCTTGCAAACGCCTGGAGGCACGGCAATTGCCACCTTTGTATCGGTTGATTGTGAACTCACCACGTCGCAAGGTGGAGCCTGGTTCTGGAAGTGGAAGCATTCGAATCTGAGAATGAAACGAGTCGCCTCTGTGATGGAGCTTAATATGCGTCAGCATGAGCGTCGGCGAGATCAAATAATTGATCTTCTGGATCAAAGCTCGGATGATTTTTTTAAAGGCGTCAAACTGAATTGATTTTACTGTAAGTCGGGAAGTTCGTAGGGCTTCCCGATTTTAGAATTTTCCGCAGGGAGACTGAAATGGTCGAGGACGACGTTTTATTATTGGCGGGTAATTTGGCTTATGTTTCAGGTGAGGTCGCTGAAGGGTGGAGGAAAGATGTTGTTAATTCTATTCTTTTTTCCCAGTTGTACGCGAATTCACAAGTTGACAGGTTTGCCGATTCGCAGCAGTGGTTTAAATATTATGCGGGAGCCATGGGGAGGTTGAAGTGGAAAGGTGGGGGGTATAGGTTCGTCAGTGTCGGGTTGGATGAGTGTGTGTCCTTTGATTTAAATAATCTTATTCAAGTCAAGCTTGGCTCGCTGGTGGACTTGCCTCAGGTCAAGCACTTTGAACGACTGATGTATAGTGTTCGGCAGGAGTTTGCTGTCGAGGTGATCGCATCATCGACTGGAAATGCTGCGATATTCCGGCAGACGGAGGAGAAAGCCTCAACCGTTTCAACTGTCGTACTAAACGTCAGTCTGGTCGGGGCAGGGCCAGCGATATATTCAGTGTTTGTTTGTTTTAAAACCAGGCAGAGAGTTGAAAGCGATATTTTCAATCAGACATTTAGAAGTGAATTTCTATTGGGTGAATTTGGCATTGGCTATTCGAAGTTTGTTCTCAACAAGGCAGACTATGAAAAGGGCGGGGTGCGACAGAAGGTTCTTGATAGCCTTCCTGCAGACACGGCTCCGTTTGTGCGAGATATCACCCCTGGATGCAAGAACCCATTGCGATAGTTCCCGGGCGCCTGTGATCGTGGCTTAGCGCTGCGATCCAGGCAGAAGTTCCGATAATTGCGCCTCCTCCTGCAGCCACGCAAAAAACGCCCGAACCGGCGGATGCCGCTCCCGTCCCGGTACGCACAATGCGCTGTAACCAGCGCCATCCACCTGCACATCGCCGCGAAAAGGCAGCAACACACCGCTGGCCACGCTCTCGGACACCAGAATATTGCTCGCCAGCACCAGGCCCTGCCCGGCAATCGCCGCTTGCAGGGCGTAGTGCTCTTCATCGTATTCGCGCACGGCGGGCTGCCCGCTCAGCCAGTTTTCCCCGGACTGTGCGCACCAGGCCTCCCAGCCGTGGGCATAGAGTTTGGAGTTGTGCCAGCGCACGCTGATCAGCGTCGGCGTTTGAGTGGCGGCCAGCGCCACTTGCTGCGGTGAGCCATACACGCCGAACGATTCATCGAACAGGCACAGCCCATACAGATTCGGGTAGTCATCGAGGCTGTAGCGCACCGCCAGGTCGACGCTGGCGTCCTGATGCAAGTCAATGACCTCGCAATGGGTATCCAGGCGCAGACTGATGTTTGGATGGCGGGCGTAGAAACGGCCCAGGCGTGGCACCAGCCACAGGGCGGCGAACGCGGCGGTGGTGGAGATCGTCAGGCTTGTGCCACTGCGTTGCGGGCGCAGGGTATCGACGCTTTGCGCCACTTCCAGAAACGCACCGTGCAGGCTGTGGAACAGTCGTTCGCCGCAATCGGTCAGGCGGACCTGGCGTGGCAGGCGCTCGAACAACGGCACACCGAGCCAGGTTTCCAGCAAACGTATCTGATGGGACACCGCCGTCGGGGTCACGGACAGTTCTTCGGCGGCGGCCTTGAAGCTGAGCAGGCGCGAGGCTGATTCGAAGGCGCGCAAGGCGGTCAGCGGCAATGAGGCGAACATGAATACTCCATGGGTGAAATAGATTCATTCCGACTGATTTTTGCTCAGTTGAAGGGCGGCAGTTGCGAGCTTCAAGCTGCAAGCCACAAGTGGTTCAAGTCTAGTCCTTGAGGAGATTCAGATGAGTAAAATTCTTGCCATCCACGCCAGCCCCCGTGGTGAACGTTCGCACTCACGGCGCTTGGCCGAAGTATTTCTATCCGCGTTGCAGGCCCGCCATCCGCACTCGCAATTGACCCGCCGCGAAGTCGGACGGGCGCTGATTCCACCGGTCAACGAAGCCTTCGTGGCCGCCGCGTTTTACCCGGAGCCGGACGCGCGGCCGCTGTCGATGCAGGCGGATCTGGCGTTCAGTGACGAACTGGTCGGCGAGTTGCTGGGCCACGATCTGTTGGTGATTTCCACGCCCATGCACAATTTCAGCGTCCCCAGTGGCTTGAAGGCCTGGATCGATCAGATCGTGCGCATCGGGCTGACCTTCAACCACACCCTGGACAATGGCGTGGCGCAGTACGAGCCGTTGGTGCACGGCAAAAAGGCGCTGATCGTCACCAGTCGCGGTGGCTTCGGATTCGGTCCGGGCGGTGAGCTGGAAGCCATGAACCATGCCGATCCTCTGCTACGCACGGTGTTGGGCTTTATCGGCATCACCGACGTCACGGTGGTTGCCGCTGAAGGTGAAGAGTCCGAGGCGCGCAGTTTTGCGGTTTCCGCCGCCGAGGCCGAACAACGGCTGGTCGCGTTGGCCAGGGCGTTCTAAATGGCCTGGCTGTTTTTGCTGATCGCCGCCGGTTTCGAAGTCACCTTCGCCATGGGCATGAAGTACGCCGAGGGATTCACCCGTCTGTGGCCGTCGCTGATCACCGTGGTGGCGGCGGTCGGTGGGGTGTATTTCCTGACCCTGGCCATGCGTGAGCTGCCAGTGAGCATCGCTTACCCGATCTGGACGGCCATCGGTTCGCTGGGCACGGTCTTTCTGGGGTTTGCTTTGCTGGGGGAAAGCCTCAGTGCGGTGAAGTTGCTGTCGGTCGGGCTGATCGTGGCGGGTGTCGTCGGGTTGAAATAGGGCGGATGTCATAGACTGCAGGTCGAGTTGTCATCTTCGCTGGCGATGCTTGGCGGATGTCTTGCATCCCGCCTTGCATCACCCTCGACCACAAGGATGTCCGCCATGTCGCAAGGTTGTGCCACGCGTTACCCACTGGTGTTGGTCCCGGGAATGCTCGGGTTTGTCCGGCTCCTGCTCTATCCGTACTGGTACGGGATCATTCCGGCGTTGCGCCAGGGTGGTGCGCAAGTGTTCGCAGTGCAGGTCTCGCCAGTGCACTCCAGTGAAGTCCGTGGTGAGCAATTGCTGGCGCGGATCGAGGAAATACTCCACGAGACCGGGGCCGAAAAGGTCAACCTGATCGGCCACAGCCAGGGTGCCCTGACGGCCCGCTATGCGGCCGCCACACGACCGGATCGGGTGGCGTCGGTGACCTCGGTGGCGGGGCCGAATCACGGCTCGGAGCTGGCTGATTACCTGCATGCCCACTATCCCCATGACAGCGTGTGGGGCCGACTGTTGAGTTTTCTGATTCGGGTTATCGCCGCGCTGATGAGCCTGCTGGAAACCGGTTATCGCGGGCCGAAACTGCCGGTGGACATTCACGCGTCCCACCATTCACTGACCACCGAAGGCGTGGCGCTGTTCAATCAGCGTTATCCACAAGGGCTGCCTGAGACCTGGGGAGGGCATGGACCGCCGCAGGTGAATGGCGTTCGCTATTACTCCTGGTCGGGCACCCTGCAACCCGGCAAGACCGATCGCGGGCGCAACCTGCTCGATGGCACCAACCGCAGTTGTCGATTGTTCGCCAAAACCTTCGTGCGTGAAGCCGGGCATTGCGACGGGATGGTCGGGCGTTACAGCTCGCATTTGGGAACGGTGATTGGCGATGAGTACCCGCTGGACCATTTCGACATCGTCAATCAGTCGCTGGGGTTGGTGGGGAAGGGGGCGGAGCCGGTTCGGTTGTTTGTCGAGCATGGGGTGCGACTGAAAGCAGCAGGGCTGTAGATAACCCGTGGCGAGGGAGCTTGCTCCCGCTGGGCGGCGCAGCCGTCGCAATCCCGAGCATCTCGGTATATCAGACAGAGTTGGGTGGCCGGGTTTGGGGCTGCTGCGCAGCCCAGCGGGAGCAAGCTCCCTCGCCACAGGGGTTATGCGCGGCCCAATACCGTGGTCCAACGCTCCGAAAGCACCACCCCACCCAAGGTCAACAGCCCGCCCACCAGGTGATACATCGCCAACTGCTCGCGCAACACCACCGCGGCAATCAACGCCGTCATCACCGGCAGCAAGTTGAAGAACAGCGTGGTCCGGCTCGGTCCCAGACGCACCACCGCCTGCATCCACGCCAGTGGCGCGAGCATCGACGCCAGCAGGCACGCATACAGCACCAGCGGGATGTTTTGCAGGGTCAGGCCGGTTTTCGATGAAACCCAAAACAGCGGAAACAGCACCACCACTGCCACCAGTACCTGCAAATACAGCAACACCAGCGGCGGCAACTTCAGCTGCCATCTCTTCAGCAGTGTGCTGTAGACCGCGTAGGCCAGCGTCGCAATCAGCATCATCGCATCGCCCAGATTCACCCCGTGTTCCAGCAGTACATCGAGGCTGCCGTTCGAGACCACCACCAACACCCCGGCAAACGACAGCACCGCACCGGCCAGTGCACCGGCGGTCAGGCGTTGTCCGAGGCTGATGATCGCCATGGCCAGGGACATCAACGGCATCAACGACAGAATGATGCCCATGTTGGTGGCCGAGGTCAGGGCCGCGGCGAAATACGCCAGGCTCTGATAGACCGCCATGCCCAGTACGCCAAGGACGAAAACTTTGCCCAGGTTGGGACGAATCAGCGCCCAGTGGGCAATCACCGGTTTGAGCATGAAGGGGGTGAACAGCAGCGCGGCAAGCAGCCAGCGATAAAAACCGATCTCGGCGGGGAAGATCGACCCGGCCGACATTTTGGTGACCACGGTGTTGCCGGCCCAGATAAGAATGGCCAGCAGGGGATACGCGTATTGCATCGAGAGAAACCGGAACGTTAATGAGGGGCAATTATCCTCTGTCCGGATACAGGCCTATACTTCGATCCAGACAACCTGCCCTTGATACCGGACAGCATGACCAGCCAACACATCGATCTTCTGGATTTCAGCGAACTGCCGGCCCCGGTGTACTTCCGTTACGCCGATTTTGACGCACACCGCTTTGCCGCGGCCCATCGGCACCCCTGGGGCAGTCTGGAGTATGCGGCCCATGGCGTGTTGCACATGGAGATCGATGGCAGTCGCTTCATGTCGCCACCGCAGTACGCCGTGTGGGTCCCGCCCGAGACCGAGCACAGTTTCTACAGCCACCAACCGGTCAACTACCGCGCGGTCTGCCTTGCGCCGACCTTGTGCCGCGATCTGCCGCCGCAGGCCTGCACCCTGGCCATCAGCGACATCCTCAAGGCGATCCTCAAGGACTTCGCCGCGCGCGACGTCCAGGTTCCCGAGCGAGACGCCGACCGGCGCCTGGCCCAGGTGCTGGTGGATCAATTGCAACAGGCCCCCGTCCATAAGCGTTATCTGCCCTACGCCAGCAGCCCCGGTTTGTTGGGCATCCTCGAAGCCCTGCAGAACGATCCGGGGGATAACCGGCCCCTGGCGGATTGGGCTGCACAGATTCATGTGAGTGAACGCACCCTGGCGCGGCAATTCATCCGCGAACTGGGCATGAGCTTCGGCGAGTGGCGCCAGCGCCTGCGGTTTCTCGCCGCCATTGAGGCCCTGGACAGCCAGCGCAGCATTCAGGAAATCGCCTTCGACATGGGTTACAGCACCGGTTCGGCGTTTATCGCCATGTTCCAGCGCCAGGCCGGGTGTACACCGGAGCAGTATCGACGGAGCCATTTGGAGAGCAGGAATGTGTAACAGGCTTTGTCTACACTCCAGAGCAAGGCCGTTCCCCTCGGTGCGGCGACAAGGAGAAAACTCCATGAAGATGCTGCGTGTCCCTTTGTTGATGATCGGTTTACTGCTTTGCTCTCAGGGTTTTGCCGCCACTGAACAACAGAACAAGATGACCACCTGCAACGCCGACGCCACCGCAAAAAGCCTCAAGGGCGATGAACGCAAAGCCTTCATGAGCAATTGCTTGAAAGCGGCCCCGGCGGCCAACGATGCCGGCAAGGCCCTGACTCCTCAGCAGGAAAAAATGAAAACCTGTAATGCCGATGCGGCGACCAAGGCCCTGAAGGGCGATGCGCGCAAGGCGTTCATGAGTGATTGTCTGAAGAAAAAATAAGCATCGGTGATTGGAGGCGCGACTCCTGCGGTGACCGATCTGGCCTCATCGCGGGCAAGCCCGCTCCCACAGGGTTTCTGTGCAGAACAGAAAATGTGCGGTTATCCGAGATCACTGTGGGAGCGGGCTTGCCCGCGAAGGGGCCGGTAAGAGCACTGAAAAAACCGGAGCGCCCCCGACGAAGGTCGCCCCACACAATCCCTAGTGCTGTCACCTGAACGCTGGCAGACTGCCAATCCTTTTACGCTGTTCGCTTTGAGGCTGTATGCCAACGTTTTCTCAACGTCATGTATTGCTGGTGATCAGCTGGATCATCATTTTTGGCGGACTGCTGCTGGTGATTCCGCTACGGTTGTTGCCCAGCCTGCTGGCCGGGTTGCTGGTGTTCGAACTGGTCAACATGCTCACCCCGCAGTTGCAACGGCTGATCGAAGGTCGGCGTGCGCGCTGGCTCGCGGTGGCCTTGCTGGGGACATTGATTGTCAGTGTGTTGACGCTGATCTTTGCCGGCGCCATCAGCTTTCTGCTGCACGAGGCGGAAAACCCCGGCGCCTCCCTCGATAAGTTCATGGGCGTGGTCGACCGCGCTCGCGGGCAACTGCCCCCCTTCATCGATGCCTACCTGCCGGCCAGTGCCGCCGAGTTTCGCGTGGCGATTGGCGAGTGGATCAGTAAACACCTCAGTGACTTGCAGCTGGTAGGCAAGGACGCGGCCCATATGTTCGTGACGCTGCTGATCGGCATGGTGCTGGGGGCGATCATCGCCTTGCAGCGCATTCCGGACCTGACCAAGCGCAAGCCTTTGGCCGCCGCGCTGTTCGATCGTCTGCACCTGCTGGTCCAGGCCTTTCGCAACATCGTCTTCGCGCAGATCAAGATTTCCCTGCTGAACACCTTCTTCACCGGCATCTTCCTGGCCGTGGTGCTGCCGATGTTCGGCATCAAGCTGCCGCTGACCAAGACCCTGATCGTACTGACCTTCCTGCTCGGCCTGCTGCCGGTGATCGGCAACCTGATGTCCAACACCCTGATCACCATCGTTGGCCTGTCGCTGTCGATCTGGGTGGCCTTGGCCGCGCTGGGTTACCTGATTTTCATCCACAAGCTGGAATACTTCCTCAACGCCCGCATCGTCGGCGGGCAGATCAGTGCCAAGTCCTGGGAGTTGCTGCTGGCGATGCTGGTGTTCGAGGCCGCATTCGGCCTGCCGGGGGTGGTGGCGGGGCCGATTTATTACGCGTATTTGAAGAGTGAGTTGAAGCAGGTGGGGATGGTTTGATCACTCACTGATCCAACTGTGGCGAGGGAACTTGCTCCCGCTGGGCCGCGAAGCGGCCCCTAAAAGAAGGGACTGCTGCGCAGTCCAGCGGGAGCAAGCTCCCTCGCCACAAGGGCAATGTCAGTCCATCGAGCCATAGCGCTTGGCCGCTTCAATGGCCAATCCACTGCCAATGCTGCCAAAGATATTCCCTTCCACATGCCGCGCATTGGGCAGCATCGCCGAGATGCTGTTGCGCAGCGCCGGGATGCCGCTCGAACCGCCGGTGAAGAACACCGTATCGACCTGATCGACCCGTACATTGGCGTCGTTCAATAGCTGGCTCACACTGTTGCGCACACGCTCCAGCAGATTGTCGATGGCCGATTCGAACAACGCGCGGCTCAGCTCCACGCTCAAGCCTCGTTCGATGCGATCCAGGGGCACCAGGCGGCTATCGACATGGGTCAGCTCGATCTTGGTTTCTTCGGTCAACATGGCCAGCCAGTGCCCGGCGCGCTGTTCGATCAGCTTGAACAGGCGGTCGATACCGCCGGTGTCTTCGATGTCGTAGCGCATGCTGCCCAGCGCCAGTTGCGACTTCTGCGAATACACCGAGTTGATGGTGTGCCAGGTCGCCAGGTTCATGTGGTGGCTGGTGGGCATGTAGGCGCCGCTCTTCATCCGGCTGCCGTAGCCGAACAGGGGCATCAGGCCCTGCAGGCTCAGTTGCTTGTCGAAATCGGTCCCGCCGATGTGCACGCCGCCGGTGGCGAGGATGTCGTCGTGACGGTTGTCCACACCCCGACGCTCGGGGGACAGACGCACCAGGGAGAAGTCGGACGTACCACCGCCGATGTCGACGATCAGCACCAGCTCTTCTTTCTCGATGGTCGATTCATAGTCAAAGGCCGCAGCGATCGGCTCGAACTGGAACGACACTTCCTTGAAGCCGATCTTGCGCGCCACGTCCACCAGGGTGTCTTCGGCTTCCTTGTCGGCCATCGGATCATCGTCGACGAAGAACACCGGACGGCCCAGCACCACTTCTTCGAATTCCCGACCGGCGGCCGCCTCGGCGCGACTCTTGAGCTGACCGATGAACAGACCGAGCAGGTCCTTGAACGGCATCGCCGTGCCCAGGACGCTGGTGTCGTGCTTGATCAGCTTGGAGCCCAGCAGGCTCTTGAGCGAGCGCATCAGGCGGCCTTCATAGCCTTCCAGGTACTCGTGCAGCGCGAGGCGGCCGTACACCGGGCGGCGTTCTTCGAGGTTGAAGAAAACCACTGACGGCAAGGTGATCTTGTCATCCTCCAGCGCGATCAGCGTTTCCATGCCGGGGCGCAGCCAGCCGACGGTGGAGTTGGACGTGCCAAAGTCGATACCCACGGCACGGGCTGGAGATGCGTTTTTCATGTCTTTCAAGTTCCGGTTAAAAAACGGCCGCGCAGTGTATGCCACAGCGGCACAGAATCGAAGGCCGGTTATCCGCTAAATCTTGCCATTGAGCGCTTGAAAGACGTGCCATCACCCCCAAACTACGCTGCATCAACCGGACAGCCGGGCGGTGACACAAGTCACCCCGCCCGCTGCCGATAAACTTCTGATGCGCTGCCCGGTCACAACCTTGAGATCGGTCAACCTCTGCGCTGCAAACGGGCGCATGCTGTGGCAGGTGGCGCGACTTCGATAACGGATGGTGATTCGAGCGATGGACTTCAAAGACTATTACAAGATTCTCGGTGTGGAGCCGACGGCAGACGACAAGGCGATCAAGGCCGCCTATCGCAAGCTGGCGCGCAAATATCACCCTGACGTCAGCAAGGAAAAGGACGCCGAGGCCAAGTTCAAGGATGCGTCGGAAGCCTATGAAGCGCTGAAAAGTGCCGACAAGCGAGCCGAATACGACGACCTGCGCCGCTATGGCCAACATGGTCAGCCGTTTCAGGGACCACCGGGCTGGCAGAGCCGCGGCGGTTTCGGTGGCGGTGGTCAGGACACTGGCGATTTTTCGGACTTCTTCAGTTCGATCTTCGGTAACCGTGGCCCCGGTTTTGGTGGCGCCGGACAGTCGCGCCGCAGCACCGGGCGTCGAGGGCAGGACGTGGAAATGGAACTGGGTGTATTCCTCGAAGAAACCCTGTCCAACGAATCGAAGAAGGTCACCTTCCAGGTGCCGCAGTACAACGCGGCTGGCCAGCACGTCAGCAACATGCCGAAAAGCCTGAACGTGAAAATCCCCGCCGGTGTAACCGATGGCGAGCGCATCCGCCTCAAGGGGCAGGGTGCACCGGGCGTCGGCGGTGGTGCCAATGGCGATCTGTACCTGACGATTCGTTTTGCGCCGCACCCCAAATTCGATGTCGAAGGCGAAAACCTGATCATCACGCTGCCACTGGCACCGTGGGAGCTGGCGCTGGGCACTGAAGTGGCGGTACCGACCCTGACCGGCAAGATCAACCTCAAGGTTCCGGCCGGCAGCCAGAACGGCCAGCGCATGCGCGCCAAAGGCCATGGCCTGATGAACAAGGCCGGCGAGCGCGGTTACCTGTTCGTGCAACTGAAGGCCGTCATGCCGAAAAAATCCGACGACGACATCAAGGCGTTGTGGCAGGAACTGGCGAAAAAAGCCGCCTTCGACCCGAGAGAACATTTCTGAATCCGGAGTAGCCCATCATGAGCACACCCCTGATCGTTCAACTGGACCTGGCAGAATTCTGTGAGGCGACCGACCTGTCGGACGTCTATGTGATCGAAATCGTCGAGCACGGCATCCTCGAACCTCAGGGCGCCGTGCCCCGGGACTGGCGTTTCACCGATTACGAACTGACCCTGGCCAAACGCGCCGCCAAATTGCGCCATGATCTGGAACTGGACTGGGAAGGGGTGGCCCTGGCGCTGGACCTGTTGGAAGAGGTCCAGCAGCTGCGGGCGGAGAATCGGATGTTGAAGCAGCGGTTGGGGCGGTTGGTGGTGGAGTAGTCCATGGGTTGAAATGCTCGCAGACACAACGGCTTAGATCCCAGCCTCATGCACTAGGCCTTTTTGTCGACCTCGTCTTACTTTCGTATGCTGTCGATGTAAATTTTTAAATCTATAACATCTTCACCGGCTGAGTTTTTACTTAAGGCTTCATCGGGAACTGGAGGCAAAGGTTTTGAGTTATGTCTAAAGTGGGGCGGCTTATTGGTTCTGTCGACAGGTGGGCCAGAATGTTGTTCGCTTGCCAAGACTGACGTCGAGGACCTTCCAGTGAAACCTTGTTCTATAGCCATTTCCTCATAACTCATCATCCCTTTGGGCAGGGTGGATTTAGGTGGGAGAGTCCAGTTTCGTCGTTCAATAGGCAAAGGTCCGTAGATGCTTTCGCCGGCGTATGGATCCAGAGGGTTCCCCGTATTTTTAGAACCTTGCAATGATTCGTTGACAGGCGCGCGACCGGGGGGCGATGTGGAGAGTCTTGATGCTTCAGTAGAGCTACTGGGAGGGATAAGCGGATTTAAGCTTGACGTACTTTGTGCGTTATTTAAGGTCTTTCCCGATTTTTTAAAACCCAAAAAGCTTTTAAACATTTGCCCCGTCGGATCCGTAAAATTCCTCGGATCCCCCCCACAATACACATACGCATTCCTCCCCCCTTTCCCAAACGGACTCCAACTGTCCGGAC
>DATMUG010000231.1:0-5244 GCA_035563915.1 Pseudomonas sp. | reverse complement strand
AAAGCATCGCGGGCAAGCCCGCTCCCGCAGGGTCCAGTGTGATCCCTGTGGGAGCGGGCTTGCCCGCGATGAGGCCAGCAATCTCACTGAAGATTGCAGATCAGCCCGTCAGGTCGCATCCGCGTGACTGACCACGCCCTTGATCACCACCGCCGCCGTTGCCAACGCGGCCGGAATCACCAGCGCCGTCAGCACCTGCTCGAAGTTCCAACCCAACCCCAGCAGCGTCGCGCCCATCCAGGCCCCAAGGATCGCGCCGAAGCGACCAATGCCAAGCATCCACGACACACCGGTGGCGCGGCCCTGGGTCGGATAAAAACGTGCGGCCAGCGAGGGCATTGCCGATTGCGCGCCGTTGACGCACATGCCGGCCACCAACACCAGGGTCGCCAGTAACGTAATGTTGCCCAGGCTCTGGCCTACGGCGTAGGCAAACACCCCGGCCAGCAGGTAGAACGTGCCGATCACCTTGTGCGGATTGAACCGGTCCATGGCCCAGCCCACGCCCACCGCGCTCAGCACCCCACCGAACTGGAACAGCGCGCCGATGAAGGCGGCCTGTTCCATGCTCGCGCCGCTGTCGCGCATCAGGGTCGGCAGCCAGCTGGTCAGCAGGTAAACAATCACCAGGCCCATGAAATAGGTCAGCCACAGCAACAAGGTGCCGACGCTGTAGGTGCCGGAGAAGATCACCGCGAACACGTTGCGCGCCTTTACGGTTTTCTGTTCCGGCACGCTGAAGCTTGCGGCCTGGGCGACCACAGCCGGCGCAATGGGGGCGAGCGTCTTGCGCACTTTGTCAGTGCCACGATTACGGACGACAAGGTAGCGCGCCGATTCCGGCAGCCAGAGCAGCAGCACGACAGCCAGGATCAGCGGCAAGATCCCGCCAATCAGCAACAGGCTGTGCCAGCCGAACGCCGGAATCAGCTTGGCGGAAATGAAACCACCACCGGCCATACCGAGGTTGAAACCGCAGAACATGCTGGTCACCAGCAAGGATTTCTTGCGTTCAGGGGTGTACTCCGAGAGCAGTGTGGTGGCGTTCGGCATGCCGGCGCCCAGCCCCAGACCGGTAAGGAAGCGCAGCACCAGCAATTGATCGACGCTGGTGCTGTACGCCGAGGCCAGGCTGAACGCACCGAACAGGAACACAGCGCTGACCAGTACGATTTTTCGCCCGAAGCGGTCAGCCAAAGGGCCAGAGCCCAGTGCGCCGAACACCATGCCAATCAGCGCCGCGCTCATCACCGGGCCGAGGCTGGCGCGGTCGATGCCCCAGTCTTGCGATAGGGCCGGGGCGATGAAGCCCATGGCCGCGGTGTCGAGGCCGTCGAGGAAAACAATCAGAAAACACAGGATCACGACACGCCACTGGTAGCGTGAAATGGGTTGAGCATTGATGAAGGTTTGGACGTCGAGGCAGTTTCCTACAGCAGACTGAGGCTGGTTCATTGTTTTTATTCCAAGCGGTACGCAATCGAACAGGTGCCAGCCCAAGCTGGCGCAGCCGCGACAGTATTAACCCGCAGAAAATTGCGTCAATTCACCCAAAACGACTCTGTGCGATTATCGAACAGCTTAGGCAAACAGCTGCGCGCTGAGGTCACGACTGGCGCTCAACAGACCTGGGAGGAAACGTTGCTCCAACTCGTTTCGGCTGACCCGACCCGCATGGGTGCTGACATTGAGTGCGGCGACCACTTGACCGGAGGCGTCATACACCGGAACGGCGATTGAACGCAGGCCTTGCTCCAGCTCTTGGTCGACGATGCACCAGCCCTGACGACGCACTTCCTGCAGGCATTCGAGCAAAGCCTCGGGGGTGTGCAGGGTGCGACTGGTCTTGGCCTGCAGATCGGCGTGATCGAGGTACTCGTGCAGCGACGTGTCGTCCAGTGCGGCCAACAGAATTCGGCCCATGGATGTGCAATAGGCCGGCAGGCGCCCGCCCACCGAGAGATCGACCGAAATTAGACGCTGGGTGGTCGCGGAACGGGCGATGTACAAAATGTCATCACCTTCCAGGGTGGCCATGTTGCAGGCCTCGTGCAATTGCTCGCTCATGCGGTCCAGGTAAGGCTGGGCCGATACCGCCAAGGGCGTCGAGGAAACGTAGGCATGACCGAGGGTCAGTACTTTGGGCAGCAGTGAGTAGGTGCGGCCGTCCGTGGTGGCGTAACCGAGTTTGATCAGGGTATGCAGGCAGCGTCTTACGGCGGCGCGGGGAATTTCCGTACGGTGGCTGATCTGGGCGATGGTCAGGTGACGTTTGCGCTCCTGGAACGCCTGCACCACTGCCAGGCCGCGCGCCAGCGAGGTCATGAAATCCGGATCGCCGGTCAGCGCCTGGATTCGCTTGGCAGGCGATGCGACGATCGGTGGCGCCACGGAGGCGAAGGAGTTGCGCAGTTGATCATTCATTGAAGGTCCTTTCCTGTACGGATCATCGGCTATTACAGGCGTCATGGGCCCCGCAAACAAGCCCGGCCAGGCGACATTGTGCGATTATCGAACAATGGACCGATAATCGCAATCATCTACCTAGACTACCTACTGATTCGCTCCGGCTGACGTGCCCTTCTCTCTATGTATTCGCGCAAGCCTGTTTTGGATTTAAGGTAGATGTAGTTGCCCCAAGTTGTTCGACTTAATGGCGTCAGAAATGCATCGCTGCACAAAGACATCAGCTAAACGCAAGTTGCCGGTAAACTTGCGAGCAACAAAACATTCACGCAGCAATATTCACTTTTAAGTGTTTGGCGATAGAGTTCTGTGAATCGCTCGCTATAATGCAAATCAGTAGCCCGGTGTTTTTTCATTCGCCGATGCCGCTACTCGGTGGCGCGACATTGCATCGCCAATGCGCTCGCCAAAACAGGAAACTGATGCTACGTCAGCTATTTATCTCTGGTGCCGTGGCCGCCTGCAACATGGACGTATTGATTGCCCTGCCGTCAACGAGGCCTGCACAGGCCTTGTCGTCTCGTCGAGTGTGATCAATACATTGAGCGCAGCGCGTTTCACCAGAATTTATCTCAACTCAATCAGGTAGCACTGTGACGAAAGACGAACTGCGCGCAGAACTTGAGCGCCAGGAACAACGTTACAAGGAAGTTTACGGCGGGGAAGTCACCACCTACGCCGCCCAACCCGAGCCGGAACGCAAACCCTGGCGCAAACGCGCCACCGTTCAGGATCAGGTTTTCAAGCAGGAACTGGAAAAAATGGAAAAGGAACTCAAAGCCGAAGAGCCATGACTGCTTCGGCTTGATGCCTTCCAGGGTCTGTTTTTACCCTCGTTAAAAGCGGGAAGTATCGATGTTGCCTTTTGCGCCCGCCATGAGCGGGCAGCAGCTACCTTGCCCATCTGACAGGGTACGAGGCTCATTTCTGACCCTCCTTTCAGAAATTTCATACAAGCCTTCAATCTGCTCCATCAGGCAGGCGCAACCCTTGCACCACCGGTGTTTGCGAAGAAATTCAATGACTTGCAAACCCCGAAAAATCGCCCGAATAGAGGGTGCAACCGCAAGAAAATTCATTGAAGAATGTTACCGATGAGCAGCTAGTGCATCGATTCACTGTCTTTTCTGGCATAATCGCGCCCCCTTATGACCGGGTCAGAAAACCTTCATGATCGATTTATTCAGCGGGCTGGATGCTTGGGTGCTTGTGAGCCTCTTGCTCGCCCTGGCTTTTGTTCTCGCCTTCGAGTTCATCAATGGATTTCATGACACCGCTAACGCGGTAGCCACTGTTATCTATACCAAAGCCATGCCGCCGCATCTGGCGGTGTTCTTTTCCGGCGTGTTCAACTTCCTCGGCGTACTGCTGGGCGGCGTTGGCGTGGCCTATGCCATCGTGCACCTGCTGCCGGTAGAGCTGCTGATAAACGTCAATACCGGCCATGGTCTGGCAATGGTCTTCTCGTTGCTCGCCGCCGCCATTACCTGGAACCTGGGCACCTGGTACTTCGGTATCCCGGCTTCGAGCTCCCACACGCTGATCGGTTCGATCCTCGGCGTGGGCCTGGCCAACGCGCTGATCAACGATATTCCCCTGGCCGATGGGGTGAACTGGCAGAAAGCGATCGATATCGCCATGTCGCTGGTGTTCTCGCCCATGGCAGGTTTCCTGATCGCTGCGCTGATCCTGATCGGCCTCAAATGGTGGCGCCCGCTGTCGAAGATGCACAAGACGCCGGAACAGCGCCGCAAGATCGACGACAAGAAACACCCGCCGTTCTGGAACCGCCTCGTTCTGGTGATCTCGGCCATGGCCGTGAGCTTCGTGCACGGTTCCAACGATGGCCAGAAAGGTATCGGCCTGATCATGCTGGTGCTGATCGGTATCGTGCCGGCGCAATTCGTGCTCGACCTGAACAGCACCACTTACCAGATCGAACGCACCCGCGACGCCACCTTGCACTTGAGCCAGTTCTACAAGCGCAACGCCGACTCCCTGGGCGAGTTCCTGGCCCTGGGTAAAAGCGTGGAAGGCGATCTTCCGGAGAAATTCCGCTGCAACCCGCAGCAGACCGAACCGACCATCGATGCGCTGCTGGGCACCCTCAAGGGTGTAGCCGACTACCACTCGCTGTCGTCGGAAAGCCGCATCGAAGTGCGCCGTTACCTGTTGTGCCTGGACGACACGGCGAAGAAAGTCAGCAAACTGCCAATCCTGGGCGCCCGTGAAAAGGCTGACCTGGACAAGCTGCGCAAGGACCTGACCACCACCACCGAATACGCACCTTTCTGGGTGATTCTGGCAGTAGCCCTCGCCCTGGGCCTGGGCACCATGGTGGGTTGGAAACGTGTGGTACTGACCATCGGCGAGAAGATCGGCAAGCAAGGCATGACCTACTCCCAGGGCATGTCGGCGCAGATCACCACGGCCAGCCTGATCGGCATGGCCAACATCTTCAGCCTGCCGGTTTCCACCACACACGTGCTGTCTTCCGGTGTGGCCGGGACCATGGTCGCCAACAAGAGCGGCCTGCAAGGCGGCACCGTCAAGACCATCCTGTTGGCCTGGGTACTGACCCTGCCGGCCACGGTGGCGTTGTCGGCGGGCCTGTTCTGGCTGGCTTCGAAGGCGTTGGGTAGCTGATACCCGTCGCATTGAAAAAGGCGCGCTCCGTGAGGACCGCGCCTTTTTTATTGCGATTTACATGTAGGAGCTGCCGAAGGCTGCGATCTTTTGCCTTTGATTTTTTAAAAGCAAAATCAAAAGATCAGCCAT
>DATMUG010000230.1:0-3265 GCA_035563915.1 Pseudomonas sp. | reverse complement strand
GCTCCCACAGGTTTTTGTGGTGAACACAAGATTTGGGAACACCCTCGCTCACTGTGGGAGCGGGCTTGCCCGCGAAGAGGCCGGTACAGACGCTAAAGGAACATCTCCCTGGTGAGGCCATGCCGCTGCATCTTTTCATTGAAGGTGCGCCGCGGCAGTTGCAACTCTTCAAGCACCGCTTTCACATCCCCCTTATGCCGGGTCAACGCCGCGCGCAGGCACTGCGCTTCAAAGGCTTCCTGCTGCGCCGCCAGCGATTGCCCGGGTTCGATGCCCGCCGGCAACGGCTCGCCAAGCCCCAGGACCTGACGTTCGGCCGCGTTCGCCAGTTCGCGCACGTTGCCCGGCCAGTCGTGGCTCAACAGGTGGCTCAACTGCGGTCCGCTCAAGGGTGAAAAGTTGCGACCCAGGCGTTCGGCGGCCTGTCGGGCGAAGGACTCGTACAACAGAGGAATGTCTTCGCGACGGTCACGCAACGGCGGCAGGCGCAGTTCGGCGACGTTCAGGCGATAGGCCAGATCCTCGCGAAAACGCCCGGCCCGTGCTTCGTCGAGCAGGTCCGGCTTGGTCGCGGCGATGATGCGCAGGTCAACACGAATGCTCTGGTTCGAACCCAGGCGCTCCAGTTTCTGTTCCTGCAACACCCGCAGCAATTTCACCTGCTGCGCCAGGGGCATGCTTTCGATTTCATCGAGAAACAAGGTACCGCCGTCGGCGTATTCGAGTTTGCCGATGCGCTTGCCCTGGGCGCCGGTAAAGGCACCGGACTCATGGCCGAACAGCTCGGCCTCGAACAGTTGCTCGGGGATCGCCGCGCAGTTCAAGGCGACAAAGGGTTTGTCGGCACGGGGCCCGAAGTCGTGCAGGCAGCGGGCAACCAGCTCCTTGCCGCTGCCGGTTTCACCACGGATCAACACGTTGACCGGCAGCATCGCCAGGTCCAGCACCTGTGCGCGTAGGGTTTGCAGGCCGCGAGATACCCCGAGCAATGTCGCATCGAGCCTGGCGCGGTGGTCGGCCTGCTCATGCAGGGCGCGGTTTTCCAGGACCAGGCGGCGTTTTTCCAGCGCGCGGTGCAGGCTGCCGAGCAGGGTTTCGGGGGTGAAGGGCTTTTCAAGAAAGTCGTAGGCGCCATCACGCATGGCATCGACCGCCATCGGCACATCACCGTGGCCGGTCAGCAGGATCACCGGAAGGTCGGCATCGCGGCGTTGTACTTCGGTTAGCAGTTCCAGGCCGGTCATGCCCGGCATGCGCACATCGCTGAGGATGACCCCGGCAAAATGCCTGGGCAACTGCGCCAGGCACTCATCGGCACGGCTGAACAGTTGCACCTGGAAACCCGACAGGCTCAGCCATTGCTCGACGGCGCTGCGGATGCTGCTTTCGTCGTCGACCACCATCACTGAATTGAGCATGAGCCATGGGCCTCCAGATCGATGGGCAGGGTCAGAGAAAATACCGCGCCGTTGGCATGGTTATCGGCCGTCAGTCGCCCGCCCGATTCATGAACGATAGCGAAAGACACCGCCAGGCCGATACCCAGGCCATCGCCGACGGGCTTGGTGGTGAAAAACGGGTCGAACACCTTGGACAGGTTTTCTTCGGCGATACCGCCGCCGTTGTCGATGACGCTCAAGCGCCAGATCTGTTCGTCGGCTTCGAGGCGGATTTCCAGACGCTTGCAGGCTTTGTCGCGCATGGCGTCCAGGGCATTTCGCAGCAGGTTGATCAGCACCTGCTCCAGGCGAATCGCGTCGCCGCGCACCCAGGCCGGGCGCGTCAGATGCAACACCGTGCTGACCTGTTCGTCGCGCAATCGCGTGTCGAGCAGTTGCAGCGATTGGTCCACCACCGCCGCCAGATCCAGGCGTTCGCGCAAGCCGCTGGGGCTTTTACGGGCGAAGGTTTTCAGGTGACCTGTGAGGGCGGCCATGCGCGTGAGCATCTCGTCCACGGGTTTGAGGGCCGCGTAGGCGTCATCGATCCGGCCGTGATCGAGCAGCAGCCGCAGCGTCGCAAGCTGCATGCGCTGCGCGGTCAGCGGCTGATTGATTTCATGGGCCAGGGCGGCAGACATTTGCCCGAGGGCTGCCAGTTTGGCCGATTGCACCAGGCCTTCCTGAGCGGTGCGCAGGTCGCGGGTACGCTCCTGCACAAGCTGCTCGAGTTCCTCGCGGCTGCGCTGGCGCATTTTCGCCAGTCGCCAGCGCTGGTTGAGGAACAGCAGCAGAAACACCAGGGTCAGCCACAGGCCGGCAGCGGCGAGCGCGGCGTTGCGACTGTCTTCGAACGCCACCTGCGGGCGGCGCAGCAGGTGCAACGTCCAACCTTCGGCGGCCAGCGGCAGGGACTCCCAAAGGTAATCGGCCTGACCGTCCGGACCTTGCACCCGGGCCAGCTCACTGTTGTCGTCGAAGCGTCGCAGCGAGTGATAGTCCAGCGGTGTCAGCGGCTGCTTGTCGTATTGGCGGGTGGCCTTGAGTTCGGCGTGATCATTGTCGTTCAGTGACTTCAACAGGCGATAGCGCCAGCCCGGCTGGTTGGCGATGAAGACGATCCCGCGGGCGTCGCTGACCAGCAAGGTATCGCTGCCCTGGCTCCACTCCCGTTCCAGTTCCGGAAATTCCAGCTTCACCACCATGGCGCCGAGAAACTGCCCGTCGTCGTTGGTCACGGCGCTGGACAGGAAGTAACCCGGAATGCCGCTCGTCACCCCCACGGCATAAAAGCGCCCGGTGCCCTGGGTGCGGGTCTGGTTGAAGTAAGGGCGGAAGCCGTAGTTGTGGCCCACGTAACTGCTGGGCAACCGCCAGTTGCTCGCGGCGACGGCAAGACCGGTGCGGTCGAGCAATTCCAAGGTCGAGGATTCGGCGGCACCGTTGATTTGTTCCAGCTTGCGGTTCAGTACGTCCTGTTGCGCGGGGGTGACCGGACCTTTGAGCGCGTCGCGCAGTTGTGGGTCCAGTGCCAGCACCGAGGGCAGGGCGCGGTAGCGTTCGATCAGGGTATGCAAGGAGGTGGCATACAGGCCCAATTGCTGGTTGGCACGGGCGGCGTCTTCGACCATGGATTGGCGCACGCTATGGCGCATCGCCAGAGTGGCGGCGATGGCGGCACCGGCGATGATGACCAGGGTATAGAGCGTCAGGCGCAAGGGGCGGGATGACAGGAGCATGCAGGCATTACACATGGGGTACGGAGGGGGCGCACCATAACATGGGTCTTTGCCGACATCCCACAACCCCTGTAGGAGCTGCCGCAG
>DATMUG010000229.1:0-8847 GCA_035563915.1 Pseudomonas sp. | reverse complement strand
GGTGTACACAATCCCATGTAGGAGCTGCCGAAGGCTGCGATCTTTTGCTTTTAACGGCTGTTAAACCCTGAACTTCCCCACCAACATCTGCAAATGCGTCCCCAGCCGCGCCAGTTCAACGCTGGATGCAGCCGTCTCCTCGCTCGCCGCCGACGTCTGATCCGACACATCCCGCACATTCAGCACGCTACGGTTGATCTCTTCGGCCACGGCACTTTGCTGCTCGGCAGCGGCGGCGATTTGCTGGTTCATCGCCTGGATGGCCGACACCGTGCGAGTGATGCTTTCCAGCGAGCCGCCGGCGCGGCGCGTCAGTTCGACGCTGCTGTCGGTCAGGCTGCGGCTGTTGTCCATGATGGTCGACACTTGTTCAGTGCCGTTTTGCAGGCCGACGATCAGCTCTTCGATCTCTTCGGTGGATTTTTGGGTGCGCTGGGCCAGGCTGCGCACTTCGTCGGCGACCACGGCAAAACCCCGTCCGGCTTCACCGGCACGGGCGGCTTCGATGGCGGCGTTGAGCGCCAGCAGGTTGGTTTGCTGGGCCACGGACTTGATCACGTCGAGGACGCTGCCGATCTTGTCGCTTTCACGCTTGAGCTCCCCCATGGCCTCGGTGGAATGTCCCACTTCCTGGGCCAGGCGTTCGATCTGGGCGATGGCTTCGCCGACCACCCTGTCACCTTCGCGGGCCTGCTGGTCGGCGGCAACCGCGGCCTCGGAGGCTTCCTCGGCATTGCGCGCGACTTCCTGCACGGTGGCGGTCATTTCGTTCATGGCCGTGGCCACCTGATCGGTCTCGACTTTCTGGCTGTTGACCCCTGCGCTGGTCTGCTCGGTGACAGCCGACAGCTCTTCGGCGGCGCTGGCGATCTGCGTCACGCCATCACTGATGCCGCCGATCAGTTCGCGCAGGCCTTGGGTCATGCTCTGGATGGCTCGTTGCAGCTGGCCCAGTTCGTCGCGACGCTTGGACGCCAGGTCGTGAGTCAGGTCGCCAGAGGCGATGCGTTCGGCCACTTTGAGGGTCTGGTTCAGCGGAATCACGATCTGCCGGGTGATGGCCCAGGCGGAGAACAGGCCGAATACCAGTGCCAGAACCGTGGCCAGCAACAGCATGTTCTTGGCATGTGCCACGTCGGTGTCGCGCTTGTTGGTTTGCGACGTGGTGAGCACCTTGCTGACATCCAGCAGGACCTGACCTTGGGTCGCCATGTTTTTCAGCGCTTGGGCACTGGCCACCTGGGAGTCACGGTACTGGCTGACCGCCGCGCGGTAGGCCTTGAGTGACTCGGTCGCCTGTTGCAGGTTGGCGATGTGCTGTTCCGGCAATTTCGACGGCAGGCTCTCGAGGTACTTGAGGGCGTTGTCGATGGCGTCCAGTGCTGGCTGCTCGGCTTCGACCTTGCCGCTGTAGGTGTAGCCACGCACCTGGAAGCGCGCCTGCTGAATCAGTTTGCTCAGGTCGATCACGCTGTTGAATTGCGCAACGCTGTCGCCTTGCAACATGGATTTTTCGACTTCGGCGACGCGGGCGACGGCATTGTCGGCGGTGGCGCCGAGTTTGCCGCGAGCGTCTTCGCGATTCATTCCCGCCTGGGTCATGGCGGCGAAGGCTTGCCTGTACTGACTGACTGCAGCCAGTTGCTGGTCAATCATCGCGATGTCGGCGGGTTGTTCGATCAACCGGCGAGCGGCCTGCAGGCTGCTGTCGAGCTTGCCGAGCATGTCGTTGACGGCACCGGGGCCTTGTTCGCCGCGACGCATTTCATAATCCAGACGCGCAATGCGCAGGTCTTTGGTCATTCCGTTGATGTCGGAAATGAGCCCCAATTTGTCGCCGCGATGGCTGACTTCGCTCAGGCCGTTCCAGCCTGTGACGGTGATCAATAACGTCAGCAGCAAAACAAGACCGAAACCGACGCCCAGCTTGCGATTGACGCTTACGTTCCCCAGCTTATCGGCCATCCATTGGTACATGCGCTAACTCTCCCGGGCCACATTGGTTTTATGGGGGGTATATCGGCAGGAGATAGGGGTTCTGTAGGCGGCATCCGATGGACGGAGCAGGTAAACATCCCTGTGGCGCGGGAGCTTGCTCCCGCTCGGCTGCGAAGCAGTCGTTTATCCCGTTGACTCAGTTAAAGGCGGTGGTCGCTACGCGCCCAAGCGGGAGCAAGCTCCCTCGCCACCGAAGTCGTGCCCGGCGTTAGAAGAGGCGTGCGAGCAAGGCGGTGACGGCGGTTTCCACGCGCAGGATGCGCTCGCCCAGTTGCACCGGTTGCAGGCCGGATTTACCGAGCAGGTCAATTTCGTAAGGAATCCAGCCACCCTCGGGACCGATGGCCAGGGTCACCGGTTCATTCAGCGCGCGGGGGCAGGGCGGGTAATTGCCCGGATGGCCGACCAGACCGAGGGTGCCATCGCTGATGGCCGGCAGGCGGTCTTCAACGAACGGTTTGAAGCGCTTCTCGATGAGGACTTCAGGCAGCACGCTGTCCCGGGCCTGTTCGAGGCCGAGGATCAACTGTTCGCGAATCGCGTCCGGCTCCAGAAAGGGTGTCTGCCAGAAGCTCTTCTCGACGCGATAGCTGTTCACCAGCACGATGCGCGGCACTCCCATGGCCGCTACAGTCTGAAACACCCTGCGCAGCATTTTGGGGCGTGGCAGGGCCAATACCAGGGTCAATGGCAGCTTGGCGGGCGGCGGTTGGTCGAGGGTGACTCGCAATTCTGCTTCGGTGGCGTCCAGGCGCAGCACCTCGGCTGAGCCCATCAGGCCGCCGATCCGGCCGACGCGCATGCTGTCCCCGACTTCACAGCGGTGGACTTCCTGCATGTGGGTCAGCCGGCGATCACGCAGGATCACCCGGTCGGCCGCAATGAAGTCGGCCTCTTCAAGGAGCAGCAGGTTCACGCTTGGGTCGCTGGCGGCTGGTCGTTGTGGTCGTCAGCCGGCTGATCGTCCGGATGTTCGCCGCGTTTGCTGATCAGGCCGCCAAACAGCACGCCGATCTCGAACAGCAGCCACATCGGCACCGCCAGCAGCGTTTGCGAGAAGATATCCGGCGGGGTCAGGATCATGCCCACCACGAAGCAGCCGATGATCACGTACGGGCGGATTTTCTTCAGGTATTTGACGTCGACCACGCCGATCCACACCAGCAGCACCACGGCCACCGGGATCTCGAACGCCACGCCGAAGGCGAAGAACAATGTCATCACGAAATCGAGGTAGCTGGTGATGTCGGTCATCATTTCCACGCCGGCCGGGGTCGCGGCGGCGAAGAATTTGAAGATCAGCGGGAAGACCAGGAAGTAGGCGAAGGCCATACCGGCGTAAAACAGGATGATGCTCGATACCAGCAGGGGCACGGCGATGCGTTTTTCGTGTTTGTACAGGCCCGGCGCGATGAAGCCCCAGATCTGATGCAGGATCACCGGGATCGCCAGGAACAGCGAGACCATCATCGTCAGCTTCAGTGGCGTCAGGAAGGGCGACGACACATCGGTGGCGATCATCGTCGCACCCGCTGGCAGGTATTGGCGCAGCGGCGTGGAGACGAAGGTGTAGATCTGCTGGGTGAAGGCGAACAACCCGGCGAAGATGATGAACACCGCCGCTACGCAGCGCAGCAGACGGGTACGCAACTCGGTGAGGTGCGAAACCAGCGGCATGTGCTGGTCGTTTTCTGGGAGATCGCTCATGGGGCTCGCGGCGGCAGTGTGGGGTCTTGAGGGGCTGGAGCGACAGGCGCAGCCGCCGGTGCTGCAGTTGTTACAGAATCAACCGGTGTCGCTGCAACAGCAGGTGGCGTTGTGACAGGCGCCGCTTCGGCGGCAGGTGCCACTACGGCAGGCGTTGCCTCAGGCGTAACCGGTGTCGGCTCCTGCTGGGTCGGCGTGAAAATCTTCCGCGCCTCCTGCTCCAGCGACAGAATGTGTTCGTTGTGCAGTTGCCGACGAATTTCGTCGGCACCAATTTCACGTTCAACTTCCTGTTTGATCGCATTGAAGCTGCGCTTCAGACGCCCGACCCACAGGCCGGCGGTGCGCGCTGCGTGTGGCAAGCGCTCGGGACCCAGCACCAGCAGGGCCACGAGGCCAACGAGCAGCAGTTCAGAGAAGCTGATACCAAACATTAGTCAGTGCTCACACGTCTTTGCGGATCGGCTCTTCGACTTTCTGCGCCTGCACGTCGATGGTGTGCGGCTGGTTCACGGACTGTGTGGTCTGTGGCTGGACAGGGGGAACCGGTTGGGCCGGGGTCGCATTCGGGTCGGCTGGCTTTTCGTCATCGTTCATGGCCTTGCGGAAGCCCTTGATCGATTCGCCGACGTCGGTGCCGAGGTTTTTCAGTTTCTTGGTGCCGAACACCAGCACGACAACCACCAGGATGACGATCCAGTGTTTCCAGTCAAAAATACCCATGGTGCTGCTCCTCTCTAATAATTGTTCAGGCGGACGGACGCGAGGCTTTCTCTACGTGTCCGGAGAGACCGAAGCGACGGTCCAGTTCATCGAGTACAGCCTGTGGATGCTGCCCCAATTGGGCGAGCATGACCATGCTGTGGAACCACAAATCGGCGGTTTCGTAGATCACATCGCTGCAGTCGCCGCTGACGGCGGCATCCTTGGCGGCAATGATGGTTTCGACCGACTCTTCGCCGACTTTTTCCAGAATCTTGTTCAAGCCCTTGTGGTACAGGCTGGCGACATACGAGCTGTCGGCGGCGGCGCCTTTGCGCTCTTCCAGTACCTGTGCCAGACGGTTCAGCGTGTCACTCATGTTTGTGTCCTGCGCAGTAGATGGCGTGCGGGTCCTTCAGAACCGGGTCGACGGTTTTCCAGTCACCGTTCTCGAAGACGCGATAGAAGCAGCTTTGGCGGCCGGTATGGCAGGCAATGTCACCGATCTGCTCGACCATCAGAATGATGACGTCAGCATCGCAATCCAGGCGCATCTCATGCAGGGTCTGCACGTGGCCGGACTCTTCGCCCTTGCGCCACAGCTTGCCACGGGAGCGCGACCAGTAGATGGCGCGGTTCTCGGCGGCGGTCAGTTCCAGTGCTTCACGGTTCATCCAGGCCATCATCAGGACGCGCCCGGTCTTGTGATCCTGGGCAATCGCGGGCACCAGGCCATCGGCGTCCCACTTGATCTCGTCCAGCCAGTTTTTCATCTTCGGTTCCTGAAGCAGCTCCAAGCGTCAAGCTTCAAGCTGCAAGTAAAAGCCAGTGCGCTTCGGTCTTTCGTATTGTGCAACGCAACTCTACAGGCGTGAATTAAACGTGAGTGCTATGAACATCGCTTGAGGCTTGCAGCTTATAACTTGCAGCTGATTCGTGCTATCGGCGCACGACCAGATACAAGCCGACGGCCATCATGATTCCCGCGGGCCAATAAGCCAACTGATTCAACGGTCCACCCGCGGCGAGGATGGCGCCACCGGCCAGATGGGCGGTACCCAACAGGCGCAGGAACCAGTCGTCGCGGCGACGGTGCCAGGGTGGTGGAGGGTCGCTGGCGTGAGGCTGGGACAGGCGCTCGAGCAAATCGCGGGTCATGTTGGCCAGATGCGGGATCTGTTCGATCTGGCTCTGCACGTTGCCGAACAGGGCCTTGGGGCTGACCCGCTCACGCATCCAGCGCTCGAGGAACGGCTGAGCGGTGTTCCACAGGTCGAGGTCCGGGTACAGCTGGCGGCCCAGGCCTTCAATGTTCAACAAGGTTTTCTGCAACAGAACAAGCTGCGGCTGCACTTCCATGTTGAAGCGGCGCGCGGTCTGGAACAGGCGCATCAGCACCTGGCCGAAGGAAATATCCTTCAACGGCTTTTCGAAAATCGGCTCGCAGACGGTACGGATCGCCGCTTCGAATTCGTTGAGTTTGGTTTCCGCCGGCACCCAGCCCGAATCGATGTGCAACTGCGCCACGCGGCGGTAGTCGCGCTTGAAGAAGGCGAACAGGTTGCGGGCCAGATAGTCCTGGTCCTCCGGGGTCAGGCTGCCGACGATGCCGCAGTCGATCGCAATGTATTGCGGGCTCCACGGACTCACGGTGCTGACGAAGATGTTGCCGGGGTGCATGTCGGCATGGAAGAAACTGTCGCGGAACACCTGGGTGAAGAAGATTTCCACGCCGCGCTCGGCGAGCATTTTCATGTCGGTGCGCTGGTCGGCCAGGGTGGCCAGGTCAGTCACCTGAATCCCGTAGATGCGCTCCATCACCAGCACTTTCGGCCGGCACCAGGCCCAATAGACCTGCGGCACGTAGAGCAGCGGCGAGCCTTCGAAGTTGCGCTTGAGCTGGCTGGCGTTGGCCGCCTCGCGCAGCAGGTCGAGTTCGTCGTAGATGGTTTTTTCGTAGTCGCTGACCACGTCGACCGGGTGCAGCAAACGCGCGTCGGCCGAGACCTTTTCGGCGGCGCGGGCGAGGATGAACAGCCACGCCAGATCCTGGGCAATCACCGGCTTGAGGCCTGGGCGGATCACCTTGACCACCACTTCTTCGCCGGTTTTCAGCTGCGCGGCATGGACCTGCGCCACCGAGGCCGAGGCCAGGGGTTCGACGTCGAAACGGCTGAACACTTCGCTGATCTTCTTGCCCAGCTGGTCTTCGATCAGCTTGACCGACACTTGCGAGTCGAACGGCGGCACGCGGTCCTGCAACTTCATCAGCTCGTCGGCGATGTCTTCAGGCAGCAGGTCGCGACGGGTGGACAGAATCTGCCCGAACTTGATGAAAATCGGCCCGAGGTCCTGCAGCGCCAGGCGCAACCGTGCGCCGCGGCTCAGGTCCAGGGTCTTGCGCGGGAACCAGCGCCACGGCAGGGCATAGCGCAGCACCAGCAGGAACCAGGGCAGCGGCAGGTCGAACAGCAGGTCATCGAGGCGGTAGCGGATCACGACGCGCTGGATGCGCAACAGACGGCGGACGGCAAGCAGCTTCATGCGTTATCGCTTGGGTCGAGGGATCGGGAAAGGCGCTCGAAGCGCGCCTCGAGTCGTTCCAGATCGAGCTTGATCTGGTCCAGTTCACTGAATCGGGCTTCGGCTTCGCGCTTGCCGACGAGGCTGCGTGATTCTTCGGCCAGGTATTCGGCGAGGTTCTGGTTGAGGCTGGCAAATCCTTGTTGGTACCAGCGCGCGCGGCTGCGCAGGTGACCACTCACCAGCTGTGTGGCGACCGGGCCGAGCCAGCGCGAGAGTTCGTACTCCCAGTCCAGCTCAAGGTCCTGAAGGGTGGCCGCCAGTTCCAGCAGTACGCCGCTGTCGCCATCGAGCTCGACTTCAGGGGCATGCAGTACCGCGGTCTTGTCCTTGCTCATCGCCAGTTTCAACAGGCTCGAAGCCGGTGCACGCAAGGTGCAGTCGGCGCCGGTTTCCCACTGGGAGGCGAGCATCAGGCCTTCATCGCTGGGCAGGATGAACAGTTGCAAGGCCGGGCTGCGGCAATCGACGGCAATCACCTTGCCGCTCAGATGCGCGAGCCGCGGCAGCGCCGTGCTGTCGAGACGCAGCACCCGGTTCAGGCCGAGTTCAACGCTGGCGAGCAGCCCGGCGAGCAGCATCAGGGTTTGATGCCGCGATGCAGGGCAACGATGCCTGCGGTCATGTTGTGATAGGTCACGCGGTCGAAACCGGCTTCGACCATCATCGACTTCAGGGTTTCCTGGTTGGGGTGCATGCGGATCGATTCGGCCAGGTAGCGATAGCTTTCCGAGTCGTTGGTGATCAGCTTGCCCATCAACGGCATGAAGGCGAACGAGTAGGCGTCGTAGGCCTTGGACATCAGAGCGTTGGTGGGCTTGGAGAACTCCAGCACCAGCAGGCGGCCGCCGGGCTTGAGCACGCGCAGCATCGAACGCAGGGCGTCTTCCTTGTGCGTCACGTTGCGCAGGCCGAAGGCGATGGTCACGCAGTCGAAATGGTTGTCCGGGAACGGCAGTTTTTCCGCGTCGGCCTGGACGAACTCAACGTTGCCGGCCACGCCCAGGTCCAGCAGACGGTCACGGCCGACCTTGAGCATGGACTCGTTGATGTCAGCCAGCACCACCTGGCCGGTGGGGCCTACCAGGTGCGAGAATTTGCGGGTCAGATCGCCGGTGCCACCGGCGATGTCGAGCACGCGGTTGCCGGCGCGTACGCCCGACAGTTCGATTGCGAAACGCTTCCACAGACGGTGCATGCCGCCCGACAGGAGGTCGTTCATCAGGTCGTACTTGGCGGCTACCGAGTGGAAAACTTCAGCGACTTTTTCCGCTTTCTGGCTTTCCGGAACGTTTTTGAAGCCGAAGTGAGTGGTGGGTTCGGCATCGCTGCCTTTGCGCTGATCAGTCATATCGCTGTCACCAAGAGAGAATGCGCGACATTCTAATCCCCATGACATGCTTTGTCTTGGAATGGCTAAAGGTAAGATGGGCAACCCTCGGGACGTTTTGCCGCAGTGGCGGCCAAGACCATCGAGCAAGCATTCACAATTCAGGAGTCATTCGATGGCCCATATCAGTGTTGAGCGTACCCACAGCCTGGGCAAGGAAGCGGCGCGCGAGAAAGCCGACAAGCTGGCGCAGAAACTCTCTGACCAGTATGGCCTGCAGCCGCAATGGTCCGGGGACACCCTGAACCTCAAGCGCTCGGGCGTGAAAGGTGCGGTGCATGTGGCCGACGATTCGATCCGGGTCGACGTGGAACTGGGCCTGATGATGTCGGCCATGAGCGGCATGATCAAAGCGGAAATCGAGAAGGCGCTGGATAAAGCGCTGGTCTGACCCGATTTTTTCTGAGCAATGGGATCAAAATGTGGGAGCGGGCTTGCTCGCGAATGCGGTGTGTCTTTCAGCATTT
>DATMUG010000228.1:0-6652 GCA_035563915.1 Pseudomonas sp. | reverse complement strand
CGCCGGGCATCGTTACTACCCGCGCCTGCTCAAGGCCGGGGTGAAAATCTTCGAATACCAGCCGTGTTTCCTGCACCTGAAAATGGTCCTGATCGACGACTGGGTGAGCATCGGCTCGTGCAATTTCGATCACTGGAATCTGCGCTTCAATCTCGAGGCCAATCTTGAAGCCCTGGACCCCGGACTGACCCAGGCGGTGGCGGCGAGTTTCGAGCGCGACTTTGCGTTGAGCCAGGAAGTCAGCCTGGAGGAATGGCGACGCCGGCCGCTGTGGCGGCGGGTCAAGCAGCGGGTGTGGGGGTGGGTGGATCGGTTGGTGGTGAATCTGTTGGATAAACGGGGATAGTCGTCACACCCTAAAACATTGTGGGAGCTGGCTTGCCAGCGATGGCGGCCATGCAGTCAACAGAGATGTTGAATGTGAAGGCCTCATCGCTGGCAAGCCAGCTCCCACAGGTTTTTGCAGTGTTTGCAGGGTTACAGCAGCTCAAAACTCTGCTGCGTCACATCCCTGGAATCCAGGCCGATCTGCACGTTGAACTTGCCCGGCTCCGCCGCGTATTTGAGCTGGGCGTTGTAAAACTTCAAGTCGTCCTCGGTGATGGTGAAGTGCACGACTTTCTGTTCGCCGGCCTTGATCATCACCTTCTGGAAGTTCTTCAGCTCCTTGATTGGGCGGATCATCGAGCCGGCCACGTCCTGGATGTACAGTTGCACCACGGTTTCGCCGTCGCGCTTGCCGGTGTTTTTCACCGTGACGCTGGCGTCGAGCTTGCCGGTCTTGTTCAGCGTGGTCGACGACAGGGCCATGTCGCTCAGGCTGAAGTCGGTGTAGCTCAGGCCGTAGCCGAACGGGAACAGGGGACCTGTGGTGTCATCGAAGTACTGCGAGGTGTAGTTGCCCGGTTTGCCCGGAGTGAACGGCCGGCCAATGGTCAGGTGGTTGTAGTAGGTCGGAATCTGGCCCACCGAGCGCGGGATGGTGATCGGCAGTTTGCCCGACGGGTTGTAGTCGCCGAACAGGACGTCAGCGATGGCATTGCCGCCTTCGGTGCCGCTGAACCAGGTTTCCAGAATCGCGTCGGCCTGTTCGTTCTCTTCGAGAATCGACAGCGGACGGCCGTTCATCAGCACCAGTACCAGCGGTTTGCCAGTGGCTTTGAGGGCGCGGATCAATTCACGCTGGTTTTGCGGGATGTTCAGGTCGGTACGGCTCGACGATTCGTGGGACATGCCACGGGATTCGCCCACGGCGGCGACCACGACGTCGGCGTCCTTGGCCGCTTTCACCGCTTCATCGATCAGGACGTTGGCCGGGCGCGGGTCATCGACCACTTCCGGGGCGTCGAAGTTGAGGAAGTTCAGGTAACCGAGGATTTTCGGGTCGCTGGTGATGTTGGCGCCACGGGCGTAGATCAGCGTCGATTGGTCACCGATCGCATGGCTCATGCCATCGAACAGCGTCACCGATTGAGCCGGACGACCGGCGGCAGCCCAACTGCCCATCATGTCGATCGGCGCCTTGGCCAGAGGACCGACCAGGGCGATTTTCGCGGTTTTCTTCAGCGGCAGGGTTTCGTTGTGGTTCTTGAGCAGCACCAGGCTGCGACGGGCCACGTCACGGGCCTCGGCACGGTGCAGGCGGCTGTCGGCGTAGGTGTCGGCCGGATCATCCTCGGCCTTGCCGATGCGCAGGTAAGGGTCCTTGAACAGGCCCATGTCGTACTTGGCGTCCAGCACCGCGCGCACGGCGTTGTCGATGTCGCTCTGCTGGATCTCGCCGGACTTGAGCAGCCCCGGCAGCTCCTTGCCATACAGGGTGTCGTTCATGCTCATGTGGATGCCGGCCTTGATCGCCAGCTTCGCCGCTTCCCGACCGTCAGCCGCCACGCCGTGCTTGATCAGCTCGAAAATCGCCCCGTGATCGCTCACGGCCAGGCCCTTGAAGCCCCATTCCTTGCGCAGCAGGTCGTTCATCAGCCAGGTATTGGCGGTGGCCGGCACGCCGTTGATCGAGTTCAGCGCAACCATCACCCCGCCGGCACCGGCCTCGATGGCGGCGTGGTAGGGCGGCAGGTAGTCCTGGTACATCTTGACCGGGCTCATGTCGACGACGTTGTAGTCGCGACCGCCCTCGACCGCGCCGTACAGGGCAAAGTGCTTGACGCTGGCCATGATGCTGTCGGCGGCATTGGCGCCGGTCCCCTGGAACGCCTTGACCATCACCCCGGCAATGCGCGACACCAGGTAGGTGTCTTCGCCGAAGCCTTCGGAGGTGCGGCCCCAACGCGGGTCGCGGGAGATGTCGACCATCGGCGCGAAGGTGATGTCGAGGCTGTCGGAAGCCGCTTCCTTGGCGGCAATGCGCCCGGACAGGCCGATGGCGTCCATATCCCAGCTCGAGGCCAGGGCCAGCGGGATCGGGAAAATGGTGCGGTGGCCGTGGATCACGTCATAGGCGAAGAACATCGGGATCTTCAGGCGGCTGCGCATGGCAGCGTCCTGCATCGGACGGTTTTCCGGGCGGGTGATCGAGTTGAACGTGCCGCCGATGTTGCCGGCGGCGATTTCCTTGCGAATCAGCTCCCGGGGCATTTCCGGGCCGATGCTGATCAGGCGCAACTGGCCGATTTTTTCATCGAGGGTCATCTGCTTCATCAGGTTGCTGATGAAGGCGTCCTTGTTTTCCAGCGGCGGGGGGGTCGTAGCGGCCAATACGTGATGACTGGCCAGGCTGACGAGCAGGCCCAGCAAACACAGCTTCTTCATGAATAGTTTTCTCAAGGGCCCAAACGGCGTTTGAGGCGCCGGTCAGCCAAAAGTTAGGGAGCGTCTATTGTTGTTCGGGGGTTATCCAGATACGGCAGCCGAAAAACGGCAACTGCCTGCCGGATGTTTTTTGCGCAGGGCATCTTTTAGCCCATTGTCCCGATGCAATCCAGTGGCGCGGCGGATTATGCCCCAAGAGCCCGTCGAGGGGATCACCGGTTGTTTTTTCCATGAAATGTGAATGGAGTATCACTCTGATGAATGTTCCACAGTCCTACCGCTCGCGGCTGCAAGTCGCCACGCTGCTGGTGTTGGCCACGTTGCTGACCGCCTGCGGCATCAACAATATCCCGACCCTCGATGAGCAGGCCAAGGCCGCCTGGGGTCAGGTGCAGAACCAGTATCAGCGGCGCGCCGACCTGATTCCCAACCTGGTGGAAACCGTCAAGGGTTACGCCGCCCATGAAAAAGACACCCTGACGGCCGTCATTGAGGCCCGGGCCAAAGCCACTTCGATCCAGGTCACGCCTCCACCCTGGACAACCCTTCGATGCTCAAGCAGTACCAGCAAGCCCAGGATCAACTCAGTGGCGCCTTGAGCCGCCTGATGGTGGTGTCCGAGCGCTATCCGGACCTCAAGGCCAACCAGAACTTCCTGGCCCTGCAATCGCAGCTTGAAGGCACCGAAAACCGGATCAGCGTGGCCCGGCGCGATTTCATCCTGGCGGTGCAGAAGTACAACACCGAGATCCGCACGTTCCCCGGTCGCCTGTGGCACAGCGTGATGTACAGCAATCTGCCGGTTCGCGAGACGTTCGAGGCCACGCCGGGCTCGGAAAAACCGCCAGAAGTGAAGTTCTGAAGGTCATGATGGACATGATTGCGGGTGCATAACCCTGTAGTAGCTGCCGAAGGCTGCGATCTTTAGATCTTGATTTCCAGCGATCTCGAAAGATCAAGATCAAAAGATCGCAGCCTTCGGCAGCTCCTACACGGGGTTCGGTGCATCAATGAGGTTGCCAAATGCGCGTGATGAAGATGGGCCTGATGGTGTTGCTGTGGGTATTGGCCCTGGCGGCTCAGGCCGAATTGAAATTCCCGGCGTTGACCGGGCGGGTGGTGGACAGCGCCCAGATGATCGAGCCATCGGTGCGCGATCAGCTGACGCAACAGCTTCAGGCCCACGAGAAAGCCACGGGTGAGCAGCTGGTGGTGGTCACCTTGCCGGACTTGCAGGGCACCGACATTGCCGATTTCGGCTTTCAATTGGGTCGCTATTGGGGTATCGGCCAGAAAGACAAGAACAACGGTGCCTTGCTGATCGTCGCCCGTGACGAGCGCAAATTGCGGATTGAAGTGGGCTATGGCCTGGAAGATCGCCTGACCGACGCGCAGAGTTCGGTCATCATCCATCAGGTCATCACCCCGGCGTTCAAGGCCGGCCATTACAGCAAGGGCATCAGCGACGGCGTGGCGGCAATGCTGGTGGTGTTGGGTGGCAATCCTCTGGACGAACCGTCGACGGTGTATGAGTCCAGCGGGGATCCCGAAGACGATTTCGTCTCGCGGCATCCGGGGTTGTTCGTGTTTTTGGTGTTGTTCATCCTGACGGTGTTTGTCGGCCAGATGCTCGGTATCCTTCCCGCCGGTCGCGGCGGTTCGGGAGGCTCAGGCGGTTTCGGTGGCGGTCTGGGCGGTGGCGGTTTTGGCGGCGGTGGAGGCGGGGGCTTCAGCGGCGGCGGAGGCAGTTTCGGGGGCGGTGGGTCGTCCGGCGGCTGGTAACAACAAAAATGAGCAGGCACTTCACGACATGGCATTACTGACTGAACACGAACAACGCAAAGTCGCCGAGGCGATTGCCCGGGTCGAGCGCGACACCGACGCGGAACTGGTCACCGTGCTCGCGGCCCGCGCCGACGACTACGCGTACATCCCGCTGCTCTGGGCCAGCCTGCTGGCGCTGGTGATACCGGGCATCGTGCATTACCTGACCGGCTGGTTGACCCTGCACAGCCTGCTGCTGGTGCAATGGATCAGCTTCATCGTCCTGTGCCTGGTGTTCCGGTTGCCGACAATCACCACCCACCTGATCCCGCGCTCGGTGCGCCACTGGCGCGCCTCGAACCTGGCGCGCCGGCAGTTCCTCGAGCAGAACCTGCATCACACGGTGGGCAGCACCGGCATGCTGATTTTCGTCTCTGAGGCGGAGCGTTATGTGGAAATCCTCGTGGATGAGGGCATTTCCAGTCGGCTGGACAACAAGAACTGGGACGCCATCGTCGCGGCGTTTACCCGGCAGGTGCGGCAGGGGCAGACGTTGCAGGGCTTCGTCAGCTGCGTCGAGGCCTGTGGTGAATTGCTCAAGGTGCATGTGCCGGTGACCCATGTGCGCAATGAATTGCCGAACCGGTTGGTGGTCCTGGGCTGAACCTGTTTCCTGACCACTGAACCCTGTGGGAGCGGGCTTGCTCGCGAAAGAGGCATGTCAGGCAGTATTGATGTCGACTGACACGACGCATTCGCGAGCAAGCCCGCTCCCACATTTGATCTGCACCGTTCGGGAAATTACCCGTGCCCTCGCACCCTATCCCCCCTAAAATACCCGCCATTCCCGATTTGCCCCGCCCTGAGGCCGTTTTTCCATGTCTGCTACCGCTACTCCCGCCAGCCTCGCGCCGGATCATCACGCCCAGTTCATCGAAATGCTGCAAACCAGCCTCGATGAAAATGCCTTTATCAAACTGGTGCTGGCCAAATACGCAGGCGATGAAGCGGACCTTCAGCGGATCATCATCAAGCCGGTGACGGTCAAGGCCCAACCTTGCCTGTCCTTCGTCTATCGCTATAAGACCCGCGATATCACCAAGAACCTGCCTGTGGCCGAGGGCGTGGCAACGATTGCCGGGATGCTGCCGGCGTCGTTCAAAAATGCACATTTGCTGGCATTGACCGACGAAGCCCAGCTCGAATACAGCAAGAAGGGCAAGAGTTCGCTGTTCAAGAGCAAACCCCAGCAATTGCGTGAAGCGCCGTCCGCCGAGCACAACCGCGAGAAAACCCGCTTCCTGGATTTGAGCCGGCCATTTCTCGCCGACCTGGGCGTGACTAACCACAAGCACGAGCTGATCCCGGCGATGTCGCGCAAGTGGAAGCAGATCAACAAGTTCATTGAGGTATTCAGCCATGCGCTGACGTCGTCGCCACTGGCGCTGGACAAGCCGGTGCGGGTGGCGGACTTCGGTTCGGGCAAGGGCTACCTGACCTTCGCCATCCATGATTACCTGCGCAACACCTTGAAGGCCGAAGGCGAAGTGACCGGTGTCGAACTGCGCGAAGACATGGTGACCCTGTGCAACACGGCGGCGGCCAAGCTTGAGCATCCGGGGCTGGTGTTCAAGTGTGGCGACGTGCGCAGCGTGGCGCCGAGCGAACTGGAAGTGATGATCGCGCTGCATGCCTGCGACATCGCCACCGACTATGCGATTCACACCGGCATCCGTTCCGGGGCGTCGATCATCATGTGCTCGCCGTGCTGCCACAAGCAGATCCGCCTGCAGATCCAGAGCCCGTCGCTGCTCAAGCCGATGCTGCAATACGGTCTGCACCTGGGCCAGCAGGCGGAAATGGTCACCGACACCCTGCGTGCGCTGTTTCTCGAAGCCTGCGGTTATGAAACCAAGGTGTTCGAGTTCATCTCACTGGACCACACCAACAAGAACAAGATGATCCTGGCGGTCAAGCGCGCCGAGCCGGTTGATCCGACTCGACTGTTGGGGAGGATCCAGGAGCTCAAGGACTTCTACCACATCACCGAGCATTGCCTGGAAACCCTGTTGCGGGCCGACGGATACCTGAGCTGATTGCTCCCCCTGTAGGAGCTGCC